>CBDUSE010000001.1:0-76629 GCA_965369835.1 uncultured bacterium
ACGAGCCAAAGCGGTCTTGGATAATCAATCAACTGCGTGAAACACTACACTAGCACCTTCCTTAAGGATGAAATTGACGCCGGTTACCTTGACGCCACGCTCTACCTCGACAATCTGGATCTTTGCCGGATAGTGGTATCGGCCGCACGCGACAGCGGAGTAGGTGCCGGGTTGAAGCAGGCCGGAGAGGTACGTTCCATCGGCGCCGGTTTCGACCCGATCGTGGGATGTGGCTGAGCCCTCGCCAAATCCGCCTTTAAAAGGGTCTCCGCCAGAAAAAGCGGTGCGGGAATCCTCGGTGCCAAACCCCTCAACGAATCCGCCGCCGCATTCCCCGCCGAACGCTTCGTCCTGGGAATCGCCGCCCGGTTCGTCACCGGGTCCGTCAGTCAAGTTATCCCTGGGTTCGAAGCCGAAGCCCGAGAATGCCCCACCGAAGCCGAAGACGCTAGGGCCTGTTCCCATGGTGAAGACGACCTGGGCCTCGGGCAGCGGTTTGCCGTCCTCGTCGGTGACAGTTCCGGGAATGTGGCCGCCTTCCCCGCTGTTGTGTTTCGTCGCTTCTGACGGTGTTCGCCCATCCCCCTCGACTGTTTCGGTCCTCGTTTGCCTTTCGTCAATGGATGGGGGGCGGGCTTGGGATTCAGCACGCGGTCCGGTTCTGCCACTGGCCGCGGGTTTTCTCCGTTCATGTTGGGTGACAATGAGATATGTCATGGTGCCCGCAACGACGATGGCAAGCGGTAACCAGGCGAAGGCTCTTTTCATGGCCGGTTTCCTCAAGAACTGGAGTCGTTGAGTTTGACAGACCGGTGGACTCTGGAGGCGCGAGTTTCGTCATTCGATGTAGCCGGTGCATTTAACGTATAGCACCAGACAAGGGCCCCGACAAGGGGTGCATCGGTGAGCTGGCGGCGGTTCGTCTGATCAACAGCTCCGGCGGGCCGAGGGCGACCCGCCCTACAACTCTGCCGCGAGGTGCGAACGTTATCGGCTGCGGGCGGGGTTGCTTTCCATGAGCTGGATGAAGCGGGGGAAAAGGTAGGCGGCGTCGTGGGCTGCCGGGGTAGGCCGCGCCGATTTGATGCACCGGTTCGCGATCAGAAGGTAGCCGAAGGTCAGTACTGCGAAAGCTGCGTACCAAGCGAGGCAGAGCAGGGCGTCCCCCCACTTGCGGTTCAGAGCAAACACGATGAGGGAAAGCGATGCCCACGAGACTGCGCCCCAGAAGAGGTACTTGTGGAGTGGCCACGGCTCGACGTTCGGTACGTCCGAGGGAGGCGCGGGAACATCGGGGAAGTGCTCAGCGGCGACGGCGGAAAGCACGAGCGACACCGCAACGATGATGATCGAGGCTTTTCGGAAGCGGCTCGGCCGCTTCCATTCTTCGGGAAGGTCCGTGGGCGCCAGTCTTCCCGTAAGCTTTTCGTAGAGCCAATTGATAATGCTCAACGCTTGGCCCTTTCGCCGAAGCTCTCTTGACGTAAATACTATTGTATCGTGTCTCTGCCCTTACTTCTAGGCGCTGATGGGGTTGCTTTCCATGAGCTGGATGAAGCGGGGGAAGAGGTAGGCGGCGTCGTGGGGGTACCCGGCTGCCCTCGGCTGGAGCGGTGAAGCTCCAGGATTCTAGCCAGCAATCTTCTGCGGACTGTGGTGAGGCGATTGAAGCCGTAGTGATCAAGAACCTTTCGGCATAGGGTCTCCTCGTCCTCCTTGCGCGCCGGCGAAAGTGGAGAGACCCTGTCGAGCAGCAACAACAGTTCTGACGGAGGGATCTCTGGAAGGTCGCGTCTTCCAGCCGGTCTCTCCCGTACCTTGGGAGCGTCGGCCAACCGAACTAC
The DNA here is from genome assembly GCA_965369835.1 of uncultured bacterium. Classification (GTDB taxonomy): domain Bacteria; phylum Auribacterota; class JABMQX01; order JAFGEW01; family JAFGEW01; genus CBDUSE01. The sequence continues at coordinate 1,845 of CBDUSE010000001.1, forward strand.
CTGTCCCCCTGGGGATCGATCGTGCAATTCGTCTTCCTGTACGACCTCTCCTGATCTCAGCATGGCCCCAAGAGCATGGTTGAGTGCTTGGCGAACAGCCTTTCCGGCGCGGTAGAGATGAGGACAGCCTTCCACATACAGGCGGTAAACGGAAGCTCGGGTCAGCGGCCCTTCGCCTTCAATGATTCGGCGGAGGGCGATGCGAACGTTCGCGGCAGATGCTTCGCGCGGATCAGGGAATCCACATGCTTCTGAGTATCCAGTGAAAGGCCCATCCTGGGCATCGACAAGCTCCTCTCCAGTTGACTCGTCCTCGGCGCTGTCCAGGTCCGTTGTTGAGTCGTCGTCACGGACGACTGTTGCCACCTGCGCCCCCTCCTTGGGGGGCGACTGCTCTTGCTCGGTTTGATCGAGGCGGTCAAGGGGCTGAATCCCGAGCACCTCGCAAGCCTCCAGTATCGCTTGCACGGCACCGGCGCGATCCGCATAGAACTCCGATTCGCGTATTCGGACGAAGGTCCAGCCTGCGCGCTCGAGCTGGCGCTGGCGGGCCATGTCCTGATCGTACTTCTCCGGCCCGTGCCACGTGTCGCCGTCGCATTCAACTGCCAGCCGGGCGTCGAGTCCTTGTACTACCAGATCGATGCGTTTGCTGGCGACCTCGTACTGGGGCCGCGCGGCGTACTTGCGCCTGAGCAGCTCCAGAGCCACATCCACCTCGAACCAGCTCTCGTAGGGTTCGGGCTGGTCACCCCGCTGCCGTGAAGGTCGTCGCGCTTCCCTCTCGAGGCGGTCCTGATCTTCGCGGACGCGATCAAGGGCTTCATGTCCCGGACTCTGGAAGAAACCCAAGAGCCTTCGCCGGAGACACTCTGGGTTGAGGTCGTGCTGCTGGACGCTGTGGAACAGCCAGACCTGATCCCGAGCGCGGCTCATCGCGACGTTGAAGCGTCTCTGATCAGGCAGCCGGCCGAGCGCCCGGTACTGCACTTTGGGCGCGATGACGAGTGAGAGGAACATGATGTCCCTCTCGTCGCCCTGAAAGGTGGCGGGCACTCCGCAACGGAGCTTCCGTTGCTCAATCACCTGTGAATCGAGCTCCTGCGCGAGCATGCTGCCGATCCGTTCTGCCTGAGCGTGTCCTTGGAGAGCAATAACACCCATCGTCTTGTCTTCGTAGGCGGGGTTAGCGATGCACGAGCGGATAGCTTGCACGACGGCCTCAGCCTCGGCGCGGTTGTGGATTCTCTGTCCGTCGCCCTGGCACGCGCCTGTCCGGACATAGGTGGACTTCAGGGGAGATAGTCTGTTCGGGGGAGGCTGCCGCAAGGGTATGAGAGGAGAGTCCGTGTAGCACAGGTCGTTGCTGAATCGGATGATCTCGGGAACACACCGGAAGTGCTCGCGGAGCGAGATGGGGTTGCCAAAGGCGCGCTCTGCATGGTCGAACAGACTTGTGTCGGGTCGGAACTCGGCGCGGAATCGGAATTGGATAAGATGCTGGTGCGCGAGACGGGCAATGTCTTGCTCCAAAACGCCCACGGCCTCGGGGCTGTTTTGCTTGTCGTCTCCCACTACGACTACCTGTCTGGCGAGCAGAAGAAGGGCTAGGGACTCGATACCCGCTTGTGAGGCCTCATCCACGATAACTGTGTCGAACAGCCCAGGGTGCGCCTTTGTCGTCTCCCACAGCTTGTGCAGGGGCATGACCCATGCGGGGATCATGGGGATGCAGGCCATCATGTACTGGCGAGCCGTGTTGCGGTGGCGGTAGGCGTGCTTCCCGGTTCCCTTGCCGATCCGATCGACCGCCTTGCGCCAGGCGGTCAGGTTCTGAAGCGTGACGTCATCCAATCGCTCGAAGAATGCGTGCCACGCGCGGAGGGCCGCGAGTTCCGCGGTCTTTTTTTCGATCTGCGGTTGGAGCCGCTGAGCAGACTGGACCCTCTCGCGGTATGTGCCTGGATCGCACGTGTCGCGCAACCAACCACATGCGCCGGCCCATGCCCATGCCTTATCAAGTTGCCGAAGTCTGGCACCCCATTCGGGATCGCCTTCAGTGGAGCGCAGGATGGTCTTTAGACCTGGACAAGCGCGGTCGAGTCTGGTTAGGAGCGCCTCGTAGCACCGAAGACGTTCTCTTTCGGACCGGAGATGCTCGCGCGTTTCCCAGGCTTCCTGCCATCTTGCGGCGAGACGCTTCTCCGCCGCATCGGCCAGTTGGCTCATGCAGTCGTGACCTCGGCCGCTATCGAGGCACCGACGAATGGCCCCCAACCAGTGGTCGAGCGGCTGCCGGGCCGCATGAGCGCCCCGGATGGCCGTCTCGGCTTGTATTGCGCTGAGCCACGCTACGCGCTCGTTCTGTTCGGCAAGGGTATTTCTGCACGCGACAGGTAACCAGCCAAAGGAGGCTGGGCTTAGCTGCATGAAGAGCGAGAGGAGACGACTTAGCTCGCTCAGCAATTCGGCGTCGTCGTCGGCTGCCTTTCTCGGATCCTGGTGCTCGACCGAAAGAGGTGTAGGCCAGGTCTGAGCGAAGTTCTCGACAACCGCCTCGAGGCCAAGAAAGGCCACGAGTTTCCTGAGGCAGTTGGTCCGGCGCGGTGCCCGGCCCTCGACGCGGCAGCTCTCTTCAACGTACCGCGTTTGCCTGACAACGCGGGGGCTGAAGATCCAGAAACCTCGGCGTCTTCCTTTCTCGAAGTGCTCCAGGCGCCGGCTGGCATCTTCAAGTAGCCGCTTGTGATCCGCCTCTGCAGGGACTTGCACTTGCGCCGTGCCAAGCTCCTCGCGGGTCGTGGCCGTTGAGCTCAAGAGGGAATCCACGTCGCGGGCGAGGCGCTTCCAGTGCTCCTGCCTTCCGACAAGCAAGTCCCTCAGGACTTCCTGCGCCAGCTCTCCCAGCGAACGCCTTGCCCGGGCGGCGTGTTCATCCAGAGCCGTGAGAAAAGCCCGGGACTTCTCTAGACCTTCCACAGGGCTATCTCGAAGCACATCCAGCTTCTCGCGGACCACACTCCTCAGAGCCCGCTCTTCCGCGTCCTCCGCAGCCTCGATCGCGCTCACGCTTGCAGCGAAGTCGTCTGGGTCTGCGAGTTGGAACTCGCCTGTCTCCAAGCGAAGCTCCTGGCACCAGTCCTGGGTTGCCTGTGCATGCACTTCGGCAAGAAGCCTAATGTCTTCAAGGCCTAGAGGGAACGACGTGAGGTCATCGTGGAGGTGCGGGAGCCAGCCGAAGCTCTCGCGCTCCTGCTCCAGCCGTCGTGCAATCTGGGCGGTGGTTCCCTGGTAGCCGCCGAGCAGTGTGCAGGAGTGCGTCTCGGCCTCGCGGGATTCGCGCAACTCGCGGTCGATCTCGGCGCGCTTGTCCTCAAGCTGGTTCAACTCCTGCTCGAGCTGCTTGATCTTCTCCTGAGCCCAGTTCGGTCCCTGCCACTCGTTGTGTCTTCGGAGGATGCCGTGAACCCCCTCGTCGAGAAGGCGCTGGTCGTCGCGCGTCGAGCCGAGGGCCGTAACACAGAGGTCGCGCAGATCATCCGGAAGCAGCCCCCGCAGGACGGTCAACGCCTTGGCAGTATGAGCCGTGACCAGAACGCGCTCACCGGAAGCCAACAGATGGCATATCATATTTGCTATTGTCTGGCTTTTCCCGGTCCCGGGCGGGCCTTTCACGAGCACGTACGGTTGCGCCCCGAGGCGATGGGCGATCCTGCGCTGCTCGTCGTTTGTCGGGAGAGGGAAGAGAAGGCGGTCCGCTGCTTGCCGCGTTGGATCGTAATGAGGAGGGCTGATTGTGGGATCAGATGAACCGGGCAATGACTCGCCTTCGCTCACAAACCGGTCCCATGGTCCGGTGGTTGCAGGGGGCACATCGCCGTTGAAGCCCTTCAAGAAACCGGCGATGAGCTCCTCATAGGCGGTTGGTCGGCGCTCACGAAGCACAACAGCCGGAGCGTACAGCACCCGAACTGTTTCATCGGCCCGATCCGCGGGACGGAGAGCTTTCTCATCCACTTCCGCGCTTGGAGTGGCCCGATTGGCTATCTCGCTCAGGATCTCACCGACCTTGGCGGTATCCCAAGCTTGGATGTCGAGTTCCTCCAGACGGTCTTCGAGGCCCGCTCCCTCGATCCGCGGCTGCTCGTGGAGCTCCAGCATGTCGAGCTCGATCCGGAAGCTCTGGAAGGAGGCTGAGGGTAGCACCGTCAGAACGCCACGCGCCGCGTCGAGCGAGATCTCAGCCGGCGCCGTCAGAAGGTGCCGCTTCACCGTTTTTCCGGTCGAGTCGCGCCACTGCAGAAGTCCGACAGCGAGGAGGAGCTCGTAGCGTTCTTCGGACTCCTCGAGGCGCCGCCGCATAAGGTCCACCTTCTCGTAAACGCGCTGAACTTCCTCCCACCTACGCAGCTCCTCCGCCCACGGCTCCCACTTGTTCACAAGATAGTCGAGCCAGGCTTCCTCTACCTCTGGATGATCGCTCAGGTGCTGCAACTCAGGAACCTTCGTAACCATCGTCACTTGTTGCTCAGGCGGGGCGTCAGGATCTGGCGCCTGTCTTTCGACTAGGAGGGTGATCTCAGGAAGAAGCTCCGGATCGTGTTGCGTCTGGTCCAAATCCTCAGGACGGACCCAATCCAGAACCATTTCGGGAACTGGCGGGCAGGTCGGCATGCGCTTCTTGCGGACCTCGAGCCAGATCTCGGGGAACTGTTCTGGATTCTCGGACAGAAGAGCAGAGCGGCACTCGCGCCGGTCCTTGGGGACGTCGGCGAACCACAGAAGCTCGTCGCCGGGCCTGTAGGAGGGGACGCGCTGGCGTCGGAGGGTGGCCGCATCCTTGAGAAAGGCGAGTAAAGAGGCCCCTTTGCCTAACACGTGCGCACGCCTTTCCTCGGTTGGCCAATGTGCATCCGCCTAGACTCATTATACTAGGGCAAAACCAGCGCGTTGTCAATCGCGGACAGGGTGGCGTTCCATGAGCTGGATGAAGCGGGGGAAGAGGTAGGCGGCGTCGTGGGGGCCGGGCGAGGCTTCGGGGTGGTACTGGACGCTGAAGGCGGGGAGCTTCGTGTGCCGGAGGCCCTCGCTGGTGCGGTCGTTGAGGTTGAGGTGGGTCTGGACGACGGCGTCGGGGAGCGACTCGATGTCCACCGCAAAACCGTGGTTCTGTGCGGTGATTTCGATCTTGCCGGTGGTGGTATCGAGCACGGGCTGGTTGGCGCCGCGGTGGCCGAACTTGAGCTTGTAGGTGGTGCCGCCACAGGCGAGGCCGAGCATCTGATGGCCGAGGCAGATACCGAAGATCGGCACCTTGCCGAGCAGCTTGCGGATGGTCTCAGAGGCGTACGGCACGCCGGCGGGGTCGCCCGGGCCGTTGGACAGGAAGACGCCGTCGGGTTTGATTGCAAGCACGTCTCTGGCCTTCGCGTGGGCGGGGAAGACGGTGACGTCGCACCCCTCCTGGCGCAGGCGGCGGAGGATGTTGGTCTTGATGCCGTAGTCCATCGCCGCGACGCGGAGGCGCGGCTCGGGCAACTCGGCTCGTTCGGGATCGGTTGTCCACTGGCGGCTCAGCTTGCCGTCGGGGTCCCAGTTGTACGCCTCGGTGCACGTGACGTGCTTGACCAGGTCCTCGCCGACGAGGCCGACCCAGTCGCGCGCTTTGCGAACGAGCGATTTCTCGTCGAGGTCCACGCTCGAGATGACGCCCTTCATCGCGCCGACGGTGCGGATGTGCTTGGTGAGCATCCGGGTGTCTATCCCTTGGATGCCGGGGACGTTGCCGGCGACGAGGAACTCGTCGAGCGTGGCGGTGTGGCGCCAGTTCGACGGGATGCGGCTCAGCTCGCGCACGACGAAGCCCTCGACCCAGATGCGCGCAGACTCGACGTCCTCGCGGTTCACGCCGTAGTTACCGATGAGCGGGTAGGTCATCGTGACGATCTGGCCGCAGTACGACGGGTCGGTGAGGATTTCCTGATAGCCGGTCATCGAGGTGTTGAAGACGACCTCGCCGACGCGCTCGCCCTCGGCGCCGAACGCGTCGCCGCGGAAAACCGTGCCGTCCTCGAGCGCCAGGATCGCGGGTTTTCTCTTCGAGGATTGTGTCACGTTTTGTCTGTGTGATCTGTGGCCGGTTACCTTCATGCTTTCGCCGCCTCACGCGCGTTCCAGACGACGTGGCCGGCGACGATGGTGGCGACCGGTGCGCCCGTGAGCTGCCATCCGCCGAACGGCGTGTTGCGGCTCTTGCTGGCGAACTCGTCGGGGTTGACGGTGACCTTGGCGTCGGGGTCGAAGATCGTTACGTCGCCGTCCATGCCAGACTTGAGCGAGCCTTTCTTTTCGAGGTGCAGAATGCGCGCCGGGGCAAGCGATATCTTCTCGACGAGCTGCCGCAGGCTGAGCACGTTCTTGTGCAGCAGCTCGTTCAGCGCGAGCGAGACGGCGGTTTCGAGCCCGATCACGCCGAAGGCGGCGAGCGGGAACTCGACCTGCTTGTCGTTATACGCGTGCGGGGCGTGGTCGGTGGCGATGCAGTCTATCGTGCCGTCGCGAAGGCCTTCGAGCAGCGCGAGCCGGTCCTCCTCGCTCCGGAGCGGCGGGTTCATTTTGTAGTTGGCGTCGTAGGTAGCGACGCACGCGTCGTTGAGCGTGAAGTGGTGCGGCGTCACCTCCGCCGTGATCGGCACGCCGCGTGCCTTCGCCTCGCGCACGATGCGGACCGAGCCGATCGTGCTGATGTGGGCGATGTGCGAGGGCGTGCCCGTGAGTTCCGAGAGGATCGCGTTGCGCGCCACGTGCACCTCCTCGGCCGCCGACGGGATGCCGCTCAGGCCAAGCAGCGTCGAGTAGTGGCCCTCGTGCATGACGCCGTCGGCGGCGAGGCGCTTGTCCTCGGCGTGCGAGATGTAGGGCACGCCGAACATGTTGGCGTAGTCGAGCGCGCGACGGAGCACGTAGTTGTCCTGCGAGCCCACGCCGTCGTCGCTCACGGCCACGGCGCCGGCCTCGACGAGCGAGCCGATGTTGGCGATGTCCTTGCCCTCGAGGCCGGGACTGATTGCGCCGATCGGGAAGACGTTGACGACGCCGACGGCCTCGGCGCGCATCATGATGAGGTCTATCACGCCCGAGGTGTCAATGACGGGATTGGTGTTCGGCATGCAGGCGACCGAGGTGAAGCCGCCGTGCGCAGCGGCCCGCGTGCCGCTCTCGATGTCCTCCTTGTGCTCGAAGCCCGGCTCGCGCAGGTGCACGTGCATGTCTATGAAGCCGGGTGCGACGACACGCCCCGACGCCTCGAGCACCTCCACGCCGTCGGCGGCGATGCTCTGGCCGATCTCGGCGACCCGGCCGTCGCGGATGAGCACGTCGGCCGTCTCGTCGAGGTCCTGGGATGGGTCAATGACCCGGCCGCCTCGGATGAGGATTGTTCCGTTTCGCTTCATCGTCGGCTCCCTCAGTTGACGCCTGCGAGCAGGAAGAGCACGGCCATGCGGACGGCGACGCCGTTGGTGACCTGGTCGAGCACGACCGATTGCGCGCTGTCGGCGACTTCGCTCGTCAGCTCGATGCCGCGGTTGAGCGGCCCGGGGTGCATGACGATCGCGTCCGGTTTGGCGAGTTTCATGCGCTCGGCCGTCACGCCGAAGAGGCGCACGTACTCGCCGACCGACGGCAGGAAGTTCGCCCGCTGGCGCTCGAACTGCATGCGCAGGCAGTAGACGACGTCGGCCTCGTCGAGCGCCGCCTCGATGCGCGTGGTGCATTCGACGCCGAGCGCCTCGAACCGCTGCGGGGCGAGCGTCGGCGGGCCGCACAGGACGATGCGGGCGCCGAGCTTGGTGAGCGCGAAGATGTCCGAGCGCGCCACGCGGCTGTGGATGATGTCGCCGATGATGGCGATCTTGAGGCCCTCGAACGCCTTGCCCCGCTCCTGGATGGTGAACAGGTCGAGTAGCGCCTGGGTCGGGTGCTCGTGCATGCCATCGCCGGCGTTGATGACGCGCGAGTTACAATGGCGCGCAAGGAAGTGCGGCGCCCCGGAGGCCGCATGGCGCATGACGAGCAGGTCAATGTTGTAAGCCTCGAGCGTGTGGACCGTGTCAATGAGGGTCTCGCCCTTGACGACGCTAGATCCGGAGGCGGCGACGTTGAGCACGTCGGCGCTCAAGCGCTTGGCGGCGACCGCGAACGAGGTGCAGGTCCGGGTGCTCGCCTCGAAGAAGAGGTTCACGACCGTTTTTCCACGCAGCGCCGGCACTTTCTTGATCGCGCGCGTTGAGACTTCCTTGAAGGACCGTGCGGTGTCGAGGATGAGCCGAATCTCGTCGGCGGTCACGTCTTCGAGACCGAGCAGGTGGCGATGCGTCCACCGGGTCGTGGCCTGCTTCGCTTTCGGCCGTGACTTGGTCGTTCGTGTCATAGTGCCTCCTCGTGTGGCTCCGGTCACGCCTGCCGGCCCTCGCCTCATGGGCTCTCCCGCTTGAGGAGCACCACCTCGTCTATGCCGTCCACCTCGACGAGGCTCACCTGCACGTCCTCGCCGCGCATGGTCGGGACATTCTTGCCGACGATGTCGGCGCGGATGGGGAGTTCGCGATGGCCGCGGTCAATGAGCACGGCGAGCATGATGCGGCGCGGACGGCCGAAGTCCATAATCGCGTCGAGCGCGGCGCGCACGGTGCGGCCGGTAAAAAGCACGTCGTCCACGATGACGAGGTCCCTGTCGGTCAGGTCGAAGCCGAAGTGGGTGCTTTTGACCTCGGGCTGGTCGAGCCGAGTGCCGAGGTCGTCGCGGTAGAACGTGATGTCGAGTTCGCCCACGGGCGGCTCGAGGTCGCAGACGGACTGTATGTTGGCCGCAGTGCGCTGCGCGAGCGGCACCCCGCGCACGTGGATGCCAATGAGGCCGAGGGACGCGACGTCGTCGTGTTTCTCCACAATCTCGTGCGCCATTCGCATGAGCGTGCGGGACATCTGCGTGGCGTCAACAAGCTGGACGCGCGTCGTGCCGGTATCAGGATTGCCCATCAGTTCGCCTCCTGCCCGGCGACGAAAAAAACGCCCCTGCCTGTGCAGCGGGCTTCTTCACTTCGGATGTCGTGTTCATCTCGTGCCCTTCCTCGCCTCACGGGACGAAGTTAAAAGGCCTTAGGACAGATTCAGGAAGCACAGCAGTCTTCTAGCGGCGGCGTGGAGACGGTGTCAAGGAAAATCGTGTGGATGCGGCACGCTGGTTGAGCAGTCGGCAGGCGAGGCGCGGATTGACACCGGTGGCGGCTGTTCGTATTGTGCTTCGGGAGTGGCAAGGAGCGGAGGCGTCCGATGGCCGGCGGAGAGATGAAGCGCGTCTACCGAGGCATTACGTTTGGCGTGGCGCTGGTCGGCGGCGTCATCCTGCTCGTGAAGTTGCGGCAGATCGTGCTGATGGCGTTCCTCGGTGTGACTGTGGCGGTGCTGTTCAACTGGCTCGCGGGACTGCTTCGGCGGGTGGTCCCGAGGCTGGGGCAGGGCGTGGCGCTGGCGATCGTCGTGGTGGCGGTGCTCGCGGCGGTCGTAGGGCTGGCGAACCTGATCGCCCGTCCCATCGTCAGCGAGTTGAGCGACCTGGTCAAGAACCTGCCGGGTTACCTGGAAGACATCCAGGACCGGTTCGAGGAGTGGAGCGAGACGCACCTTGGGTCCGGCAAGGGGATAGACGTCGGTGGCTTCGCCAACGAGTTGTTCAAGTCGACGGGCAAGGTGGTCGCTTTCGTCATCGGCCTTCTGTCGGCGACGGGGGACGTTCTGCTCAAGATATTCGTCGTGTTGTCGCTCGGCGTGTTCTTCTCGATCAAACCGAGCCAATACAACAACCTGCTGCTCAGGTACGTGGGCGACGCGAACCGCGATCGGGCAAAGCGCGCGCTCGACGGGATCGCGGCGAAGCTCCGGGGCTGGCTTGGCGGGACGCTTTTCTCGGCGCTCTTCATCGCCGTTTTCTCAACGGCCGGGCTATTGCTCATCGGCGTGAAGTATGCCTATGTGTTCGGCCTGATCGGGGGGTTGATGGCCTTCATTCCGTACTTCGGCTCGATCATTGCCGTAGTACCGCCGGCGCTGTTCGCCCTGCTCGACCCGCACCCGGTCAAGGCGCTGTGGGTCGTTGTGCTCTTCGTGTGCGTGCAGACGGTCGAGGCGAACATGTTTACGCCGATGGTGATGCAGCGGCGTGTGGACTTGCCGCCGGCCGTCGTCGTGCTGGCGGTGTTGGTGATGGGCGCGCTGCTGGGGTTTCTCGGCGCGGTGCTCGCGCTGCCGTTGACGCTCGCGATCCAGACGTTCCTCGACGAGTTCGTCTTGAACAAGCGGGCATCTGTTTCTCTCAAGTCCGCGGCGGGCGGGGCATAAGCGCTTGCTATTGATCCTCTTTGTGGCCGGCCTCTTCCTTCAGGATGATCCAGTCGAAGCCGGCTTCCGGCGGGAACTCGACCCAGATCGTGAAGATCGTGAAGCCGTGCTCGGTAAGCACGCGACCGAGCTCGAGCAGGCGGTCGGGCGCCTCGGGTCGGTGGCGGAAGAACATGACGGAGGCGCAATCGCGGTCGTCCACGACGCGGTACATGAACGCGGGTTCACCTTGGGGGTTGGCAATCATCAGCTCGGGTGGCGGCTTGATCTTCTCGAGCTTCTCTGCGCGTGCGAGCACCTCGAACAGAACGAGCTCACCCTCAGCCTTGCCGACGTACACTTTCTTGTCGGCGTCGTGAGCATTGATGTTGCGTGCATGCTCGCTCAGGCGCTCGGACTGCCGCCGGAGCAGCACGGAGCAGGCGTGGAGCCGTCCGCTCGGGAAGCGCGTCCTGTGGTGGAACGGGAGTGCGAGGAAGCTCACGGCCGCGACCGCGCCGACGATGACGACGCGCACAGCAGTGGCTAGCCGTGGCGGCCTGAACTGCCAGATTGCGCCCGCCACGAGCATGAAGAGGGTGAAGTAGGCCGGCATGTTGTGCCGAGCGCTGTTGCCGCGGATGACCATCCAGAACAGAATGAGCGGCAGCGCCCACAGGAGCGCGAATGCGACGAGCCGGCGGCGTTTCTTGACGATCAGGACCACGAGGCCGACAAGTGCGGCGGGCACGGCCGCCACGCCGCCGCCGATCAGCAGGGCGCGCACGTTGTAGAGCCACGCCTCACCGTCGAGGCCGATGAAGAAGTGCGACGACCAGTTTCCGACGAATCCCGCCGCCGACGCCTCACCGCGGGAGAGAAAGAGCTGCGGGAGCAGCGCGCACACGATGCCGGTGGCGAGCCCGATCAGGGCGACCCATCCGGTCCGGCGCCACATCCGGCGCCCGTCGAGGAGCACGAGGCCAAGCATCGCCCCGCCGCACAGGAGCACGTCGGCCTTGGTCAAGCCGGTGAGCACGAAGAGCAACCACGCGGGCGCGAGCCACGCGAGTGGCCGTTTCGCCGTAAGCGCCGCGTCGAAGAGCACCAAGCCCCAGAGGAAGAAAGCGTAGGCGGGCATGTGGGGCATGCCGTAGATGCTCCCTTGCCAGACGGCCGGAGTAAGCAGCGTGAGGCCGACCGCCGCGCCGGCGCCCTCCCAGGGCAGGAACCGCCTCGCCAGCAGGTAGAGCGCCCCCGCGATCGTCGCACCCGCTACCGCGCTGAGCCAGTTCATCCACGCGGGCAGTTGCGCAGGGGTCGCAACGCCCGAGCTGATGAGCGTTCTGAGCCACAGCACGTAGAGCGGGCTTGAACGGACGCGGTAGTCGGCCCAGTCCGAGCCGCTGAGCCGGCCGGTCAGGCGCCAACGGATCGCGTCGTTGGCGAGTCGCGCTGCGTCCGATTCGCCGAACGAATGGCGCAGCACGTAAGGGGAGTGAACGGCAAAGGTGGCGAGGATCAGCGCGAGCACGATGACTCGGTCGAGCCGGTGCACGCGGCGGCACGCGGAGATCGGCGCGTGCAGGCTCGGGGCGGCGGTGTCGGCGCTCGTCACGTTGTCGCTCCGCTCGTCGTGAGGAGTGTCGCGGCGCGTTGCGCGCCGCGAGGAACAGTAGCCGCTTCATGCTGCGCTGGCAAGAGGCGCGACCGGCAGGATGCGGAAGCCTATCGCCGGGAACCGGGCCACTGCGGCCCCTTGCGGGACCGGCGGAAGAGGCTGAACCGGGTGCCGGGCGGTGGGCTCGACCTCAGTTGCTCGAAGAAGGCGTACTGGAAAGCGTAGAAAGCAAGCATCGCCTCGGCAAACCTGACCGGGTTTTCCGCGCCGTAGAGCTTGCTTGTCAGCACGTAGATGTACCAGTAGTCGGCGCTCAGCCGTGGCGCGTGCTCGGAGAGCGCCTTGATCGTCTCGACGAACTGGCGGCGCACGCGCTCGATGTCGGGCTCTCCCTCGTGCAGCTCGTGGGGCGTCACGACGCGCAGCAGCAACATGCACGAGACCTCGAGGTGCTCGACCGCTTCGCTCCATTCGTGGGCTTGGTAATGCTCGAGGGCCTGGCCGAGGTGAGCGCTCATTTCGACCAGGCAGGCTTTTTCCTGCACGGCGTCCTCGGTCCTGAAGCGGATCACGCGGGTGTACCGACCCTTCAGCTCGCGGCGGCACGCGCGCACAATCCGCTCAACCTCTTGCGCCTCGACGGCGATCTCCTTGGTGAGCACCGTGTAGAACTCACCCTCGGTACCGAGCAGGTTGCCGAGCGCGATGGCGAGCTGGCGTTTGACGATTTGATTCCTCGTCCGGCGCAGCTCGGGCAGGATATGGTGGATCGCCTGGATTTCCCCGAGCCTGGCCAGCGCCTCGACGACGGTCTCGACGGTCGCGGGGTCGTTCTCGGCGGCGAGCAACCGGAGCAGGTGCTGCGACGCCCGAGGGTCGCGGATCTCGCCGAGGGCGCGCACGATGTCTTTCTTGAGCGCCCGGTCGGTCGTCGGCAGCGTCTCGATGAGCGCCTCGACGCTGCGCTGGTGACGAATCTTTCCGAGCGCCTTGGCGGACTGCGTCTGGATTTTCGACTCGGGCGACCGCATTTTCTCGATGAGCGGCTCGATGGCTCTGGCGTCGGAGATCTTGCCGAGCGCGGTGGCGGCTTCCTCGCGCACCTCGAGGCTCGGGTCGTCGAGTGCCTTGACGAGCTCGTCGGTGGCGATCGAGCTGCCGGTCTCGCCGAGCGCCTTGGTGGCCTTGACGCGCCTGGGCTCGTCGGGTGATCCGGCCAGGATCTGGCAGTAGCGGACAACGCGCATCGGCACGCCGGCGACGAACTGGCGCAGGAAGGCGCCGGTCGGCGCGCCCCTGGTGTCGCGCACAATCATGAGCAGCGGCAGCACGGCCACGCGCAGGACGGCCGAGAGCAAGAACAGGAGCTTGTAGTTCGAGATCTCGACGACCAGCGAGCCGCGGAACCCGGCGGTGGCTGCAAGGAACAGGCCGCCAAGGACCGGCGCCGCCGCAGCGACGATGCCAACCACGGAGTTCAGCGCAGCGAGGTAGGTTGAGCGCTGCTGGCGCGGGGCAAGGCCGATTGAGAGCGGGATCGTTGAGACGTTGATGCCGGCGTTGACGATCCCATCGAGGAACATGAGCCAGGTCAGCATGTACGCGAAGTTGCCGCGGGTGGCGATCACGAAAGCGAGCGGCGCCAGTGGCTTGAGGTACATACAGAGCGACATGATCGGCTTCGGGCCGAAGCGGTCTACGAGGTAGCCCCAGAACTTCGACGAGACGACGGAGCCGAGGATGTTCAGCCCCGAGATCGCGGCGATCCAGATGTAGGGAAGCTGTAGCTCTCGGATGAAGAAGACGGCGATGAACGGCACCATGATCCAGCAGGCGAAGTTGAACGCTGAGATGTAGATAAGGTAACGGACGAACGTGTTTTGGCGAAACGGGGCGGCGAGCATTTTCAGAAACCGGGATGGGCGGTCCGGGGGGCCGATCCGGGGCTCGGGAATGCGGTAGTGGAGGAGGATCATCGCGACGCCGAAGACGATCGCGATCCCGAAGAGCGCGATGAAGCCGTCGAGACGCTCGCGGCCCACCGAGTCCACCAGCAGCGAGGCGCCGACTATGGCGACGAGCATGCTGAGGTTGACGATGCCGTTCCGCCTGCCCCAGAAGGCGCCCTCGGTGCGCTGCGGCACGATCTCGGCTATCCAAGCCATCCAGACCGGTGCGCTTGCGGCGGCGCACAAGCTGTTGAGAAACACGGCGCTGAGCAGCAGGGCAAGGCGCACGTCCTTGGAGTCGCCGGGCACGACGATCGGGGTGAGCACGTAGAGGATGACGCTCGCGTACATGGCCCATGCCGCGACGAGCCACAGGCGTTTGCGTATGCCATAGCGTTCCGCTACGTAGGCCGAGAGGGCGGCCGCCGGAAGCGTGATGAGCGGGAAGGCGCCGAGAAGGCCGATCGTGACCGAGCCGGCGCCGAGCAGCAGCGCGTAGCCGGTCAGGAAGGTGCCGGTCACCAGCGCGAGCGCGGCCATGCCGAGGCCGCTGGCGACGACGCTCAGGCGCATCGCCTTCTGCGCCTCGAGCGGTGTGAGGGCGGTCGGGTGGCTTGACATCGTTGGGAGGCTCGGGTCCCCTGCTTCGGCGGAATGTCAGTTCGCAACGAGGGAGTGCGTCACGTGCTGCCCCGCCGGGCCTTGTCTCATCTCATGACATGAGGACAGGCCGCCACCCGTACCAGGCAGCGGCCCGCGGATAAGCGCGTCTCTACTGTTCCTAGAAGGTGGTCACCCAGTTGAGGCGAATGGTGATCGTGTCTTCGGCGCCGTCCACCGTGGTCCACGTGTACCAGCTCTCGAGCACGAAGTGCAGCGGCAGCCCGTACTCGAAGCCCGCGCTCACGAGCCACTCGTCCCCGTCGTCGGTCTGGAGCACGTCGAGCCCGACGGTGGCGGGCAGCTCGAGGAAGTCGAAGCTGGTGTCCACGCCGGCGAAGAAAGCCTCGTCCTCGTCTTGGAAGCTGTAGCCGAGGTGGCCGCGCACGGGGCCGAAGTCGTGCATGGCAACGAGATAGGGATCAATGTTGCCGTTCTTGTCCTCGTCGTCGGTCACGTTCTGGATGCCGAAGCCGACGTTCGGGAGCCCTTCGCCGAGTGGGTAAACGAGCTTGCCGAAGAAGCGGATGTCGCCCTGGTCCTCGTCCGTCGGGCCGAGCATGCCGTAGATGCCGACCTCGGCGTAGTCGAGGATGCCGACGTTGACGACGCCCCACCAGTCGGGCTCCTCGCCTTTGCCGGTGGTGACCCACGTCGAGATCTCGAAGCTCCGCCACGCCAGGACCTCGGCGATCGGTATGTCGTTCAGATTGGTCCCGGGGTTGCCGGGCGCGACCGTCCACGCGAGCGCCACGCTCAGGCAGACAGCGACCAGCACCGGGTTGCGAATCGTTCGAGCCATTCCTTACCTCCCTTCGCAGCGGCGGTTCCATACGTTTGTTCGGGCCGGCACGACCCGATTTCGCAGCGAAAGTAGGTGACCGGCCTGCCCCTGTCAAGCGCGTTTTAGCGAGGAAGGGCGGTGTCCGAGGCTTTGTCCGCTTCTGACTTGAGCCACGTAATGGACGGCGTTCATGGTTGTCAGGTTTCCAGTGCCGTTCCGTGTAGCGCCGGCATCTTGCCGGCTGTCCGGTGGGCATCTTGCCCACCGAGGTGATCGGAGCGGCCGGGTACCGCGACGGCGTCCTCAAAGCGATCATCAAGCCCTGAATCCTCCGCATCTGGCAACGTCCTTGCTGCGAGACTCGCCCGCGGGCTCTCTGCCGGGCGCACTTCTCTGCGTTCTCGACGAGGGAGCGCCTCGGAGGCCCGGAGCAGGCAACGAAGACGGTGTGGTCATGGCCATCATGCGGCGTTGGGAAAACCACGAGCAAGACCTGACCAAGTCAGCCCCCGGGCCCGATGCGGAGGCAAAACGCCTGGCCGAGCTCGAGGAAACCGCGAGGCGTTATCGCGAGCTCAAAAGGGCCATAGGCGACATGATGTTTGTCGTGGACGGCAGGGGACGCTTCCTCGACGTGAACGAGCGCTTCACGCGGCGCCTTGGGTACGGCGCATCCGAGCTCTTTGAGATGAAGCTCTACGAGGTGGTCGAGGACGAGGCTGAGGATCCCCGCCAGAGGATGATGCCGTTCTTCGCGCGCAGCGGCGGTCGCCAGACGTTGCGGGCCAAGAACGGCGAGCGAATGCACGTCCTTGTCAGCTCCGTGGGGCGCTACGACGAAGTGGGACAGTTCGCGGGGGCACTGGTGGTGTGCCGCGACGTTTCGGACGACAAGGGGAACGCCGAAGCGATCGTCGAGGCGGCCCAGGAGATGAACCAGCCGCTCTCGGGGATCTACGGGTACTCGGAGCTGCTGAAAGGCAGCGTCGGCCCGCGTGATCCGGCGTATCGGTACGCGAGAAAGATCTACGAGCAGAGTGAACGGCTTGCCTCGCTTGTCAAGCGGATCAAGGCCGAGCAGGGCGTGCCTCCCAGCGGGCTTGCGTCAGGCAAGCAGCCCAACAAGCGGGAGAAAGAGGAGGACCATCCATGAGTGGGCGCATCAGGGTGCTAGTGGTTGATGATGAGAAGATCATCCGTGAGATCATCGAGGACATCCTCGCTTGCGAGGGGGACGACGTGGAAGTGGTGGGAGTCGGCACGTGCGACGAAGCGCTGCAGCAGGTTCGGGAGCAGGAGTTCGATGTGATCTTCCTCGACGTGTGCATGGACGAATGCGACGGCGTCGAGCTGCTTCGCCGGATCAAGGAGTTTAGGCCGGACCCCCACATCTATATGATCACCGGCTATCAAGTGGATGACCAGATCCGGACCGCCCTCGCCGAGGGTGCCGCCGGGGCAATTCACAAGCCTTTCAAGGTCAGGGAGATTCTCGCGGTCCTGCCCGGAGCGTCCTCGGAGCCTGCGCCGCTCTCAGAATGATTGGCGTGTCGCGTTTTCCTACTATATTGAAAGGCCGATTCCGGGACCGGCTGCTGGTTATGAAACCTGCCGCGCGAACTTCCCTCAGTTCGTGCTCTTCATAAGTCGCTAACAAGCGGGTGGTTGCGACTGTCGCGCCGGTTGCCGTGCGCCGGGACCGATGCAGTCCGTGTTTCTATCCACATCGGTGGCATGTTCTTTGCATGACTCGCAGCCCGTGCGGTACGCATCGCGTGAGGAGTGGGGATGCAACGTTCCGTTGTGATTCGGGCAGATGGGGGTCATCAAATCGGCACCGGGCACTTCGCTAGAATGTTCCGTCTCGCCGATCGCTTCAACCAATCGGGCAGTACGGTGACGTTCGTGTCACAATCGCTCGACGGATGCGCCGGCCTGTTCGAGAGGCGCAGCCACGAACTTATCCTCCTCCCCCCCATCTCCGAAGGCTCGAGCGCGCAGGCGGCTTCTGCGGTCGGCGCGCTCGAGCCTGATCTTATTCTAAACGACGTCCGGGACACTTCGGACGACTACATGCGCGCGCTCCGCGCCGGCGGCGCGCGAATCGTCAACTTTGACGACTGGGGCGCCGGCGCGGCGCTGGCGGACCTGCTGGTGGACGCCAACCGCCTGCCTGAGGAGACGGACGATGGAGCGAACCCCCGCGTGCTTTTCGGGCCGGACTACATCGTGCTCGACGAGGCGTTCGAGCAGGCGCACGGCCGGCCGAAGCCCATCCGCGGGCGGGTCGAGGAGTTCCTGGTTTTCATGGGCGGCAGCGACCCGGCGGGCCTGACGCTCGAGGCGCTGCGGGCGATCGAGCTGCTCGAACCGGAGTGGCATACGACCGTCGTGCTCGGCTACGCCTTCCAAGACCGCGCCGAGGTGGAGGCGTTAGCGGCACGCTGCCGGAACGCGGAGGTCGTCGCCGGGGCGGACGACCTAGCGCCGAGAATGCACGGGGCCGACATGGCGCTCTCATCGGGCGGGATCGCAATGTTCGAGCTCGCGTGCGTGGGCACACCCTCGATCGTCCGGTGCCAGGTGCCGCACGAGCTCGAGAATGCGCGGCTCTTTGCCGATCGGGGCATCGTCCGATGCCTTGGGCTCGGCAGCGGTCTGGGGGCCGAGGCGGTGGCGCAAGCGCTCAGCGCGCTGGCGGCCGACGCTGCGGCGCGCCGGGCGATGAGCGAGGCGGGCAAACGGACCGTTGACGGGCGCGGACTGAGCCGTGTGATGGAGGCAATCGAACAGTGCGTCCAGCAATCATGATCGTTGGGGCCGGCATCCTTCAGGAGCCGGCCATTCGAATCGCGAAGTCGCTCGGCTACGTGGTGATCGCCACGGACATCGTTCCCACCGCGCCCGGCCTACGCTGGGCCGACCGTGCCGGCATGGTCAGCAAGTTCGACGTCGAGGGGCACGTGCGCTTCGCGAAGGCGTGCTGCAAGGAGTTCGACCTGCGCGGCGTGCTCACGATCGGGACCGATGCCTCGTGCGCGGTCGCGGGCGTCGCTTCGGCGCTCAACCTGCCCGGCGTGGATCCGCGCACCGCGTTTATGGCGACGCACAAGGCGGCGATGCGGCGGCGGCTCAGGCAGTGCGATGTGCCCTGCCCGGACTTCCGCGAGGTGCGCCAGCTCGGCGAGGCGCTTTCGGCCGCCAAGGCGATCGGCTACCCGCTCGTCATCAAGCCGGTGGACAATATGGGCGCACGCGGCGTGCGGCGCATTGATACGCCCGAGGAGCTGCGCGACTTTTTCCCCGTCACGATCTTCAACAGCCGGGAGGGGGGCGCCGTTGTCGAACAGTACATGGAAGGGCCCGAGGTGAGCATTGACACGATCGTCGAGAACGGCGAGGTGCACCTGCTCACGATCGCCGACCGCCACATCACGAACGCGCCGTACTTCATCGAGGTCGGCCACACGCTTCCCTCGGCGCTGTCGCAGGACGTGCTCGACGACGTGTTCGAGGTGATGCGCCTCGGCATCGAGGCGCTGGGTATCATGACCGGCGCCTCGAAGGGCGATATCAAGATCACAGCCGGGGGGGCGAAGATCGGGGAGATGACCGCCCGTATGAGCGGCGGCTTCCACTGCCAGTACACCGACCCGCTGGCGACGGGGATGAACTCGATTAAGGCGGCCATTGACCTCGCGCTCGGCCATCGGCTCGACCTCGCGGACGTCACGCCGCGCTGGCATCGCGCCGCCGCCGAGCGGGCGATCCTCGCCGGGCCGGGTGTAGTCACGGTGATCGAGGGCGTGGACGAAGCGCTGCAGATCCGGGGCGTCGAGCACGTTTTCCTCAACGTGAAGGAAGGGAGTGTCGTGGCGCCGTTGACGAGCAACATGGGCAAACCCGGTCACGTGATTACGTCGGGCGAGACGCGCGCTCAGGCGATCGCGGCGGCCAACCGTGCGCTGGAAACCATCCGGATCATCACTGCGCCGGTTACCGAGAAGGCGGCGGCCCACTCATGAGGGCCGATGCGTGAGGGCTCACGTGTGAGCTGGAAGCGAAAAAGAGTTCTGGTCACCGGCGCCGGCGGCTTCATCGGGAGCCACCTCGTCGAGGCGTTGGTGCGTCGCGGCGCGAGGGTGCGCGCGTTTGTCCATTACAACTCGCGCAACGACTGGGCGCAGCTCGAGCGTGTGCCCCGCTCCGTGCTCGGGAACATCGAGGTGGTGGCCGGCGACGTGCGCGATCCGTTCTTTGTGAGGACGGCGGTCGAAGGGTGCGAGGTCGTTTTCCACCTCGCGGCCCTCATTGCGATCCCGTACTCGTACCAGGCGCCGCAGAGCTTCGTCGAGACGAACGTGCTCGGCACGCTCAACGTGCTCGAGGCGTGCCGGGCGGTGGGCGTGGTACGGATGGTGCACACCTCGACGAGCGAGACCTACGGCACGGCCGAGCGCGTGCCGATGGATGAGACCCACCCGTTGCACGCGCAGTCGCCGTACGCGGCGAGCAAGATCGGGGCGGACACGCTCGTCGAGAGCTATGTGCGCTCGTACGGCGTGCCGGCGGTGACGGTGCGGCCGTTCAACACCTACGGACCGCGCCAGTCGGCGCGGGCCGTGATCCCGGCGATCGCCACGCAGACGCTCGCTCGACGCAAGCGGATTGCACTCGGCTCGCTCACGCCGGTCCGGGACTTCAACTACGTGAGCGACACGGTGCGCGGCTTTCTCAGCGTGGCCGAGCTCGACGACGCGTCCGGCGAGGTGTTCAACGTCGGCACGGGCAAGGGGGTGGCGATCGGCGAGGTGGGCCGCGCGATCATTGATCTGTGCGGCAACGGGGCGCGCCTCGTCCGCGACGAGCAGCGCGTGCGGCCCGATTCGAGCGAGGTAATGCACCTTGTCTGCGACAGCTCGAAGCTGCGGACGTGCACGAGCTGGCAGCCACAGGTCTCGTTGCACGAGGGGCTCGAGCGCACGGTCGAGTTTGTGGCCCGACACCTCGGCGCATACAAGGCGGACCTCTACAATGTGTAGGCAACGCGTATGAAAGCGGTTGTGCTCGCCGGTGGCAAGGGAACGCGGCTCCGGCCCTACACGGCCGTGCTGCCGAAGCCGCTTGTGCCTGTTGGCGACACACCGATCCTCGAGATCATCCTCTCGCAGCTCAGCCGTGCCGGTATGACCGACGTGACGATCACCGTCGGCCATCTCGCCTCGCTGATCGAGACCTTTTTCGGCGACGGCAGCCGGTTCGGTCTCCGCATCGAGTACTTCCGCGAAGAGACCCCGTTGAACACCGTCGGCTCCCTGCCGCTTATTGACGAGCTGACCGAGCCGTTCCTCGTCATGAACGGCGACGTACTGACCGATATTAATCTCGACAAGCTCGTCGCGTTTCACCGCGAGAAGCGGTGCATTGCGACGATCGCCACGGCGCCGCGCGAGCAAAAGGCGGACTTCGGCGTCGTGCGGTGGGACGGCGACACGCGGATCGTCGAGTTCCTCGAAAAACCGATGTCGCGCTATCACGTGAGCATGGGCGTGTACGTCTTCTCGCACGCCGTGCTCGAATATATTCCCTCGGGCAAGCCCTTCGGCTTTGACGAGCTGATGCGGGTGATGCTCGAGGCCGGCGAGCGGGTCTTTTCCTACCCGCACGACGGCTACTGGCTCGACTTGGGCCGGCCCGATGACTACGAACGCGCCATCGAGGATTTCGCTCGGATGCGGGAGCATTTCGTGGGAGCGCAACCATGACGTGGGCGGTGCCATTGGCGGGCCTCGACTTCGATGAGGCGGAAGCGCGCGCGGTCCTCGACGTGCTCGAGAGCAAGTGGCTCACGATGGGTCCGGTGACCGAGCGCTTCGAACACGCGTTCGCCTCGGCCGTTGGCGTGCGCCACGCGGTGGCGGTCTCGAACGGCACGGCCGCCCTGCACCTCGCCTGCCGCGCGCTGGGAATTGGTCCCGGTGACGAGGTGATTGTGCCGTCGTTGACCTTCGTGGCGACGGCGAACGCGGTGGTCTACTGCGGGGCGACGCCGGTCTTTGCCGATATCACATCCGAGGACGATTGGACCGTTTCGCCAGACGATATCGAACGGCGCATTACCGATCGGACAGTGGCGATCATCGTGATGCACTACGGTGGTTACCCGTGCGATATGGCCGCGATCCTCGACGTGGCGCGCCGCCACGGCGTGCCGGTGATCGAGGACTGCGCCCACGCCCCGCTGGCGCGTCTCGATGGGCGCGTGGCCGGCACGTTCGGCGCGATCGGCTGTTTCAGCTTCTACACGAACAAAAACCTTGCGGTGGGCGAGGGCGGCATGCTGGTGACCGACGCCGCTGCGCTCGCTTCTCAAGCGCGCCTTATGCGGTGCCACGGCCTGTCGAGCGTGTGCGCCGATCGGCACCGTGGCGCCGGGCCGCTCTACGACGTGACCGAGCTTGGGTACAACTACCGGCTCGATGAGATGCGCGCGGCGATCGGGCTGGTGCAGCTCGACAAACTCGCCCGGAATAACCGGCGCCGTGGCACGCTCATGGCGCGATACCGCGAATTGATCTCGGGCATCGAGGGGGTGCGGCTCCCGTTCGCCACGCCGCGAGGCGAGCCGGCGCACCACATCTGTCCTGCGCTGCTCGATGAGGATGTGGATCGGCAACGGTGCATCGAGGGGCTGCACGAACGCGGCATCCAGACGAGCGTGCACTACACGCCGGTTCACTTGTTCCGCTACTACCGCGAGCGGTTCGGCAGCGGCGCGGGCGAGTTGCCGCTGACCGAGGGGGTCGCGGCACGTGAGATTACGTTGCCATTACATCCGCTCCTGACCGAGCAGGAGGTGAGCGAGGTTGTCCGAGCGCTCGGGGAAGCGCTCGACGCGCGGCGGCACGCGCCGCCGCCACAGGGAGCGGTTGTTGTTGCTTGAGGCCCGAGGGTCGAGTTGCGCGTGATGCGCCCAGCTTGGCCAGGGGGATTCGATTCCCGAGGGTCGGTCGGAGCAGTTCGGAGGTCAGTTGCGCAGCAGGCATGGGGGGATGCCGTGTTGATTCTCCGTGCTGGTCTCAGGGTTATTCGTGAAAGAAAAGGGGAACCTGATGACCACGAAGCAGGAGCGTCTCATCGTTCTTGGACGTCTCTCTTCCGTGCTCGCCCACGAGATCCGAAATCCGCTGGCCGGCATTAGTGCGGCAATACAGGTGCTCGGCGGAAAGATTGCGGAAGCGGATCCGCGGAGGAAGTACGTCGGCATGATCCTCAAGGAGGTCGAGCGCGTCAACGACATCGTGAAGAACCTGCTCGACTTCTCGCGCGAGGGCCGGGCGTACATGATGCCGGCGCGTGTCCGCACGCTCGTCGAGCATGCGCTCGAGCAGTTCGCCCGGCAGTGCGAGCACGCCGGCATCCATGTCGAGACCGATCACGACGACGACCTGCCCGTTGTCGTGTGCGACGTGGAGCAGATGGGGCGGGTCTTTCGCAATCTCATCGCGAACGCCGTTGACGCGATGCCCCGAGGCGGCACGCTGACGGTGCGGACCGCGCATAACGCGGCGACGGGGCAGGTCGCCGTCAGCTTCGAGGACACGGGCATCGGCACCGACGTAGCGGATCTGGGCGAGCTCTTCTCACCGTTCTACACGACCAAGACGAAGGGGAACGGGCTTGGTCTGCCCGTGGCGCTCAAGTGCATCGAGGAACATGGGGGAACGATCACCGCGCAGCGCGGGGAGCCGTGCGGATTGACGATGGTTGTCCAGTGGCCCGTCAAGCCACTCAACGAGGCGGGCACCCCGAACAATGCAGCACAGACGACGCACCTTATCGGCTAGACAGGGGAGAGTATGGACACGTCTATTCTTATCGTTGATGATGAAGAGGCGATTCGCCTCTCGCTGACCGAGGCGCTCAGCGACGAGGGATATACGGTCATCGCGGCCGCCTCAGGCGAGGAGGCGATCGCCCTTGTGCGCCGTAGACGCCCGGACCTTATGTTGCTTGACATGAAGCTGCCGAAAGCGAGCGGCATGGAGGTGCTCAAGCAGGCGAAGAAGATCCAGAACGACATCGTGGTGATTATCATGACCGCGTTCGCCGACGTCGCCAGCGCGGTCAAGTGCATGAAGCGCGGCGCCTACGACTACCTGAACAAGCCGTTCAGTCTCGACGCGCTCAAGCTCGTGGTCCGCAAGGCGCTCGAGACGCTCTCGCTCAAGAAGGAGCTCTCGATCGTGCGCGAGCGCGCGCAGCGCGATTTTGAGGCCGATTTTATCATCGGTGAGAGCTCGAAGATGCGTAAGGTCTACGAATACGTCAAGCGCGTGGCCCGCAGCAACTCCTCGACGGTGCTCGTTCAGGGCGAGAGCGGCACGGGCAAGGAGCTCATCGCGCGGGCGATCCACTACTTGAGCTTTCGGCACGACAAGATGTTCGTTGACTTCAACTGCACGGCCGTTCCGGAGGCGCTTGTGGAGAGCGAGCTCTTCGGGTTCGAGAAGGGCGCCTTCACGGATGCGAAGCACCAGAAGACGGGCTTGTTCGAACTGGCGGACAAGGGCACGCTGTTCCTCGACGAGATTGGCGACATGAGCTATCACCTCCAGGCGAAGCTCTTGCGGGCGCTGCAGGAGCGTTCGTTCACCCGCGTCGGTGGCATCTCCAAGATCCACGTGGACATCCGCATCATCGCCTCGACGCACCGCGACCTGAAGGCCGCGATGGCCGCTGCGAAGTTCCGCGAGGACCTCTACTACCGACTCAACGTGGTACCGATCTCGCTGCCGCCGCTTCGCGATCGCGGCCCGGACATCCTGCTACTGGCGAAGCACTTCATTGACCGCTTCAATCGCGAGTTCAAGAAGAACGTCTACAAGATGGCGCCCGAGACAGAGCAGCTCATGCTCGGGTACCATTGGCCGGGCAATGTGCGCGAGCTGCAGAACACCATCGAACGGGCCATCCTGCTCGAGTGTGACGACGTGCTCTTGCCTGAGCACCTGCTGTTCGCCGAAGCTGAGACCACGCCGGCACCGGAGAGCTCGCCCGTACCAAGGGCCACCGACATGACCCTCGACGATGTTGAGAAGGAGTACATCCTCCGTGTGATCGAGGCGGTCGGCTGGAACAAGAACCGCGCGGCGAAGAAGCTCGGCATTGATCGCACCACCCTCTATACTAAGATCAAGAAGTACAGTCTCGCGCGCACGTGATGTCCCGAATCTCGACGGGTTGTCGGAATTGCCGACAAGCGTGCGACCGTTCAATCACTGAACGTACGCTGGCCGGTTGGACCGACGGTTCTCGTCGAAGAATGCCGCCGGAGTGACCGGTCTCTCTTTCCTGTGTTGCCCCACCCCATCGCGTCTGCGCTCGGCGTGTGCGTTCGGTCCGAGTGTGTCGCTTGGTGCTTGGTACAGAAGTTGCTCAAAGCAACCTGCGTAGGTTCATGTATCAAGGAAAAGATGATGCGAGCTGCCTGGATCGTCGTAGGGATGCTGATCGCCGCAATGCTGGTTGCAATGATGGGGTGCCGGTTCGGCACTCGCACGCCGACGCGCGAGCAGACTCGCCCGTACGATCTCGTGCCGCAGTCGGGCTATCTTGCCGACGGACCGACGGTGAGTCCGGACTACGCGGCGCCGCCCGCGTCCGAGGATGACGACAGCGGCACCAACGAAGCGGCGTATCGGGCGGCGATTCAGAAGGACCTCGTGCGCATCAATGTGCTGCTCACGGAGAACGAACGGCTGCGTCAGGAGCTTGCGGCCACGAAGCTGATGCTCGACGAGGCCCGAGACGAGATCGAGAAGCTTCGAAAGGCGATCACCACGCTCGAGGCGAAGCTCGAGCGCGTGAAGGCACGAGCTAAACGCCGCGGGGGAAACGTCCCGGGCGAGGAGTAGCAACCTCCGGGAGCCCGAGCGGTTTTGCGCAGCAACGAAGCCTCCTCCCAGCGAAGCGTCTGTGAACCTGGGCGACGAATCGAGCGGGCAATGAAGGGATCAATCCTGATCGTTGATGACGAGGCCACTCTGGCCGAGACGATCCGTGACTATTTCGTCGCGGATGGCCTCGACGCTGCGTGCGTACAGTCGGCCGAAGAGGCCCTGGAGTTCGCTCGTGCGCGGCAGTTCCATGTGGTCGTCACCGACATGAAGATGCCCGGGATGAGCGGCATTGATTTGCTGCGCGCGCTCGGGGAAGCGCCGGACCCGCCGTCGGTCATCCTAATGACCGCCTACGGGACAATGGAATCCACTGTTGAAGCATTCCGGCTCGGGCTGTTCGATTTTCTGCAGAAACCGGTCTCACTCGACGAGCTGAGCAAGAGCGTCGAGCGCGCACTCAACGCGCGCGCCTCGCGGGTCAACGACACCCCGCTGCCGGTGCCTCTACACGTGTTGCGCGAGCGCTCGCGCCGTGTCGGTGCCGTGCGGGCCGAGGTGGCGGGCGACTCCTCGGCCGCCCAGGCGACGGCGGTCTGGCGGCTGCGCGCGCTTGATCGGCAGCGGGCGGGCTTTGTGTGGGCACACGTGGCACCAGGCAGTCGGTTCGCGGTCGCCGCTCGCTTGGTCATCAGGACGCTGGCGGACGCGCTTGACCTCGGTGCGCCCCGCGAAGCGCTCGAGACGATTATGCGTCATTTGACGGACCTCGACTGTGGCTCCACGTTGCGCGCGCTTGCTGTCGGCGTGGTTGAGTCGGAACCGAGCCGTCGCCTCTATGGCGCCGCGCTTGGCCATGCCGGGCTCTTCCGCCTCGACGCGAGCGGTTCGGCTCCCGAGTCCCTCGCGGGCGGGCCGCGGGACGCCACGCGCACGTGGGAGGCGAGCCTGGCGCCGGAAGATGTATTGCTGCTCGCCGACCCGCGCTTGGTGTCGGCGGCGGCGGAGCGCTGGTCCGACGTGCTCGCGGCGACCAGGAAGCTGATTGCGGAGGGCGAGCCGAACCCGGCGCGGCGGGCGCTCGCGATGGTGCCCGAAGTCGCCGGCGAAGCGCCGGTCGTGATCGCGCTTCGCCTCGGCAAAGCGATCCGGCCCGACGGGCTGACGCATGTGCGCGTCTCATCGAACCGGGCAAGTCTCGGTCACGTGCGCGACGTGGCGGAGCGGTTCGCGCTTGGCGTGCCGCTCAGTGGGCAGGCGGCTCACGAGGTGGTGACCGCAGTTCAGGAAGCGGTGCTTAACTGCATGCGCTGGGCCTACGCGGGCGGGGAGGGCCCCGTTTGCCTAACGCTCTCGTGCGAGGGCGGGCGCATGCGGGCGAGCGTGCGCGACCGCGGTCTCGGCTTCGATGTGGGCGAGACCTTCCGCCGCACGAGCGATCCGTCACAGGACCCGCTGCGGCGCTCGGGCCGTGGCCTGATGCTGATGCACCGGCTCGCGGACCGGTTCGAACTGACTTCAAGACCGGGCCGCGGCACGAACGTCGTGTTGGAAAAGGACTTCGACGCGCCGTTCACCGACGGCGCCGACGAGCGAGAGGCCGAGCAGGTGCGATGAATCGAAGCGCGTTAGGGCACGACGATAAGCCGGTGGTGGTAGCAGTCATAGACGAGCTGGTGTTCGAGTCGGCCGAGCCGGCGGAGCAACTGCACGAGCTGCTCCGGGCGGGCACGTGCCGCATCGTGCTCGACTTGCGGCAGGCGACGTATGTCTCGGGCGTTGGTCTTGGCCTTGTGGCGGACGTGGCGAAGCAGGCGCGGCGAGGCGGCGGCGACGTGAAGCTCGTCGTGCACGGCTCCGAGGTGCGCCGCGTGTTCGAGCTCGGCGAGCTCGATTCGCTACTCGAGTTCTACGATGACATCGAGAGCGCGTGCAACGCCTTCACCGACTCCGTCGGCGAGGTGGAGCGCACGCTCTTGTGGCGGCAGTTTGACGATGAGTGAGACACAAGCAGACAACACCGACGCGCCGGCACAAGTCACTCAGGCGCCCGCGCAAGTTGGCGGTGGCACACCGGTCGAGGTGATGCCGCTGGAGGCGGCTGAACTGGCCGCCGGCGCGCGGCAGCGTCGTCGCAGGCTTGTGCTGTATTTCGCCGCGCCCGCGATCGTGATCGGTCTCGTAATCACCGCGACGCAGGTGAAGCTGGGCGGGCGCTCGGGGGCGAGGTCGCCGGTTGTGCGCGACTGGGAATCGGGCATGGCACTGATCGAAACAGGGCGAATATCGAAGGGGCTCGAAACGCTCGAGAACGTGGTGACGCAGCTTCCGAAAGGGCCGGAACGCATCCGGGCGTACGTGCGCCTCGCTGAGGTCTACTGCATGCTCGGTGAGAACGAGCCGCACTACCTGAACTCAGCTATCCGCCACTATGCGACCGTGCTTGATTCGGCCGGCGATGCCGCGTCGCTCGATGGCGCTGTGACGGTTGACGAGTTGCTCTACGAGACCGGCCGCTGCTTTGTCGCCCTCGGCTCGTACGAAACGGCGCTCGAGTTTTTCGAGCAGATTGACGTCGAGTTCCCTGCGAGCCTCTTCAGGCCGCAGGCGCGACTTGAGATCGGTGAGAGCTACCTGGCGATCGGCCAGTACCAGCGGGCGCGCCGGGTGCTTGCCGAGGTGGCCGAGACGTACCGGGGCGATCCACTTGGCGAGAAGGCCTTCTTCCGTTTCGCCGATTCCTTCGACGAGCAGGCCGGATTATTGAGGGGAGAGTGATGGTGCCGCCGCGCGCGCGTAGCAGGGATCGAACGCGGGTCACCGCGATGCTGATCGCGGCGGCGTTTCTGTGCGCACTTGCACCACCGGCTCAAGCCGGGCCGTTGCAGTTGGGCGGCGAAGGGCCGCTGCTGCCGCGTTCAAGCGGGCCACGCAGTTCGCGCACCCTGGTGCCGACCGCCGAGGAGACCGCCGTACCGGCTGAGCGTTCCGAGGTGCTGAAGGCAGCGGGCACCGAGGACGAGCGCGAGGGAGCGGCGCCCGAGGAAGCCACGAGCACGCTGCGCGCGTTCCTCAACGAGATGCTCGAGCAGGGTGCCCTGTGGAAGGTGCTCCCGATCCACATGGGCGTCGCGGCGCGCCGCACCTATCTCGAGGACCGCAGCATCCGCAGCTATCGTGAAGGCATTTTCCGGTTTCCGGACTCACCGTTCGTGCCGGCGGCGCACTTGAGGATCGCCTCGATCTACGCGCGGCGCGGCGACCGCCGGGCGGCGCTCCGCGAGTACGCGACGCTGCTCGAGCGTTTCCCGGACCACGACAGCGCCGACGACGCGCGCTTGGCAAGGGCCCAGATGATGTTTGCGGCAGGCGACTACGCCGGCGCCAGGGACGAAGGCTACCTGTTGATGGATAGGTACACCGAGAGCGTGCTCGTGGCGGACGCGTACCTGCTTGTGGCCCACGCGCACGAGCTGCTGGGCGAATTCGAGGAGGGCCAACTGGCCTACATGCACGTGCTGGAGCGAACGGCGGCCGGCGACGAGCGGTCCGTTCGGGCGTGCGAGGGCCTCGCCTCGCTCGAGCTGGCCGCAGGCAACGCCGAGAGGGGGATCAAGATCTACAAGCAGTTGCTGGAGGAAGCACCGACCCAGGCCGCGCGGGACGCCCGCGAGTTCAAGCTCGCGAGCGTTTACCTCGACGTGGGCGAGACGGTGCGTGCGCGCACGCTGTTCCGGCGAATTCTCCGCGGCTACGAGCTCAACGCCTACCGCGCCGCCGCCGCTTTTCTACTCGCGGACTCCTACTACGCCGACGGGGAAATGCCCCAGGCGGCGCAATACTACACGGGCGCCTTGCTCGACTTTCCGACCTTCGAGGAGCGCATTCCGGCGCTGTTCCGCGCGGCGGACGCCTACAAGGGGCTCGTGCTCTACGAGGAGGCGCTTGCGATGGTGTGCCAGGTTGCGAAGGCGCGCGATCCGGCGCCGACGCCGCACCAGCGCGCCCGGGCCAAGCTCATCGCGGGGGAGATCCTATTCTTCAACGAGCAGTATGGCGCGGCACTCGAGGAACTGTACGGGGCGCTCGTCGGGGAGCTGACGACGTCCGAGCGAGAACGGGCGGCCTACCGCATCGGGCAATGCTACTACCGCAGCGGGTACTACAACGAGGCGCTCGAGGCCTTTGACGCCGCGCTCGGGCAAGCGCCACAGCACGAGCTCGCTTTCGAGGCGTTGCAGGCGGTGGCGGACTGCTACGAGAAGAAGGGATGGCTCGACGACGCGCGGCAGCGCTACAAGGCGATCCTCGATGCGGCAAGCGAGGACGACTCGCCCGAGCAGCTCGCCGCGCGATCGAGCGTCGTCTTCAGGCTGCTCAATACCTATGACGACCGCGGCCTGTACCAGGAGGAGCTCAACGCCGCGAGGGAGCTCCTCGAGCGCAAGTACGCCTTTCTCGACGAGACGCGGCTGCTCTACCGGATGGCGCGTGCCTACGAGCGTTTGAATAACCCGGTCGAGGCCGAGACGCTCTACGCGCAGGTGCGCTCGCGATTTCCCGGCAGCACGTGGGCGCAGCAGGCCGATGTCAAGATACGGCATATGCGGATGCTCAAGCAGATCAAGGCGTTATCGAACTAGACATGCTCAAGGAGGTGCGTGAGCGATGGAGAACACGCTGCTCAAAACCCTGCACGACGGGATCCGAGAGGAGATTGCGCACTATGAGCAGCTCCTCGATCTCACGACGCGGGAGCACGAGATCCTCGCCGAGGAGAGCTACAACACAGAGCTAGCGACGCTGGCGGCCAAGAAGCTCAGGATCATGCGCGAGATCAACGACCTGACCATGCGCATCGGCCCGCTCAAGGTGCGCTGGAAGCTCGAGGAGCCGCGCGACGAGGCGAACGAGGATGCCGGGGAGATTTCGCCGCTGCTCGAGGAGCTCGGTGCGCTGCTCGAGAAGATCCTCGACGTAGACGAGGGGAACCAGCGGATCCTTTCGCGCCTCATCGGGGCCACGGACACCACCGAGGCGAGCAAGAGCCTCAACACGGCCTCCGCCGCGCGCGCCTATGACCGGACGACGCCAAAGGCATAGCGCCGGTTCTCGCGCATCGGGCGGAGCAGGAGGACAATGATGGAGAGCACCGTTGCGTCCGAACAGGCCACGGGTGAGGGCATGTTCGCTGACGCGCTCACGGAACATGGCGTAGGTGGGGCCGGTGATATCGAGCGCCTGGCCGAGGCGTTCGAGCGCTTCACGAGGAAAGCCGCGAAGCTCCGGGGCGCCTATAACAAGCTCAAGCGACACGTGGGAGCGGTCAACCGCGAGCTCGAGGAAAAGAACGTCGAGCTACGGCACAAGATCGAGGAGCTCGACTCGACCCGCACGTACCTGAATAACGTGCTCGAGAGCATGGGAAGCGGCGTGATCGCCGTTGATGCGCTCGGACGGATCACCACATTCAACGCGGCGGCCGAGCAGATGACCGGCTACAGGCGCAACGAGGTGCTCGGGCGCCCCTACGGCGAGGTCTTCCCCGAGCGGGACGACGGCCCGCCGGCGATCCTTCTGTCACTCGAGACGCACAGGCCCCACATCGTCAAGGAGCGCGCCCTGCACCGCCACGACGGTCGGGCCGTACCAGTCGGCGTGAGCAGCTCGCCGTTTCGCGACTCGAACGGCGCTCTCTCCGGCGCGCTCGAGATCTTCCACGATCTTACTGAGGTGAAGTTGCTCGAAGAGCGCGTGCGTTGCGCCGATCGGCTCGCTGCGCTCGGTCAGATGGCAGCGACGGTGGCGCACGAGATCCGCAACCCGCTCGGCGGCATCGAGGGGTTCGCGGCGCTGCTCGAGCGCGATCTGGCGGACCGGCCCGACAAGCGCGAGATGGCGAGCCAGATCGTCCAGGGCGCC
This sequence comes from uncultured bacterium, assembly GCA_965369835.1. Taxonomy (GTDB): domain Bacteria; phylum Auribacterota; class JABMQX01; order JAFGEW01; family JAFGEW01; genus CBDUSE01. Next base: position 33,057 of record CBDUSE010000001.1, read on the forward strand.
CGGGCGCTCAACCGCATCGTTGCCTGCCTGCTTGATTTCACGCGCCCGGTCGCGCTCAAGCTGCGCTGGGTGAGTCTGGGCGAGATTGCCGACGCGGCGCTCGCGGTCGTCGAGCAGGAGATGGGCGCGCAGGGCCCGCGGGTCACCATCGTTCGGGACTACGCCGAGGAGGACATGGCGATCGTTGACCCGGAACAGATGTACGGGGTGGTGCTCAACCTTGCGCGCAACGCGTGGCAAGCGATGCACGAGGACGGCGAGATCATCGTGAAAATCGGGAGCGACGAGAACACCGTGACGCTCAGCGTGCGCGACACCGGATGCGGCATGACCGAGGAGGTCCGTGCAAAGCTCTTCTCACCGTTCTTCACGACGAAAGAGACCGGCACGGGCCTGGGACTGAGCATCGTGCGCAAGATTGTGCTCGCGCACGGCGGCACCATCGAGGTAGAGAGCGCGCCGGGTGCGGGCACCACGTTCACCGTCAAGATCCTTCGGCGCCTGCGAGCGGCCTGAGCACGAGACAGCAGGGACAACACCAGAGACCACTGGAACACAGAGAGAGGCAAGAGGATGGCCATCCAACACGTCCTCGTCGTTGATGACGAGCCGCTGATCCGCAAGTTCCTCGTCGAGACGCTGAAGCGAATGGGCTTTGCCGTCCAGGATGCGTCGGACGGCGCGCAGGCGCTGCGAAAGATCAAGTCCGAAACGTTCGACCTGATCTTTACCGATATCAAGATGCCGAGCCTGAGCGGCATGGAGCTGCTGCGCAAGGTGCGCGAGGTGTCGCCCGAGTCGGTCATCGTGATGATGACCGCTTACGCGACCGTCGAAAGCGCGGTCGAGGCGATGAAGATGGGCGCCTTCGACTACATCATCAAGCCGTTCTCGCCCGACCAGATTGAGATGGTCACCCGTCGGGCGACCGAGCGGCAGAGCCTCATCGAGGAGAACCAGTACCTGCGCAGCGAGATCCTCAAGGAGTACGGGTTCGGCGAGATCATCGGCAACGCTCCGGTGATGCACAGCATCTTTGAGGTGATCAAGAAGGTGGCCAACAGCCGGGCCACCATGCTTGTGCAGGGCGAGAGCGGCACCGGCAAGGAGCTGGCCGCGCGAGCGATCCATTTCAGCAGCGTACGCTCGAACGCACCGTTCATCAAGGTCAATTGCGCCGCTCTGCCGGAGAACCTGCTCGAGAGCGAGCTGTTCGGCCACGAGAAGGGTGCGTTCACGGGCGCTGTGACGCGCCGCTTGGGCCGCTTCGAGCTCGCGCACCGCGGGACCCTGTTGCTCGACGAGGTGAGCGAGATCCCGCTCGGGCTCCAGGCGAAGCTGCTCCGGGTGCTCCAGGAGCGCGAGTTCGAGCGCGTCGGTGGCACCCGGCCGGTCAAGGTTGACGTGCGCATCGTGGCGACGACGAACCGGAACCTCGATGAGGAGATCGAGGCGAAGCGGTTTCGCGAGGACCTGTTCTTCCGGCTCAACGTCATCCCGATCACGCTGCCGCCACTGCGTGAGCGAGACGGCGACGTGCCGTTGCTCGCGCAGCATTTCGTTGATCGCTACTGCCGCGAGAACAACCGGTCGCATAAGCAGATCGTGCCCGAAGCGCTCGAGATGATGTGCCACTACGCATGGCCGGGCAACGTGCGCGAGCTGCAGAACGTGATCGAGCGCGCGGTGGTGCTCGATGCCGACGAGGTGATCCGGCCCGAGCACCTCGCGCTTCGCCCGTCCAGTTCGAGCGAAAGCGACAGCGACGAGATCGTTGATGCGGTCGGCAGGACGGTAGCGGAGATGGAGCGCCGGCTGATTCTCAAGACACTCCAGGCGCTCGAAGGGAACCGCGGCAGGACGGCCGAGATGCTCCAGATCAGCGTGCGCACGTTGCGCAACAAGCTTAACCAATACCGGGTGCAGGGACAGTTCGCTGACTCGAAGCCGGCCTGTGCGTCATGAGCATGCAGGCCGGTTCTCGAGCGGGTTGGCCAGAAAAAACCGGTGGCATAGATATTGCTCAACTCCTATGTGAATGCGGCAAAAGCTGCAGGTCAGAGCCGTCAGAGGAGCGACGTTCGTGAAGACACTGTTCCAGCCGGAAGCGCTCAAGCTGTACGAGAAGATGTTGGATTTCGCGGCGCTTCGCCACAAGGTGATCGCCAACAACATCGCCAACATCAACACGCCGAACTTCCGGCGCTCGGATGTCGAGTTCGCCGACGAGCTGGACCGCGTGTTGCGCGACAAGGGCATCAAGGGCGTCAAGGACCTGCGCTTTCGCATCACCAAGCCAAACACCACCGCGTTCCGTAACGACAACAACAACGTGAGCATTGATACCGAGATGGCGGTGCTCGCCGAGAACGCCATCCTTTACCAGGTTTATGCACAGCTCATGGCGCGGCGGTTCCGCAAGCTCCACGACATTATCAAGGAGGCCTAACGATGGGCGAAGGCATCTTCAGCTCGTTCGACATCAGCGCCTCGGGCATGACGGCCGAACGGCTGCGCATGAACGTGATCGCTTTCAACATCGCCAACGCCAACACGACCCGCAGTGCCGACGGCGGGCCGTATCGGAAGCGCTACGTCGTGTTCGAGGAAGTGCTCGCCGATGCGCAGCGCAACCTCGACGGCTTGATGCGTGACGTCGGCTCGGGCGTTCGTGTCGTCGAGGTCAGTCGCGACAACGAACCGGGCCCGAAGCGCTACCTCCCGGGCCACCCGGACGCCGACGAGGACGGCATGGTCGAGATGCCGAACGTCAATCCGGTGATGGAGATGCTCGACATGATTAACGCGTCGCGCGGGTATGAGGCCAACGTCATGGCGATCAGCGCGGCGAAGCAGATGATCCTCAAGGCGCTTGAGATCTAGCCGCGGCACACGCGCAGCGTGGGAATGGAGCAATGACAGAGATTTCGAAGATAGGGCGACACCTTCCACTGCTCGATCCGGCGCAGGCGGGCCGCGTGCAGCCGCCGGCGGGCGGCTCCTTCAAGGACGTGCTCGGCGGCTTCCTCGAGGAGGTCAACGACCTGCAGCTCGACATGGATGAGACGATCAAGAAGTTCGCTGCGGGCGAGATCAAGGACGTGCATCAGGTCATGATCGCCGCCGAGGAAGCAGACATCGCCTTCCAACTTATGATGAAGATCCGCAGCAAGCTGCTCAAGGCGTACGAAGAAGTGATGAAGATGCAGGTGTAGGCCGGACCGGAGAAGCACGGGCATGGATAAGCTGAACGCGATTGGCAAGCAGCTCGCCGCGATCTGGAAACGGATCGGGTTCAACCAGCGGGTCTCGATTGTGCTCGTGGCCGTTGTCGGACTCCTCGGTTTGTGGATGTTCGCCAGGCTCTCGCATCGCCCGTCGAGCGCGCTCCTGTATCCCCAGGCGCTCGACCCAGGCGACGCTGCGGCAATCGCCGACATGCTCCGCGACGAGAACGTCAAGTTCGAGGTGCGCAACGGTGGCCGTCGCATCTACGTGCCCGCGCACCGCGTCAACGAGCTCCGCCTGACGATGGCCGGCGCCGGCCTGCCGGCAAGCACCGGCGGGACCGGATGGGGCGATATCTTCGACAAAGGCGGCCTCGGCGGGCAGTCGGAGACGATGGTCAATATCAACAAGCTCCGCGCGTTGCAGGGCGAGCTTGCCCGAACGATCTCGGCACTTGCAGGCGTGCAGAGCGCGCGGGTGCATCTGGTGATGCCGAAGGAACGACTGTTCAAGCAGGACCAGGAGCCGGCGAAGGCGTCAATCGTGCTCACCCTCAGGCCCGGCTACGGCCTCGGCCCCTCGGAGATCAGCGGTATCCGCTACCTGTGCGCAAGCGCGATCGAGGGGCTCAAGACGAACAACATCACCATCCTCGACGGGACCGGGCAGATCCTGGCGAAGCCCAGGGGCAAAGATACGATACTCGACGTAGGCTCGGAGCAGTTCGCGCTCACTCGCCATGTCGAGAAACAGCTTGCCGAGAAGATCGCGGCCCAGCTCGACCCCGCGATCGGCCCGGGCAACTGGACGGCGACAGTGACGGTTGATCTCAACAACGAGAGCCTCGAGACAGAGGAGATCAAGAGCACCGGCGGAGCCGTGATCGAGGAGGAGACCTCCGAGCGTAAGAGCGACAGCTCGAAGGGGGCCGCAGGCGGCGAGCCGGGAGCGGTGCCGAACGTTGACGTGAGCGCCGCTGGCGGCGGGTCGAGCGGACACTCGACCGATGCAACCACAACGATGAGGACGCGGACCATGCCGAACACGACGACCAGGAAGGTCGTTGTGCCGCCGGGCAGCATCAAGAAAGTGAGCGCCTCGGTTATCGTCAACAAGGATCGTAAACCAACCGCCGCCGACGGCACGACGCTGAGCGTGTCGGACGTTGAGGAGCTCGTCAAAGCGGTCATCATGTACGATCCGACGCGCAACGATCAGGTCAGCGTCCACGAGGCGTCGTTTGTCAAGGCGGAGACAGGTGATCAGCAGTTGGCGGAGCCGCCGAGCCCGATCATGACCGCCGTTGCCAAGCACGGGCCGGCGGCCATCGTTTCCATCGCGCTGCTCGGCTTCCTCTGGGTCGTCATGAAGAAGACGAGGTACGCCGATCACGGGCCGGAAGCCACCAGAACCGTGATCGCGGCGACGGCGGCCGCCGCGCCGGGCGGTGGCGAAAGGGAGACCGTGATCCCAGATGCGGTCACTTCGGACAGGAAGGTCCAGGAGATCTTCAACGACATCGTGCTCGAGGATAGCGAGGCGGAACTTCGCGGCCTGCGCGAGGCCATGAACAAGCTGGTGGAGCAGAAGCCGGAGAGCATTGCCGCGGTGATTCGCCAGTGGATTAGCTAACACAGCGGGGCTCCGACGACACACCACGCCCCGGGAGATCAACGAGATGGCACAGAAACGTCGGCGTAAAGGCGACGAGGAGGAAGAGGCACAGGAGAAGGAAGTGCGGCCGCTTACGGGCAAGCAGAAGGCGGCGATCCTGCTGATCGTGCTCGGCACCTCGAAGGCGGCCAAGGTCTTCAGGCATCTCGAGGACACCGAGGTCGAGAAGGTGATCGGTTCGCTCGCCGAGGTCCGCAACGTGCCGGCGCCGGCACAGGAGCAGGTGCTCGAGGAGGCGATCGCCGGTGCCTACAAGGGGGGAACGGCGGCCTCCGGCGGCATCGGCTTTGCCAAGAAGGTGCTTGAGGAGGCGCTGGGCGCGCGCAAGGCGGCCGACATCATCAACCGCATTGATGTGGTTATGGCCAAGAGCACCTCGTTCGAGGTGTTTCACAAGGTCGGCGCCAGCCAGCTCGTCAACGTGCTCGTCAAGGAACAACCGCAAACGATTGCGCTGGTCCTCGCGCACCTGCCGCCGTTCCAGGCCGCGCAGATCCTGTCCGGCCTGCCCGAGGAGATGCAGAACGAGGTGATCCTGCGCATCGCCAAGATGGACAAGGCGGACCCGGAGGTGGTCGCACAGATCGAGGCCGTGCTGCGCAAGCAGGTTTCGACCTACAAGCAGAACCTGCGCACCGTCGGCGGTGCGCGCGCTGTGGCGAGCGTATTGAACCTGATCAACCGCACTATGGAGAAGCACATTCTCGAATCGCTCAAGGAGAAGGAGTGGGAAATCGCCGAGGAAGTCAAAAAGCTGATGTTCGTCTTCGAGGACCTCGTGCTCGTCGAGGACAAGTCCATGCAGCGGGTGCTCAAGGAGATTGATATCAAGGACGTGACGGTCGCGCTCAAGGCTGCTAGCGACGAGGTGAAGCAGAAGTTCTTCTCGAACCTTTCGAAGCGTGCCGTCGAGATGATCGAGGAGGAGCTCGAGTACATGGGCCCGGTCAAGCTCAAGACAGTCGAAGAGGCCCAGCAGAAAATCGTCAACGTCGTGCGTACGCTTGACGAGCAGGGCGAGGTTCTGATCGCGGGCCGCGGCGGCAGGGAGGATGAGGTCCTTGTCTAGCTCGGTGGTGAAACGAAGCCGTTTGCTCCTCGATCCGTACCAGGTCGGCGGCAAGCCTGAGCGAATGATCAGCCAGAGCGAGCTTGACGAGATCCTCGAGCGCAAGAGGGTCGAGGCGTTCGAGGTGGGCTTTGAGCAAGGCTCGGCCAAAGGCTACGAGCTTGGCGAGCGCGAAGGAAGCCAGCGTGCGGCCGAGGAAGTGGCCGCGCGGTTCAAACAGGAGTTTGCCGAAAGGTTCGCCGCCGTTGACGCGCTCATCAGCGAGATCACGGCCGCCCGCGAGCGCCTGATCCGATCGGCCGAGCGCGACGTGGTGGCGCTGGCCATCATGATCGCTTCCCGCGTGCTGGTGAGCGAGGTCAAGGAGTCGAGCATAACGCCTGAGCTCGTCGAGGAAGCAGTGCGCCAGACGATGGATCGCAAGCACGTGGTGGTCCGGCTCAATCCGGCTGACCGCGAGGCGATGACCCAGGACGGCCGGCCGCTCGAGGCGATATTCGAGGGCGCCGCGGCGGTCGAGTTCGTTGACGACGAGTCGGTCGGCCGATGCGGCTGCATTGTCGAGTCGAACATGGGCATCGTGGACGCCCAGCTCGACAAGCAAATCGAGCAACTCCGCGAGGCGCTGCTCGCGTAGCGCCTTGTGCGCCGTCCAAGGGGGAGCGCGGTGACAACTTCTCTCGTGGAGCGATATGCCGAGCGCGTGGCTCGCGCCCGCGCCATGCAGGTGCGTGGGCGCATCACGCACGTGCTCGGTCTCGTTGTCGAGTCGCAGGGGCCGGCGGTCTCCGTCGGTGAGCTCTGCACGGTGAGCGGCGAGGACGGCGTTCGGATCGTGGCGGAAGTCGTCGGTTTCCGGGACCAGAAAGTGCTCCTCATGCCGCTCGGCGACATGAAGGGCATTCACCCGGGAAGCGAGGTGGTCGCGGCGGGGCATCAGCTTCTCGTTCCGGCGGGGCGCCAGTTGCTCGGGCGCATTCTCGACGGGCTGGGCCACCCGATTGACGGGCGGGGGCCGCTCGAGGCCGAGGCGCAGTGCCCGATCGAGCGCGACCCGATCAACCCGCTCGTGCGCAAGCGCATCACCGAGCCGCTCGGCACCGGCATCCGCGCTATTGACGCTGTGCTCACCTGCGGCCGGGGCCAGCGCGTCGGGATCTTCAGCGGCAGCGGCCTGGGCAAGAGCGTGCTGCTCGGGATGATCGCTCGCCAAACGGAGGCGGACGTCAACGTCATCGGCCTGATCGGCGAGCGCGGTCGCGAGGTGCGCGAGTTCCTCGAAAAAGACCTTGGCGAGGAGGGCCTGAAGCGGTCGGTCGTCGTGGTGGCGACCTCGGACCAGCCGGCGCTCGTGCGCGTGAAAGGCGCGCATACCATGGCGGCCATCGCCGAGTACTTCCGCGACCAGGGGCATGATGTGATGCTTATGATGGACTCGATAACGCGCTACGCCATGGCGCTGCGTGAGATCGGGCTCTCGATCGGCGAGCCGCCGACGACGAAGGGCTACACACCATCGGTTTTCGCGGCGCTGCCAAGGCTGCTCGAGCGCGCGGGCACCTCGGATACCGGCAGCATCACGGGGCTTTATGCCGTGCTCGTCGAGGCGGACGACATGAGCGAGCCGGTTTCCGACGCGGTGCGCGCCATCCTCGACGGGCACATAGTGCTCTCGCGCGAGCTTGCGGCACGCAACCACTACCCTGCCATTGATGTGCTCGACAGTATCAGCCGCGTGATGATTGACATCGTGCCGCGCGAGCACCTCGACGCGGCGCGGCACTTGCAGCATCACGTCGCGGTTTTCACCCGGGCGCAGGACCTGATCAACATCGGCGCCTATAAACACGGGAGCAACCCGGAGATTGATCGCGCGATCGCCATGATCGTCAAGATCGAGACGTTCCTGCGCCAGGAGATTGAAGAGCGAAGCGACTACCGCACCGCCGTGCACGGGCTCATCGAGCTCATCGGGAGCGAGGCGACGCTCGGGACGGCCGCCACCGGGGCAGGAGAAGAGGCGTGAAACGGTTCGCGTTCAGATTCAGGCGGGTGCTCGAGACGAAACGCCACCTCGAAGAGATGAAGAAGAACGAGTTGGCCGCGCTCATGGGGCAGCGGCTTCAAGACGAGCGACAGCTCTTCTCGATCCAGGGCGAGCTGCTCGACCAGCAGCGAGAGCTGGCGGGCCGTGCCGAGGAGCGCGAGACGCTTCCGGACCTCGCACGGCTCACGCGGTACTTCTACAAGCTCGCCGATGACATCCGGCGCTTCCAGGAGCAGCTTGGCCGGTGGGACGAGCTGATCGAGGCGAAGCGCGCCGAGCTCGTCGAGGCCAAGCGCGAGACACGGATCCTCGAGAAGCTCGAGGAGACCGACCGCCGAGCCTACGACAAAGCCGTGGCCGATTGGGAGCAGAAGCTCATTGACGAAGTGGCTACCGGTCGCTACGTGCGCCGCATGCACGAAGAGGTTCATCAATGAAAGCGATCAAGCAGTTCCTGTTGACGTTGCTGGGCGCGATTCTCGTCGTGATCGGCGCCGAGGTCGCGATCGTCAAGGCCGTGGGCAAGGACGGGCTCCGGCAGGTGCCGATCGTGGGCGATCTGTTCACCGTCGTCGAGGCGACCGGTGCGATCGAAGAGCCCCACGACGAACGCTTCGACGAGATCGAAAACATCCTTGCCCGGCTCAAGGAGCGCGAGGAGTTGGACGCCCGGCAGGACGATCACCTCGACCAGATGCACAAGATGAAGGCGGACCTCGAAGCGATCGAGCGGCGCAATCGGCAACTGTTCGACCACATCAGGCAGCTCTATCCCATCATTAGCGAGGCGCGACAGGAGACGCTCAAGGTGCTCGCGAAGAAGTACGAGAAGGCGTCACCGGAAACGGTCGCGCAGATCTTCGATGGCATGAGCGATCTCGAGTGCGCCGAGTTGCTCCTCGTGATGAACGATCGCTCGACGGCCAAGGTGCTCGAAGCGTTCACCAAGATGGGCGAGAGCGCAATCGAGCGGGAACGCAACCGCAAACGCACCACGAAGATCAACCAGCTCATGCGCAACACGCTTCTGCTCTCCGATGAGAAGGCGGCGCTCTTCTCGCCGCCGTAGCGGCCGCGATCGCGAAAGCGGCAGTTTCTTCCCGTCGGCCGGAACTTCCTTCCCTTCGACGCCCGCCCGTATGTGTCTCGCGTTTCGCGCAGCCGGGCCCGGTGGCGGGCCTTCTTCCCTGTCAGCGTTGCGCAACGCTTTCCCCTTCTTTCCGATTTGTGCGCGTGGAACGGCAAATGCGTCGCACCTTTTCGGGGTGAAAAGAGCGGGTACACAACTTGCTCATCTGCGTTGCACGCCTGTTTGGGACACCCATTTATCACAAGGGAAGTCGGGATGGAGAGCGTGCCGAACATCATCGGCGCTTCGGATTCGATCGAGGTCATGGCCCAGGGCCGTCCCGGGCCCGGCGCCGGTCCGCCGGGAGATTTCCTGGCCGTCTTGCTCCAGAGCCTCCCTGATAAGCCGCATGAGCCGCCGGTACCGACCCGGCCCAAGCGGGAGGGCCGCTTCTTCGAGGACGACGTGTCGCCCGACCGGCCCTTTGCTCCTACGCGTGAGGCAGTCAGGACGGAATCGCCGATCCGGCCCGAGGAAGTGAGTCGGCCTGATGAGCTGCTCGCTGAAGCGGAGTTAGCACCCGAGTCGAAAATCGCCGGCCGCATAGCTTTTTCCGACATCCCTTCGACGCAGCCGAAAGAGAAAGGGGAAGGCCGGGCAGAGACTATTCCGACAAGCACTTCACTCATCAACGCACAAGAGCGCGGCGTGATCGCAGTCGAGGCTCGGATCGTGGTTGGTGAGCTAAAGACGGACATATCTTCCGAGGCACTCAGGCTTGAGGAAGCGGCCGCGGGTGAGCGAGCCAAGGTCGCGGCCGAGGGCGATCGAGCCGAGACGGCAACCGAGACACCCGGCTCCAGTTCATCGGGCGATGCCTCGAGGGGAGGACTTCAGCCGAACGCCGTGCCCGAGCGTGCGGCGCCGGTGCAGCACCTTCCCGAGGGTCCCGAAGAACCGGATGCTGCTCGCGCATTCCTGCGTGGCGACGGAGGCCCCCCGGCAGACTTGATAGAGGCAGGGGAACGCTCAGACGTCGTCGAGGCCGGCGAGGCGCCGCCCACCAATGTGCGGGCCACGGTTTCGCTCCAACAGCCGGGCGAGCTTGTGGAGACCATGGAGATCCTCGTCGAGGACTCGCCGGCCGCAGTCCAACCCTCATCCGGACCGGTCGCTCCAAACGCTTCGCTCGAGCAGACAGCGGCGCGAGTGGTGGTCGCCACGGAGGATGCGCCGCTCGATGAGGCCGCTGCCGAGGGGAAAGAGACGCCGCATGTTGATGAGGCTCCCACGCCGATCGAGACGAAGCCGCTCGAGCGAGAAGTCCCAGAGAACGCGCGCGAGTTCACGCTGCGGCAGATGCCCGATGCCCCGGACGAGGGGGCGCCTGAAGAAGTTCAGCCGCCTCCGGACGAAGCGGGCAGAAACGCGGGACACGTGCTTGCAGATTCGCGCGTGCCCCGGCCTGGTGCGGGACACGGGGTGGAGCCCGCAGCGCACGAGAGCGCGGCCCGCGACGTGACGCTCACGAGTGCTGAAGCCGAGGAGACTATGCTGCGCGCGCTTGGCCCGCGAGACCAGGCGCCGGCGAATCCATCAACGGCTTCGCCGGACGCCGTGTTGTCCGCCGAATTGTCGTCGGGCGCCGACGGCGCCGGCAATGAGGGAAAGCAGGCCGCCCTGCGCGCCTTCGCCTCGAGCGTGAGCACGCCCGAGAGTGCCGGCGCTCCGGAGGGGGAAGCGACTGAGCGGCTCGACGCGGTGTTCAAGCAGGTGCTTTCGACCGCGGCGTTGCCGCTTGATTTGCGCCAGCGGATCGAGCTTGCCCGTTCGATCGGTCGCCAGGTGATTCGCAGCGCGGTGGTCAGCGTCAAGAACGGCCAGACGCACGTTGTGCTGCAGCTCCGGCCGCCCTCGCTCGGCGCGGTACGGATGCAGCTTACCACCGAGGGTAAGGCGGTTTCAGTGAGGCTCAGCGTCGAGAACGAGCTCGTGCGCGGCGTGGTCGAGCAGCACCTCTCGCAGCTCCGCTCGGTCCTGCTTGAGGAGGGTTTCAACCTCGAGCGGTTCGAGGTCTCGGTGCGCAGCCAGACCGGTTCCGACGCGTGGGTTTCCGGGCACGCCGAGGGCAATGGACGGCGCGAGGGCCGCGCCGACGCCGCCGAGCGAGACGAAGCGCACGACAAGCGTGCGTCCGACGAGCGCACCGACGAGGCGCCGCTTAGCGTCGCGGCCGGTTCGGCCTTGGTCCACGATGGAACTGTTGACTACTTGGCATAGAGGACGCGCGAACGATGGACTTGCCGGCTTCATATTACGTTCCTCCGGCCGACTCGACCCAGTACGGCACGTCGGCCGGATCGAGCGACCCGCGGGCGCTCGGCAAACACGACTTCCTCAAGCTGCTCGTGGCGCAGCTCCGCTACCAGGACCCGATGCAGCCTTTGAACAACGCGGAGTTCATGTCGCAGATCGCGCAGTTCAGCACGCTCGAGGAGCTACAGAACCTCAACGCTGCGTTCGAGCGGTCCGCCTTTGTCCAGAAGCTCACCCAGGCTGCGGGCATGGTCGGGATGCGCGCACAGGTGCACGACCCGGTCTCGGGCGAGCTCATCACGAGCCCGATCACGGGGCTGACGATCCAGGGCGGCGACGTGTACTTCATTATCAACGAGATCGCCTACCGGTTCGAGGACCTCGTCGAGATCTACGGGCCGCAGAGCGCGATCGAGGATCAGCTCGAGTACGGTCTCGGGCTGATCGGCAAGACCGTCACGATCGAGGATGCGGACGGCGTCGAGCACACGGGCACCGTGTGGGCCATCGAGGTGGACGAAGGCAAGGTGTACGTCCGCATCTCCGACGACGAGGACCACTACCCGATCGAGGACATCGTGCAGGTGAGCCAGCCCGGGCCCGGCGCGTTGAGCGCCGCTGAGGTCGCCGAGGCGGCGGGCCTCATCGGCAAGTACGCCAGGGTGGAGCATCCGAATACCGGAGAGATCGTGGAGGGCGTGATCGAGGGGATCGCCTTCAGCAACAACAGCGGCCTCCACGTCACCATCAACGGCGGCCACTACAGCTACGCGGACATCATCGAGATTGTGTCGAACCCGTAACAAGAAAACTCGCGGCGCATACCCCACAGGGAACGAGGGCGATGCGCGGCGGGAGCCGCGGCGCGCGAGTGGCGCACCGCACACAACATCGAAACAGAGTTGGGCGGTCACGGAGAGGCGTCAAACTCGAGCTGTCGTCGGACAGCACTGAAGGAGGACCTGACACATGTTGCGCTCATTGTTCACAGGCCTGACGGGTCTCAGGAGCTCCCAACTCGGCATGGATGTCATCGGGAACAACATCGCCAACGTCAACACCGTGGGCTACAAGAGCTCTCGCGCCACCTTCAAGGAGATGCTCTTGCAGACCATACGCTCGGCCTCGTCCGGGGGCACCGGCGTCGGCGGCGTCAACGCCATGCAGGTGGGTCTCGGCGTCGCGGTGGGCAGCATTGACCGCAACCTGCTGCAAGGCGTGCCCATGGTGACCAACCGGCAGACCGACTTCTGCATCGAGGGCAATGGTTGGTTCATCCTGAGCGACGGGTCGAGCAACTACTACTCGCGGGCGGGCAACTTCGACGTGGACTACAACGGTTACCTCGTCTCGCCGTTCAACGGCTACCGCGTGCAGGGCGTGGCGGCGGTCAATGGCCAAATCCCCGCCAACGGCAACATCAGCGACATCCAGATCCCGTACGACTCCGTTATGGCGCCGGTGGCCAGCAGCCAGCTCGACTTCGGCGGCAACCTGGACGGGCGGGCGGCGGTCGGCGACACTTACTCGACCCAGGTGGACATCTACGACAGCAGGGGCGGCAGCACGACACTGACGGTCACGTTCCTCAAGACCGACAACAACATGTGGGACGTCTCGCTCGACGTCGCCACCGGCACCGATCCGGTCGGCTTCGAGACGCTGCGCTTCAACGGCGACACCGGCTTGATGTCCGGCACGAGCGAGTTCAACTTCACCTGGACCCCGTTTGGCGCAAGCAGCCCGCTGACGCTCACGCTCGACTTCGGCACCGACGGTTCGGTGGACGGGCTTACGCAGTTCAACAAGGACGCCTCGCCCACGGTGACCAGCCGCAACGGCTACACCTCCGGGTCGTTGAAACGGTTCCTCGTCGATGAGAGCGGGGTGTTCACCGGCATCTTCTCGAACGGTGAGCAGCAGGCCATCGCGCAGCTCTACCTCGCGAACTTCAACAACCCGGCCGGGCTCTTCAACCTCGGCGGCGGGCTGTTTATCGAGTCGCCCAACTCGGGGCCGGCGGGGATCGCCGCGGCCAACGCCGGCTCGAACGGCAAGATCGTTCAGGGCACGCTCGAGATGTCGAACGTGGACCTGGCCGAGGAGTTCACCAACATGATCATCACCCAGCGCGCCTTTCAAGCCAACGCCCGTGTGATCTCCACTTCCGAGGAGCTGCTGACCGAGCTGCTGAACCTGAAGCGATAAACTACGGCAGGCTGCGTGAGGGCGCGGGTGCGCGCGCGTGAAGCACGGAGGGCCGCATGATTAAGCTGACGCGGCTGGACAAGAAAGAACTGTGCATCAACCCGGACCTGATCAAGACGGCCGAGGCGATCCCGGACACGATCATCACGCTCACTACCGGCGAGCGGATGTACGTGACCGAAACCGTTGAGGAGGTCGTGGCGCGTTTCGTGGCGTACCAGCACATGATCCGCGAGCGGCACGCACGGGGCGTGCTCGCGCCGCCCGCCGACGATGGGATCGCCGCCGAGCACGTGGCAGCAGGCTTGCCGTAGCCGCAGGGGCGAGGTAGAGGATGGACATCACCACCGTCATCGGGATCATTCTCGGCTTCGTGCTGGTGAGCAGCGCCATCGCGATGGGCGGCGGTGCGGCCGGGTTCATTCATGTCCCCTCGATGCTCATCACGATGGGCGGCACCGTGGCGGCCACGATGATCGCCTTCTCGCTCAAGGAGCTCACGGGCGCCGCCTCGGTGACCCGCAAGGCGTTCTTTCACAAAGCCGACGACATTCCGGGAATCATCAGGACGATGCTCCGCTTTGCGCTCAAGGCCCGGCGCGAAGGGATCCTCGCACTCGAAGGCGAGGTGGAGACGGTGGACGACCCGTTTATCGTCAAGAGCCTCCAGCTCGCCATTGACGGCACCTCGCCCGAGATCATGGAGGAGGTCTTGCGCACGGAAGTGCAGCGCATCGAGGACCGGCACGGTCTTGGCCAGCGTCTCTTCAAAGCGATGGGGTCGTACGCCCCCGCGTTTGGCATGGTTGGCACGCTCATCGGCCTGGTGAAGATGCTCGGGAATATGGCCGATCCGTCAGCGCTCGGGCCGGGCATGGCGGTTGCGCTGATTACCACGTTCTACGGGGCGTTGACGGCGAACCTGGTCTTCCTGCCGATCGCGGCGAAGCTCAAGATGCGTTCGGAGCAAGAGCTCCTCGTCAAGGAGGTCATCATCGCCGGCATCCTCTCGATTCAGTCCGGCGACAACCCGCGCATCGTCGAGCAGAAGCTCCAGGTCTTCATCGCGCCGAAGCAGCGCACCAACGCGCTCGAGGAGGTCTCCCGTGGCGAGCGGAAAACCTCCGGCTAAGAAGCAGGAAGAGTGCGAGGCGGGGTCGCCGGCGTGGATGACCACGTTCGGTGACATGATGACCCTTCTGCTCACGTTTTTTGTGTTGCTGGTATCCATGTCAGTGATCCGCGAGGAGGAGTTCGAGGCGGCCAAGAAGTCGCTGCGGGAGGTGTTCCTGTACGGCTACTGGAAACCGACTCGGACGCCGATCGAGTCCGAAAAGGAGCAGCTCGAGGCGGAGCGGAGCAGCCCCGAGGCGGGAAGCAAGGGCCCGGACATCTCCGAGGAGACGGCGGTTCAGCGCATCAAGCAGGAGATTGATTCGCGCCTGGAACAGATCGGCCTGGGCGGCATGATTACCTCGTACATCAACGTGCGGGAGGTGCGTATCCGGATTCCGGACCGGATCCTGTTCGGTGTGGATTCCGCCGAGCTCAAGGACCTGTTTGCGTTCGAGGTGCTCTACGGGATCGCGCAGGTGCTCAAGGACATGGACTACTGCATCAACATCGAGGGCCATACCGCCGACAGGGACATCGTTGGCGGGGAGTTCAAAGACCTGTGGGAGCTGTCCGCGGCGCGGGCGATCACCGTGCTGCGCTATTTCGAGGAGAACGGGATTGATACGAATCGCCTCGCGGCCGTGGGCCACGGTTCGACTCGCTCGGTCGAGGACAACAGCACGTTTCGGGGGCGGGCCCTGAACCGGCGCGTCGAGATCGTGGTGAGGGACGTCAACCCGAAGGATCTTCAGGAGCGGTCGAAGCCGGACCGTGGGAGGTAACCGATGCCGGTCGAAAAGTTTTCCGAAGAGGGGGAAACCGCCCAGAGTGGGGCGGCGGAGGCGTCCTCCGATGAGGGAGTTCTCAACACCGGCGGCGGCCGCGCGTTGCTTGGGCGGCTCAAAGTCCCTGCCGGCGTCGGCGTTGCCCTGGCTCTTGTCGTCCTAGCATACTTCTTGCTCACTGGGCACTGGGGTCGGCCGAAGACCGGCTCGTCCGGAGGCGACGGCACGTTGGTGCTGCTGGAGCCACAGACGATCAGCCTTGCGGAGCCCGGCACACATCTCGAGGTACGCATCGTGCTCGAAGCGTCCTCAACCGAGTTCTCCGTGCTCTTGCGGCGGCGCACGGCGCAACTGGCCGACATCGCCATTACGGTCATCAGCACCAAGAAGATCGGCGAGATCGACTCCGAGCTCGAGCGCAACCGTCTGAAGCGGGAGCTGGCGGACGCGATCGGCCAGCGGCTGCGCTCGGATGATGCGCATATAACAAACGTGTACTTCACGCGTTTCTATTACAGGTCGAAGTGATGTGGAAGTCGGCGGACGGTGACAAGGACGCGGGGGGCGACGCCAAGGGTGCGGCCGCCGCCGCGTCGAAAGGCGCTGCGGACGAACCGGCCAAGGGCGGCCGCTCGCTTCTCGGCAAGAAGCTGATCGTGCTGCTCGTGGGGGGGCTCGTGCTCGCCGGGGGCGGCATCGGCGCCGCCAAGTTCCTTGGCCGCGGCGGCGGCGAGGAGAAGCCGGAGAAGAAGAAGAAGGTAGTGGCGCCGCTGACATACGAAGTTGCCGACCTCGTGGTCAACATCCTCGATACGCGCGACACGCGCGTGCTCCGCTTCGTGATCCACCTCGAGGTGGACAATCCTAAGGCGCTCGACGAGCTCAGGTTGCGCGAGGTGGTCTATCGGGACGAGATCCTCGAGATTCTCCGGTCGAAAACGCTCGATGACCTCAAGTACCCGGGCGACAATGCGATCAAGCGCCAGATTCGTGATCGCCTGAACCGGATGATGGTCAATGGGAGCGTGGTCGAAGTGTACTTCAAGGAGTTCCTGATTCACTAGCGGTCAGGAAAGGCTCGAGGCACGTGTCGGATATCCTTTCACAGGAAGAGATTGATGCCCTGCTCGGGGCGGTGGCGACCGGCCAGGTCAAGGTCGAGGAGAAAGAGCATATCGTCATCGACAAGGCCTCGATCACGAACTACGACTTCCGCCGGCCCAAGCTCATCAGCAAGGACCAGATGCGGACCCTGCATATGCTCAACGACACGTTCGCCAAGGCGTTTGCCAACACGCTGTCGCTCTACCTCAGAACGATCGTCAATGCGAACCTGGCGCTCGTCGAGCAGTTTACCTATGGCGAGTTCATCATGAGCTTGCCGAACCCGACGTGCATCTCGGTCTTCAGCATGCAGCCGCTCGACGGGCTGGCGATCCTCGAGATCAACCCGGTGCTCGTGTTCGTCATTGTGGACCGGCTGCTCGGCGGGGGCGGCCAGCCGCCCAAGGAGATCCGTGAGCTCACCGAGATCGAGAACCAGATCATCCTCACGGTGATCAACATGGCGCTCGACAAGTTCCAGGAGACCTGGAAGCACGTGACCCAGGTGCGCTGCGTGCTCGAGGGGCGCGAGTCGAACCCGCAGTTTGCGCAGATCACCACGATGACCGACAACGTGCTGCTGATCACGCTCAACGTGGAGATCGCCGACAACACGGGGATGGTCAGCCTGTGCATTCCGATCAGTACGCTGGCGCCGGTGCTTGGCAACCTGAGCGCACAGAAGTGGATCTCGTCCGCGCAGCGCACCACCAGCGCGGGCGGGCAGTGCACGCAGTTCCTGGAGGAGACGGACGTTCAGTTGAGCGCGATCCTTGGGACTTCGGAGATGAAGATCAATGAGCTGATCAATGTGCAGCCGGGCGATGTGGTGGTGCTCGACAGGCACGCCGAAGAGGATATCGTGTTGAACGTTGAGAACTCGCCGAAATTCTACGCGAGGCCCGGGATCATTACCGGGCGCCGCGGCGTTCAAATTGTCCGTACATTCGAGTAGCGAACCGGCCGATAGCGAAGGATAGGGGACCATGGGCGACAACGAACTATCCCAGGATGACATTGACACGCTGTTCGATAAAACCGGGGCAGCGTCCGGGGAAGGCGCCGGTGGAGAGGACAAGGCCGCCCTTGCCGAGCAGACCGCTCCCGCCGAGCAGGCCGCCCCCGCAGCGGTCGCGGAGTCGAGTGACGCGGTGCACGTGCGCCAGAAGGCAGGTTTGTCAGAGGTGTCAGTCAGTGTGGCGACGAGTCCCAACGAGAAAGAACAGGTGGACACGCAGCCGGTCGAGTTCTCGCAGTTGACGGGCCAGGCCGGAGCGGGCGAGGTCCGCAAGATAGACTTCCTGCTCGACGTGCCGGTGACGATCACCGTCGAGCTCGGGCGCACCGCTATGGTCATCCGCGACGCGATCAACCTTGGCAGCGGCTCGGTCGTCGAGCTAAACAAGCTCGCCGGTGAGCCGGTGGACCTGCTCATCAACAACAAGCTCGTGGCGCGCGCCGAGGTCGTCGTGGTCAACGAGAACTTCGGCGTCAAGGTCATCGATATCGTCTCGCCCGAGGAACGCCTCCGCTACCTCAGGTAGGGCCGGCCCCGCTTCGTCGCGAAACTCGACAAGCGTTCTCGTCGTATCGCATTTCTCGACGGCAAAATCTTCCCGCCCCCCTCTTCCTCTCCTTTCCCTGGGCCTCTCCTTCGTTGGTATAGGACTTGCTCAATCGTGCCGGTGAGGGGGCAAAAAGGTCCGGGTCGTTTCGAAAGGAAGGAGAACACGATGCTGCGCACGCTGTCATGCCTGGTCGCCGCGCTGATTGTCGTGTCTGTTGTGCATGCCCCGCTCGCCGCCGGCGTGGACGCCGAAGCCGCCGGCGTGGACGCCGAAGCCGCCGGCGTGGACGCCGAAACCGCCGGCGCAGACGCCGAAGCCGCCGGCGCGGACGCCGAGACGACTGGCGCTCCCGAGGTGATCGAAGGCGGCGAGGCGGACGACACGGGCGGGTTCCTCTCCTACGAGGAGCCGCCGGCGCACCCGCGCCGGAGCTTCGCGAGCCTCATACTGCGGCTCGTGCTCTCGATGGCGGTCATCCTGGGCCTCATCTACGGCGGGCTCATGCTCGTGAGACTGTTGGCGCGCAAGGCCAAGGTGGCGCCCAAGTCCGAGAAGCTCATCCGCATCGTGGATCGCGCGGCGCTCGACCAGAAGCGAGCCGTCTACCTCATCAAGGTCGTTGATCGCCTCCTTGTGGTGGGCGTCGGGACGAACGAGATCCGCACGTTGGCGCAGATCGAGGACGAGACGGCGATCGAGAACGTGCAGGAGACCGAGTTCACGGGCCACTTGCAGTCGTTGCTCGGCCGGCTTGCCGGCCGCCGGAACTGAGGCACGCTCATGAGGCCGAATGCGCGGACATGGTTCGTGGCGATCGCCCTGGTGCTCGGCACGCTCGCTGCTGCACCGGCGCTCGGCGCCTCGCCCATCAACATCACCATTGACCTGGGCGAGGGCGGTGGTCGCCAACAAGTGAGCACCGGCCTGCAGCTCGTGGCGCTACTCACGGTGCTCTCGATCGCGCCGGCGCTCCTGGTGCTGCTTACCTCGTTTACCCGCATCGTCATCGTGCTCTCGTTCCTCAAGCGTTCGCTCGGCACCGGCTCGCAGCCGTCGAATCAGATCCTGGTGAGCCTGGCGCTGTTCCTGACGTTCTTCATCATGGCGCCGGTGTGGCAGAAGGTAAACGCCGAGGCGCTCAAGCCGTACATGACCGAGGAGATCGGCCCGCAGGAAGCACTCGGCAAGGGCCTCAAGCCGATTCGCGATTTCATGTGGCGCCAGACGCGCGAGAAGGACCTGGCGCTCTTTGTTTATGTCTCGAAGATGGAACGGCCCGAGAGCATTGACGACGTGCCGACCCACGTGCTCATCCCGGCGTTCGTCCTGAGCGAGTTGCGCACCGCGTTCACTATGGGGTTCGTGTTGTTCCTGCCGTTTTTGGTGATCGACATGGTCGTGGCAAGCGTGCTCCTCTCGATGGGCATGATGATGCTCCCGCCGGTGATGGTCTCGCTGCCGTTCAAGATCCTGCTCTTCATTATGGTGGACGGGTGGTACCTGATGATGCGCTCGCTCGTGGCGAGCTTCGGCACCGGGTAGCAGCCCGATCGGAATCGGGTCAAAGCCCGATAGGAATCGGGTTAGAGCCCGATCGGAATCGGGTTAGAGCCCGATAGGAATCGGGTCAAAGCCCGATAGGAATCGGGTTAGAGCCCGAACAGACATGGAGGCGAGAGAAGACGATGACGCCCGAGCTGACGGTGACGTTGATGAAGCAGACGCTCTACACCGTGCTGATGGTTGCCGGCCCGCTGCTCGCTGCCGGGCTGATCATCGGCGTGCTGGTGAGCATTTTCCAGACGGTGACGCAGATCCGCGAGATGAGCCTGACGTTTGTGCCGAAGATCGTCGGCGTGCTGTTCGTTCTGGCGATCTTTGCGCCGTGGATGGCCGCCGCGCTCATTGACTTCACGCTCAACATCTTCCGCTATCTGCCTCGGTTCGCGCACTAGGCGCGGCCGGCGACGAAAGCACCTCAAGGGCGCAGCGATGCATGAAGCTCGACGAGTGGCTTACAGCGCACGTTCAGATGTTCGCCCTGATCTTTTTCAGGGTGATGAGCCTGTGTCTCATTGCGCCGATCTTCGGCAACAGGGCGGTGAGCCCGCGGCTCAAGGTCGGGTTGGGGTTCTTCCTGACGCTCATGCTGATGCCGCTGATGATGCGCACGCAGTCGGTGGCGCTACGCCCGTGGTCGCACCTGCCGCTGCTGATCCTCGAGGAATGCTCCGTGGGCTTCATGATCGGGCTGATATCGAGCCTGCTGTTTGCCGTCACGCACCTGTCGGGCGAAATCCTCGGGCGGCACATGGGCTTCGGCATGGCCAAGGTGATCGACCCGACCTTCGGCGGCCAGACGTCGGTGGTGGCGCAGTTCGAGAACCTGATGGCCCTCATGCTCTTTCTCGCGATCAGCGGCCATCATCTGCTCGTGCTGGCGCTCTGCGACAGCTTCGAGATCGTGCCGATCGGCGGCGTGCAGTGCGACTCGGGGATGGCGATGGAGGTGATCCGCGTGACCGGGCGCATCTTTCCCTTAGCGATCAAGATCACGGCGCCCGCCTTTGTGATGCTGATGGTGACGACCGTCGTGATCGGGCTCGTGGCGCGCTGCGTGCCGCAGATGAACGTGCTGATTGTCGGGCTGCCGCTCAAGATCGGCGTGGGGCTGATCGGGCTGGCGGCTTGCGTACCGATGTTCTCGTACATCTTCGAGAAGATGCTGCGGGTGACCGCCGCGGATATCTACACCATGCTCGAACAGATGCACTAACGCGTGGGCTGAGCGATGCCGGACGAGGACAAAGAAGCACGAACAGAGAAAGCGACGCCGAAGCGCCGCAGCGAAACGCGCGAGAAGGGCAACGTCGCCCAGAGCCCCGAGGTGGGCTCGGTGGTCGTGCTGTTCCTCGGCATCGTGTCTATCTGGTTTGCCGGGTCGTTCATCAGCGGGCGGTTTCAGGAATTGATGCGGACGACCTTTACCACGTACACGAGCGTCGAGCTGACGCCCTCGAGCGTGCAGCAGCTCCTCGTCGGGACCGTGGCGCGGATGGCGGTCATGATCGCGCCCATTATGCTCGTGTTGGTGCTGGCGGCGTTCGCGGCCTCGGCCATGCAGTTCGGTTTTCTCTGGGCGCCGCAGGCGCTCAAGCCGAAGCTGAGCCAGATCCAGCCGAAGCTGAGCCGGCTCAACTTCCTCAGCAAGGACAAGCTGATAGACCTGGCCGTCGCGGTCGGCAAGATCACCTTGATCAGCCTCGTGGCGTATTGGTCGCTCAAGGCGTACCTGCCCCGCTTCCTGCCGCTGATGGACCAGACGGTGCCGCAGATTGCCGACTTCACCGTCGGGATCGCCTTCCGGATAGTAATCCGCATCATTGTGCTGCTCATCGTGCTGGCGGCGCTCGACTATCTGTGGAAGCGGCACCGCTACGAGGACAAGATCAAGATGACCAAGCAGCAGGTCAAGGACGAGCGCAAGAACGTCGAGGGCGACCCGATGATCAAGGGCCACATCCGCGGCCTGCAGCTCAAGGCCAGCATGCAGCGCATGATGCAGGATGTGCCCAAGGCGGACGTGGTGATTACCAACCCGACGCACTACGCGATCGCGCTTCGCTACGAGCCGGAAACGATGCCGGCGCCCAAGGTCGTCGCCAAGGGCGCCCGCCTGTTGGCCGAGCGGATCATCGAGCTGGCAAAGATGCACCACGTGCCGATTGTCGAGAACGCGCCGCTCGTGCAGGCGCTCTACAAGGTGGTCGAGGTCGGTGGCTACGTGCCGGTGGCCTTCTATCACGCCGTGGCCGAGGTGCTTGCCTATGTCTTTGCGATCGGCCGTGCACGTCGGGGAGTGCCGGTCGGGTCGCCATCGTAGAAGCGCACGCAACGCACTGTTCGTAGAGGGACATGATGCTGGGAGCGGGCCGGGAGACAAAACTCGCGAGGTTCGGCAACATCGGGCTTGCCGTGGCGATCGTCGGCGTGCTGGTCGCCATCATCATCCCACTGCCGAGCAACGTCCTCGACGTCCTGCTCACTGTAAACATTACCCTCTCGGTGCTCATTCTGCTCGTTGTGATCTACACCGAGAGAAGCCTCGACCTGGCGGTCTTTCCCTCGCTCCTGCTGTTCACGACGCTCTTTAGGCTTTCGCTCAACGTGGCGACAACGCGCCGCATCCTGCTCGACGGCGAGGCGGGCCGCGTGATCGAGGCGTTCGGCAACTTCGTCGTGGGCGGCAACTTCGTCGTCGGCGCGGTCATCTTCCTGATCCTGATCATCATCCAGTTCGTCGTCATCACTAAGGGTACTACTCGCATCGCCGAGGTGACGGCGCGCTTTACACTCGATGCGATGCCCGGCAAGCAGATGGCGATTGATGCGGACCTCAACACGGGCCTCATCACCGAGGAGGAGGCGCGCGCGCGGCGGCAGCAGATCGGGCGCGAGGCGGATTTTTACGGCGCCATGGACGGCGCGAGCAAGTTCGTGCGCGGCGACGCGATGGCGGGCCTCCTTATTACCGTGATCAACGTGCTCGGCGGCCTCTCAATCGGCGTCTTCCAGCGCGGCATGGCGGTCGGCGTGGCCGCGCAGCACTACACGCTGCTCACGATCGGCGACGGGCTGGTCGCGCAGATCCCCTCGCTCATCGTCGCCACCGCGGCCGGCGTGCTCGTGAGCCGCGCCGGCTCGACGGAGAAAAGCATCGGCGAGGACCTTGCCTCGCAGCTCCTCAAGAAGCCGCACGCGCTGCTCGTGACAGCGTGCATGCTCGGCTTCTTCGCGATCATGCCCGGCCTGCCGGCGCTGCCGTTCCTGCTGCTCGGGGCCGTCACGGGCACGGTCGGCTACCTGACCATGCGGGCCACGAAGCACAAGGAGGAGGCGATCGAGGCCGAGGAGGCGGAGAAGGTCGAGGTGCCTGAGCCGGAACGCGTCAAGCGGCTGCTGCACGTGGACCCGATGGAGCTCGAGATCGGCTATGGCCTCATCCCGCTCGTGGACGCCTCGCAGGGCGGTGACATTCTGGACCGGATCACGATGCTGCGCCGCGAGTTCGCCACGGAGCTGGGCCTGGTGGTGCCGCCGATTCGCATCCGCGACAACCTCGAGCTCGAGCCGAACAACTACCGGCTCAAGATCGAGGGGACGCGGGTCGCCGGCGGCGAGCTGATGGTCGGCATGTACATGGCGCTCAACACCGCCGCCGCGGCCGGGGAGCTGCAGGGCATCCCGACCACGGAGCCGTCCTTCGGCCTGCCCGCGGTGTGGATCAGCGACGCGCAGAAGGATCGCGCCGAGGCGCTCGGCTACACCGTGGTGGACACCTCGAGCGTGCTGGCGACGCACCTGTCCGAGACGATCCGGCAGCACGCGGCCGAGCTGCTGAGCCGGCAGGCAGTGCAGGAGCTGCTCGACAGCGTCAAGAAGAACTACCCGGTGCTCGTCGAGGAGCTGGTGCCCAACGTGCTCGGCGTCGGGCAGGTCCAGCGCGTGCTACAGAACCTGCTCGGCGAGCGCGTCAGCATCCGCCAGTTGCCGACGATTCTCGAGACGCTTTCCGACTACGGCACGATGACCAAGGACGTTGACGTGCTCAGCGAGTACGTGCGCCACGCGCTGGCCCGCGTGATCACGACGCAGTACGCCGACGCCGAGGGCAAGGTCAACGCGGTGCTGATTGATCCGCAGCTCGAGCCGCAGCTCGTCAATTCGGTCCAGAAGACCGCGCACGGCTCGGCGCTCGTGCTCGATCCGAACACCGGTCGCCAGCTCACTGAGGCGATCAGCCGGACCGTGCAGGAGGCGACGGCCGTGGCGCCCAACCCGGTCGTGCTCTGCTCGCCCACGCTGCGGCTTGCGCTCAAGCGCTTCCTCGGGCGCGAGCTGTCCAAGCTGGCCGTGCTCTCGTATAGCGACATCACCTCCGAGGCGGAGATTCAGTCGGTGGGCCTGGTGCGGCTCGAGCCGCAGGCCGAGCCCGCGGCCGAGCCGGCGGGGGTTTGACGCGGGCGCTCGCGTGTAAACGGCAACACAACGCAAGGGGACAGACAGGGTGAAGGTCAAACGATACACAGCGGGGACAATGCAGGAGGCGATTGATCAGATCCGTCACGACCTCGGGCCGAACGCCGTGATCCTGCACTCGCGCAAGGTCGGCCGTGGCGGGGTGCTCAGCCTGCTCGGCAAACCGGTCATCGAGGTCACGGCCGCCGTGGACGCCGAGGCCGCGCTGCACCACGAGCCGGAACCGGCGCCTCGCGTCGAGAGCGGCAGCGGCGCGAGCGAGCCGGGTATGGACCCCCGTCTCGCGGCCTACCTCAACTCGCCGCGGCCCGAGCACGGACCGATCGGGTCGCCCATGGCCCCCGAGGCGGTCGGGCCGACGGGTGTCGTCGAGAGCATCCGCCGCCAGCTCGTCGGCAACGACGTGGACGAGCTGCTCGCCGAGGCGCTGCTGCGCTCTGCGGTCGAAGACCTGCATACGACGGACAACGAGGGCCTTATTAAGGAATACATCGAGAAGCGGATCGAGCGCTTCATCCGTGTGACCGGGCCGATCACGTGTGAGCCGGGCAAGGCGAAGATCGTCGCGCTCGTCGGGCCGACCGGTGTCGGCAAGACCACCACCGTCGCCAAGCTCGCCGCTCACTTCTCCGTGTTCGAGCGCAAGAACGTGGCGATCATCACCGTGGACGTGTTCCGGGTCGCCGCCATCGAGCAGATGCGCGTCTACGCTAGGCTGCTCAAGGTCCCGATCGAGGTAGTGCTCACCCCGACCGACCTGAAGAGCACGATCGCCGCTCACCGCGACAAGGACCTGGTCCTTGTAGATTCGGGTGGGCGCAGCCAGTACAACTGGATGCAAGTGCTTGAACTGACAAGCTTTCTCAAGGAACTCAGCGAGGCCGAGGTGCATCTGGCCCTCAGCGCCACCACGCGCTGCAAGGAGAACCTGGCCGTGGTTGAGCGATTCTCCTCGATGCGTATTCACAGTCTCCTCTTCACGAAGCTCGATGAGACGAGGGACTACGGGTCGCTTCTGACCCTGGCGGTCAAGTCGAAGCGGCCGATTTCGTATCTGACGACGGGGCAAAACATTCCCGAGAACATCGAGCCTGCCTCCGCCACGAAGTTGGCACGAATGATTCTACGCACAGAGGTCGAACGGAAGGTCGGGCCGCCGGAACTGCCCGATATGCAAGAAGAGGAAGTTGAGCGGCATGCATCAACTGGCGCATCCGTCTGGCCGGACGGCTGAGACAGCTTCTTCGACCGCCCCCGCCTTAACCGGTTCGACCCGGCGCTCGGCGAGGGTGATCGCGTTTACCAGCGGCAAGGGCGGCGTGGGCAAGAGCAACATCGCCGCGGCGATGGCCGTGCTGCTCGGCCAGTGCGGCAAGCGCGTGCTCCTGGTGGACGGCGACCTGGCGCTCGCCAACATTGACGTGCTCTTCGGCATGAAGCCGCGGGTGACGCTGCAGCACGTGCTCCGGCAGGGTCGGAGCGTCGAGGAAGCGCTGATCGAGGGGCCCGTGGGTATCTTGATCCTGCCGGCCGGCTCGGGGCTGCAGGAGATGGCGAACCTTAGCGAGGGGCAGCTCGAGGAGCTGCTCGCCGCTTTTCGGGCGCTCGACTCGCAGATGGACTACATCCTGTTCGACACGCCGGCGGGCATCTCGCTCACGGTCACCGCGTTTCTCGAGCCGAGCGACCGCGTGGTCCTGGTGACGATGCCTGAGCCGACGGCGCTCACCGACGCCTACGCGCTAATCAAGGTGCTTGCGCGACGGGGACGGCGCGACGGGATCGGCGTGCTGGTCAACCAGGCCGACGAGGCGGAAGGGCGCTCGATTTTTCGTGGGCTTTCCCGGGTCACCGAGCAGTTCCTCAACCTGCAGATCGAGTTCCTCGGCCACGTGCCGCGTGACCCGCTGGTGGCCGAGGCGGTGCGGCGCCAGCAGCCGATCGCGCTCGCGTACCCGGACTCGCCGCTCGTGTCGGCGCTGCGCGCGATGGCGCTCAAGTGGATCAACGATCAGGCACCACCGGGCTCGGGCGGTATCGAGGCGTTCGCTCGGGACGCAATGGCCATAATTTCTGGTGACAGCAATTCTTCATAGATTGGCGCTCGGCCTGGCCGTGATGGCGTTTGTGGTGGTGGCGGTCTCGTCGTCGTTGGCGGGGGCCTCGCCGATGAGCGTCATCTCGCGCGGGGTCGTCGCGTTCGTGGTCTTCGGGGTCTTCGGCCTCGTCG
This sequence comes from uncultured bacterium, assembly GCA_965369835.1. Lineage (GTDB taxonomy): Bacteria > Auribacterota > JABMQX01 > JAFGEW01 > JAFGEW01 > CBDUSE01. The sequence continues at coordinate 59,510 of CBDUSE010000001.1, forward strand.
CGCTGCGCGGTGTGGTCTACAGCGTGATCAGCGATCTCGCCAGGCAGGCCGAGGAGAAGAGGCGCAAGGAGGAAGAAGAGAAGCAGGCCCAGAAGGAACAGGAGCAGAACTTCTCGCTCCCGGAGTAAGCGGTGAGCAGAGGGCAGCGACCAGATGAGCGACACCATCGAGACAGTGTGGCAGCAGTACCTCGCGGACCGCACTCACGCGGCCGCTAAGGACAAGCTCGTTCTCAACTACCTGCCGCTGGTCAAGTACGTGGCCGGGCGGCTCGCGATCACCCTGCCGTCCCATGTGGACATCAACGACCTGATTAGCTCGGGCGTGATTGGGCTGATCAGCGCCCTGGAGAATTTCGAACCGAAGTTCAAGACCAAGTTTGAGACCTACGCGATCATTCGCATCCGGGGCGCCATGCTCGATGAGCTCCGCTCGCTCGACTGGGTGCCGCGCTCGATGCGCGAGAAGTTCTGTGCGCTCCAGCGGGCGCACGTGAGCCTCGAGCAGGAGCTCGGCCGTCCCGCACGCGACGACGAGGTGGCGGCGAGGCTCAACATCGGCGTGAGCGATCTCGATGCCCTGATGAATGAGGAGCGTTCGGTGGCGTTCCTCTCGCTCAACGAGCTGCTGAACCCCGACGACGGTGATCGTAAGGCGGTGAGCATGATTGACTCGGTCCACGACGAGAACCAGCCGTCGCCGCTTACCGCGGCGGACACGAAGGAGAAGAGGGCGATCCTGGCGCAGGCGATCCAGGAGCTACCCGAGCAGGAGCGGATCGTCATCGCGCTCTACTACTACGAACGGCTCATGCTCAAGGAGATCGGCGCGGTGCTCGGCATTTCCGAGTCTCGCGTCTCGCAGGTACACACCAAGGCATTGACCCGGCTTGGCGGAAAACTACGGCGCTGCGATTCGCCCGTCCGAGCCCTGGCCCGTGCCGGCCACTCCGGCGACGAGTAGTCGCCGGGCGGCGTGTCGCGCCGCCGGTCGCGCCGCGAGGGGGCCGAAATGGTCGAACCGGTCAACTACCAACACACGCTCGCGCGCACTCAGATCGCCGAACAGATGCAGGAGACGGCGAAGCAGCAGCACATCGGCGACGAGCAGGCGTTCGCCGACGAGCTGACCAAGCTCGAGAAGGCGCGTGAAAAGCAGGTCCAGCACACGGAGCAGGATCAGGAAGGCGTCAAGGTGCGCGAGGAGGAGCAGCAGAAAAAAGGTCACGAGGAAGGCAAGGAGCGAGGGGAACATGGACCTGAAAAGGAACCACATGCCCCACCCGACGAGATCACGGACGATCCAGACCATCACATTGACATCACCGTCTAGGCAGCCATCGCTGCCCGGCGGCCGGGAGGAAGTCGCATGAAACAACGAGCATTCTGGATCGTTCTGATCGCCCTGGCATGCCTGCAGGCAGGCTGCGGGACGATGAGGAAGCGAGCGAGGCTGCACTTCGCGCCGCAGCATGCCATCACCAACTGGTCGCGCGATCCCCGGTTCGAGCGGCTCGGCATCCGGCGCGTCGCCGTGCTGCCTTTTGTTGACCGGAGCCGGTACGCCGAGGCGTCCGCGCGCCTGACCGAGGCGTTCACGCTCGAGCTCAGGAAGACGAGGAAGTTCGACGTGATGGCGTGCCGGCGCGAGATGCCGCTGGCGCACCTGGCCGCCTCGCGCTCGAAGTTCGATGCGGTCGAGGCGCGGCTGCTCGGCGAGACACTCAATGTGGACGCCGTGATCCTGGGCGAAATCGTTGAGTACGAGCCGTACAGGCCGATCGCTATCGGCCTGCGCGTCGTCATGATTGACGCGCGCAGCGGGCGCGTGGTGTGGACCGTGGACGAGATGCTCGACACCGGCGAGCTCGCCGTGGCGAACCTGGCGCGGCAGTACTACTACGATGTGGTGGACCCGAAGGCGTCGGAGTTCCTCGACGACCGCGTGCTGCTCAGCATGCGGACGTTCGCGCGTTGTGTCTGCTACCACTTAGTCAGAACGCTCGACCGTCCGCTCTCGGTGAAGGTCGAGGCCCCGGCGAGCGCTGGGGCGACCGGAGCTGTTTCAGGCGGTCTCTGACCACCTCGGCGTGTGGCCCGTCGGGCGCGGTGCGAAGATAGTTTGCGTAGTCCGCCTTGGCTTTGTCGAAGACGGCCGCTCGGTCGTAGGCAAGGCCGCGGCGATAGAAGTTTTCGGGATTCTCGGGCTCGAGCTTGATGGCTTCGGCGTACGCCTCGATGGCGCGGCGGTACTCCTTCTTCGCCATGTACGCGGCGCCGAGGTTCTTCCAGGCTGGAAGGTATCGAGCGTTGAGCTCCAGGGCTCTTTGGTAAGACGTGATTGCCGTGTCCGTGCGGCCGGCCATAAGCAGGGCGTTCGCGAGGCTGTTACGTGCCGCAGCGGTCTCGGAGAGCTTGACCGCCTCGACGAGCTGGGCCACCGCGTCCTTGTAGCGTTCCTGGTCGTAGCAGAGCAGGCCGTAGTTGTAGCGCGCGTCAAACAGCTTGGGGTCTTTGGCGATAGCCGTCTCGAAGACCTTGGCCGCCGCGTCGAGCTTCTTGGCGTGGTAGAGCGCGGTGGCGAGGTTCGAGCGAAACAGCGCGTCGTCGGGCGCGTGCTTGATGGCGAGCTTGTACGCCTCGATCGCATCGGCGAGCCGGCCCTGCATGAAGTGCAGGTTGCCGAGGTTGTTGTGGGCGCGTGCGTCGTCGGGGCTGTGGCGGATCGCTTCGGCGAGCCGTTCGAGTGCTTCGTCGTAGCGGCCCGCCTCGAGCAGCGCCGTCCCGAGGTTGTAGAGAGCGCCCGCGTAGGCGGGGTTGACCTCGAGTGCGCGCCCGTAGGTCTCGATCGCGCGGTCGGTGTCGTGCTGCCTCAGGTAGACGTTGCCGAGGTTCGTATAGGCCGTCGCCGAGTCCGGTCGCATCATGAGCACCTGCTTGTAGGCCGCCTCGGCTTCGGTGAACTGGCCGAGTTGCTCGTTGAGGTAGCCGATGTGGAAGCGGACGTCCGCGGCCTCGGGCCGGAGCGAGGCGAGGCGCTCGAGCGCGCGTACGGCGTAGTCGTAATCGCCGGCGAGCTCGCAGGCGTGGCCGAGGCGCGAGTAGCCGAAGGTGGCGTCGGGCCGGAGCTCGACGACCTTGGCGAACGCCTCGATCGCCTCACGGTATCGGCCCTCGCTCTCGCGCACGCAGCCGAGGTTGTGCCAGCCGAGCGGCGAGTTCGGGCGCAGCGTTGTGACCTTGGCGAAAGCGCGCACCGCCTCGTCGAGCTTGCCCTGCTGGAAGGCGAGGCAGCCGAGGTTGTTATGCGGCGAGGCGAACCATGGCCGCTCGTCTATCGCCTGGCGGTACCGGAGCGCTGCCTTGTCGGTCTTACCGTCGAGGGCAAGGAGGCAACCAAGGTTGTAGAGCGCGACGGCGTCGTGCGGGTGCTTTGCGACGAAACTCTCGAGGAGGGCGAGTGCGTCGGCGCGCTTGTCCTGCGCGTTGAGCACGATGGCGAGGCTGTTGGCCGAGAGCGAGTGGTCCGGATCAATCTCGAGGCCCTTGCGGTACCAGGCCGTGGCGGTGTTCGAGTCGCCGGTGGCGAAGGCGATTTTGCCCTCGAGGTACGCCTGGTTGGCGGTGCCCTCGATGAGCCCGTCGAGCTTCTCGGCGAGCTGCTTGGCCTTGTAGAGATCGGCCGACCGTTCCTCGAGGAGGTATCGCTCGAGGTGCGAACGTGCGAGCAGCAGCAGCGCATCGGCGTTCTCCGGTTCGGCCTCGACGAGCTTGTCGAGCACGGCGATCGCTTCGGCGTACTCGTCGAGCTTGAAGTGCTCGACGGCCTGCTCGTGAAGTTCGGCGGCGCCGGTGGTGCCATCGTCCGCCGCGTTCGCGGGCGGCGTGAGCACAACGGCGACCAAAGAGATGACCGCAGCCAGGACAACTGTAAGGAGATCTTTAAGGTTCATCGGTCCGGTCCTCATTGAATTGCTGACCGATGTGCGCGGCGAAAACCGTTCCTCGACGAGAAACGTGCGCCGCATCCGGTACTGCTAGCACATGGCAGGCGCCGAGTCAAACCGAATGTCAGCGCGGCGAGAGGAGAGTCGCAGTGAAATCGTACGACATTGTCTGTATTGCACAGAGTTCGTGGAACGGCGTGTGGGCGCGACCGCAGCAGCTCATGAGCCGCTTCGCGCGCGACCACCGGGTGCTCTTCGTGCGACCGATCTCGGTCGCCCACCTCTTGAGCAACCCGAGCGAGCGTAACTGGAAGGCGTTCCGGTGGGTCGAGAGCAATCTGTGGGTCTATTCACCGCTCGTGCTTCCGTTTGGGCGGGCGGTGCCCGGTGTGCGCCTGATCAACGAGGCGCGGATCCGCCGGCTTGTGCGCCGCACGGTCCGCCGGCTCGGCTTCCGGGAGTTCGTGCTCTGGTTCTACGCGCCGATGTCGGAGTACCTCGTCGGGCGTCTCGGTGAGACCGCCGTCGTGTATGACTGCACCGACGCCTGGGAGCAGTTCGAGAAGACGCCGCAGTTCTGCATCACGCGCGACCGCGCGCTCTCGAGCGAGGCGGACGTGCTCTTTGCGGGCACGCACAAGGTGCACGAGACACGCCGCGAGTGGAACCCGAACTGCCACCTGTTTACCTGCGGCGTTGACTACGGCCACTTCGCTGAGCCGCCGCCGGCGCCGCCCGAGGACATGGCGGACATTCCGCGTCCGATCATCGGCTACGCCGGGCTTGTTGACGAGGCGCGCATGGACTGCAAGCTGCTCGAGCGCATGGCGTGCGAACATCCCGAGTGGTCCATCGTGCTCGTGGGCCCCGTGCAGGAGGATCTGCTGATCCGCACGCTGCGTCACCCGAACATCCGTTTCCTCGGGCTGAAGCCGTACGCCGAGCTGCCTCGCTACGTCGCCGCCTTCGACGTGGCGATCGTGCCCTACAAGGTGGACGAGGCGACGCACAGCATCAATCCGACGAAGCTGCTCGAGTACATGGCGGCCGGCAAGCCGATCGTCTCGAGTGCGCTCGACGAGGTGAAGAGCTGCTACCTCGACCGCCTCTCGATCGCCGAGGGCCGCGACGACTTTATCCGCAGCATCGAGCGGCTGCTCGGCGGCGAGGCGACGCTCCCGATCGAGGCGAACCAGGCGCTGGCGGCCGAGCAGTCGTGGGAGCGCGTCACGACCCAAATGCTGGACCTTGTGGAGGCGACGTTATGAACATGCCGTTTGCCCAGATCGAACCGACCACGGTGTGCAACCTGCGCTGCGCGATGTGCGAGCGCGACCGCCTCGACTCGGTCGGCCACATGCGGCTTGATCAGTTCGAGCATATCCTCGACGAGCTTGACGGCCTCAGCGCGGTCAAGCTCCAGGGGCTCGGCGAACCGATGCTCAATCCAGACTTCGTCCCGATGATGCAGGCGCTGAGGGCGCGCGGCATCCGTGCTTACTCGGCGCTCAACGCGACGCTGATCAACGCGGACAACGCCGAGTCGCTCGCGTCGGTGGCCGACCGGATCGAGCTCTCGCTCGACAGCGCCGACCCGGCCCAGTTCAGCGCGATCCGGCGCGGCGCGTGCCTGGACGACGTGCTGGACCGGATTCGCGTGCTCGTCGAGGCGCGCAACCGCCGGGGCCAGTTCCTCGAGTTGAGCGCCAACGCCGTCGTACACACCGCCGACCGGGGCGCGCTCAAGGCGCTTTTCGAGCTGATAAGTCGCCTGGGGCTCGACCGGCTCAACCTCAACGTGGTGCAGTTCTGGGACATCGGCGAGGGCGACGAGCCGGCCCCGAAAGGCGGCGCCGTGCTCGATGCCGAGGACCTCGACCGGATTCGGGCCGAGGTGGACTCGCTCTCATGGGACTGGAGCCTGCCTGCACGGATGATGGGCCCCACGGAGGGCTACGAGAACTGCTCGTGGTATCGCGGCGGCATCTACGTCTCGTGGGAGGGCTACGTCACTCCGTGCTGCCAGCGACCTGACCCGCGCACGATCAACTTCGGCAACATCCTCGAGCAGTCTTTTGGGGCGATCTGGAACAGCGACGCGTACCGGCGCTTCCGCGAGGCGCTTGCCGCGGGCCGACCGCCGGAGACGTGCCGCACCTGCACGATGTACTACACGCACGGCGAGGGAAAATGGACATCATCTACCTCTCGGGCTACGACCTCCGGGGCTTTGTCCGGTTCCGACCCCAACACCTGATGACGCGGCTGGCGCAGCGCCATCGGGTCCTCTACGTCGAGCCGACGCGCGCGGGCAAGTGGCGGCGGCCGTGGCGTTGGGGCCGCCTGCGCCGCGAGAGCGCCGGCCTGCTGATTCTTGAGCCGCCCGTGCTGCCCGGTTTGCGGTGGAGCCGTGCGGTCAGGGCGCTCAACGAAGCGCTGCTGCACCGGCGGATCAAGACTGTCATGCACCGCCTCAAGTTCCGTGACGCCGTGACCATTATCGGCACGCCTTTTGCAGCAAAAATTGCCGGTTCCCTGGGGGAGCGCCTCGTCGTCTACGACTGCAATGATGACTGGGCCGCGATCCCCAGGCTGCCCTCGGCGTACCTGCGGCGGCAGGAGGAGCAGCTTGCCCGGCGGGCCGACCTCGTGTTCGCCACGAGCCGGCGGCTCTTCGAGCGGTTGGCGCGCCTCAACGAGCGGACCCGGCTCCTACCGTCCGGCGTGGACGTGGAGCACTTCGCTCGCGCCGGCGAGCCGGAGGAAGTGCCCGAGGAAATGCGCGGACTCGCGTCGCCGGTGATCGGCTCGATCGGGTCGGTCAACGCGACCAAGGACGACCTCGACCTGCTCGAGGCGGTCGCCGCGCGGCGGCCAGCGTGGTCGTTCGTGTTCGTCGGGCCGGTCATGGCGGACGTGGACCTCGGGAAGTACCCGGCGCTACGCCAATGCGCGCGGTTCCTCGGCTCGCGACCATACGAGGCATTGCCGGCGTATGTGCGGGCGATGGACGTGTGCGTGCTCGCGTACAAGCGCAACGCGTTCACCGCGTCGGCGAACCCGACGAAGGTGTTCGAGTACCTGAGCGCGGGCAAGCCGGTCGTAGCCACGCCGCTCGAGGACCTGGCGGAACTCGACCGGTTCGTGGCGCTGGCCCGTGATACCGATGAGTTCGTCACCGCGATCGAGGCCGCGCTCGAGCGGGGTGATGACGACGCGATACGCAAGGCGCGCATCGAGCGCAGCCGGCAGCGGTCCTGGGAGACGATCGTGAGCGCCTTCGAGGCGCAGATTGAGCACCACCTGATGGAGAGAGGCAATGTATCGAATCGCGCTGTGCATCATTTCATACAACAGGCGGCCGTACACTGAGCGGACGCTCACGCCGCTGCTCGAGCAGCTCGAGAGCCCTGAACACGACCTGCACATCTTCATCTATGACAACGCCAGCAGCGACTCGACGCCCGAGTACCTTCGCGAGATCGAGGCCCGTCACGAGAAGCTCACCGTGGTGTTCGGCGAGGAAAACATCGGGGTCACGAACGCCACGAAGCACCTGCTCGAGGACCTCGTTTACGACCACGGGTTTGACTTCATCGCCAAGAACGACGACGACGAGCTGCTGCCCGAGGACTGGATGGGCGTGTGCGACTACTGGAGCCGGTTCGAGGCGGCGGGCGGCATCGTCCTCGGCTTCAAGCGGCAGGGGCTCGAGGACTATTTTGCGGGCCTCGAGTGGGTCAGTCGCCGGCGCGAGAACCTGACGCCGATCGTGGCGGGCCCCTATATCGGCTTCCTGAGCTACATCGTCCCCGGCTTCCAGATGACGACCGAGGCGTGGTGGCGCCGGATCGTGCCGCACCTGAGCGACTTCGGCCAGTCGCTCGGCGGCTGGGACCCCTCGATGGCGATGACCGTGCGCGACGTGCTCGGCAAGCAGTGTCTCGTCATCTTCAACCGTCTCTCGATCCACTTCCAGCGCGACGAGGATTACCCCGAATACTCGGCCTCGAAGAAGGAGCAGGTGGACAACGTCCGCGAGGCGGTCTTTGACCTGCGTCGTCAGGGCGCGCTCAAGTGAGCAAGGGCGCCCGAGCGAGGAGAACGACACGATGGACAGGCGCTGCTTCTGCGACGAGTACATCCCCGGGGCGAAGTTCCTCGAGCTGACCGAGCGGCCGGTCCGGACACGCGAGGGCTATCTCTCGACGCTGGAGGCCTGCTACAATTTCAGGGCGGTCAGGCCGTTCCCGCTCAAGGTGATGGTCGAGTCGTCGAACCGCTGCATGCTTCACTGCTCGATGTGCCCGCGCGACCGCATGACGCGGGCGCAGGGCGACATGCCGTTCGAGTTGTTTGCGAAAGTGATTGACGAGGCCGCCGCCGGTGGGCTATATCACCTTTCGATGCACCAGCACGGCGAGCCGCTGATGAACGAGCGGCTGCCCGAGATGGTCCAAGCCGCCAAGACCCGCGGCATCCCCGTTGTCAATCTGACCACGAATGGGATTCTCCTGGACGAAACCGCGTCGCGCGCGCTCATCGAGGCGCGGCTCGACACGCTCGTCGTCTCGTTCGACGGCATCACGCGGGACGCCTACACGTTGCTGCGGGGCGTCGAGCGGTTCTACGACCGCGTGCGGGACAACATGCTTCGCTTCGTGCGGTTGCGGCGCGCCTACGGTTTCTCGAAGCCGTTCTTCCGCATCCACGCGCTGCGGCCGCCGGGCGTGACCGACGAGGAGGTCGAAGCGTTCCGCGCCGAGTGGGACGGCGTGGCGGACGACGTCGGCATCGGCGAGATCGCCTCGTACGGCGAAGGCAACGAGATGTTCCACCACGAGCGCGGTGTATCGGTGGCGCGAGTGCCGTGCCGCCACCTGTGGCAGCAGCTCATCGTGCTGCGCTCGGGTGATGTGGTCCCGTGCTGTGTGGACATTGACGCGCAGACGGCCGTCGGCAACGTGTACGAGGAGTCGCTCGCGTCCATCTGGACGGGCGAACGCTTGCAGCAGATGCGGGCGATGCATCTTGCAGGACGCGCCGACGAGCTACCGGGCTGCGCCGAGTGTGTTGACGTGTTTTGCCGGGCATACTAGCCGGACGGAGAGGTAGGAAGGACGCGCATGAAAACCGCTGCAATTATCCAGGCCCGCATGGGAAGCACCCGCTTCCCGGGCAAGGTGCTCGATGAGATCGCGGGCATCCCGATGCTCCACCACGTCGTCGAGCGCACGCGCTACGCCCGCGAGGTGGATGCCATTGTCATCGCAACCACGACGAGCAGCGACGACCGCATTCTGCTCAAACGGGCCCGCGAGTGGCAGGTCATCGGCTTCGCAGGCTCCGAGCACGACGTGCTCAAGCGGTACGTGGGCGCGGCGAATCTCGTCAGCGCTACTCACCTCGTGAGAATCACCGGCGACAATCCGCTCTTCGAGCCGACGTTCATTGACGCGTGCATCGAAAGGCTGCGCGAGGAGGGCGCCGACTACTGTTACGTCGAGGGGTGCATCCTCGGCACCGGCGTCGAGGCGATGACGGTCGAGGCACTCAAGAAGGAGGACTCGCTCGCGACCAAGCCGCACCAGCGCGAGCACGTCAACCCGTACATCATGGAGCACCCGGACGAGTTCAAGATCGTCTCCGTCATGGCCAACGAGCGCTACCGGATGCCCGAGGGCGTGCGGCTGACCGTGGACACCAATGAGGACATCAAGCTCGTCCGGCGTATCTACCGGCGCCTGCATCATCCGGATCGGATCGTCTCGCTCGGGCGGACGGTCGAGCTACTCAAGGAAAACCCCGAGTGGGTCGGATTGAACAAGGACGTCTTCCAGAAGCCCGCGACGAGCAGCGAGCTCGAGGAGGCTGAGGCGGCCGAGGCGGCTGCAGAGGCGGCCCCCTCGGCGACGGCCGAGGTGCCGGTTGAAGAAGAAGCGGTTGCCGAGGTGGCTCCGCCTGTGCGGCCGGCCTCCCTGCGGCGCGAACCGAAGAAGGCTCCCGAGAACGACAAGCTCGACGAGCTGATGGCGGAGGCGATTACGAAGGAGGAGGAAGAGGCGCAGCGCAAGCAGGCGGTGCCCACGCTCGACGACGTGCTTGCCAAAGCCCAGGAGGAGCCGGGCAAGAAGCCGGTCAACACCGCCGCGCTCGACGAGCTGTTCGTGCCCGCAAAGGAGGACGCCTCGTCCGAAGACGAAGGGCCGGGCGAAGAATCGGTCGCGGGCGATTTGGCGGGCAACGAGGCACCGGAAGACGAGCAACCCACCGAACCCGACGAGCCGAAGGAGTCCAGCACTCCATGATGTCCGCCCCCGCGAGACCCGCCGCGCCGCGCTCGCGGCCGCCCTGCACTCGCCGTTCCGCTGAGACCACGACCGGACAGGAGACTGATTCGTGCACGCTGTGACGATTGCCGGACGCAAGGTCGGCCCGGGTGAGCCGGCCTACCTAGTAGCTGAGGCCGGTGTAAACCACAACGGCAGCGTCGCCACGGCCGAGCGAATGATCGAGGCGGCGAGAGAGGTCGGCGCCGACGCGATCAAGTTCCAGTCGTTCCAGGCCGCCGAGATGTGCGACACGGAGCTCGTCGAGACCAAGGATGTGGAGGGCATCACGGGCGGCACGAACTCTTCCTACGAAATGTACAAGAGCCTCGAACTGTCGGCCAAGGCCCACGAGAAACTCTTCGCCAAGGCGCGCGAGGTGGGCATCGCGCTTTTCACCTCGGTTTTTGACTTCGGGATGGTCGAACGCCTGGCGGCCCTCGATACGCCCGCTTTCAAGATCTCGTCGAGCGACGTCACTTACCTGCCGCTCATACGCCGCGCCGCCGCCACCGGCCGGCCGGTTATCCTCTCGACCGGGCTCTCGACCATGGAAGAGGTGGGCGAGGCCGTGACCTGCTGCCGCGATGCGGGAAACGAGCAGTTGATCCTGCTCCAATGCACAAGCGCCTACCCGCCGCCCGACGACGAAGTGAACCTGAACGCGATGGCCTCCCTGCGCGAGGCGTTCGACGTGCCCGGCGGTTTCTCGGACCACACGCTCGGGATCGAGGTGCCGCTCGCCGCCGTCGCCATGGGTGCCTGCGTGATCGAGAAGCACTTCACGCTCGACAACGAGATGCCCGGGCCGGACCAGAAATTGTCGCTCGATCCCGCCGGGTTCGCGCAGCTCGTCTCGGCCGTGCGCCGGATCGAGCGCGCGCGCGGCTCGTCGCGCAAGGCGCCGACCGCTGCGGAACAAGCATGTCTCACTGACAGCCGCCGCGGGCTCTTCGCGGCGCGCGACATTGCCGCCGGCGAGACCATCACGGCCGACATGATCCGCATCATCAAGCCGTGCAGCGGCATTGAGGCCAAGTCCTACGACGCCGTCGTCGGCCGCACCGCGAAGCGCGACATCAAGCGGACAGAGCCGATCCGCTGGAGCGACGTCTGAGAAGAACCGAGCCGCGCGGCGTCCATTTCACCAGCGTCCAAGACTACTGAGAGCTCCCGATCTGTACCCACACTATCTACTTCCGCTTCGCCGCGCACGTGTTGCACTAACTTGTTCTGATCCAAGCAGGAGCGAATAGCCCGCGCCACACTTGGAGTTTCATGTCGAGGTCGCTTCGGAAGTTCTCCGGCGGTACGCCACGTCACCAATGTCCAATTCTTGTCCACATGCGCTAGCGCAAAACGGCTCTTTGTGAGATAAAGAGCTAGGTGATCGGGTCTTCCCGTGGTTGAAATGCGCACGGTCAGGTACAAAGGGATTCATGGAGCACCGAAGTCTGCAGGACATATTCACGCTCGAAGGTAAAGCGGCCGCTCTCACGGGTGGCGGCGGCGTGCTGTGCGGTGCGATCGCCGGCGGATACGCCGCAGCCGGCGCGAACGTGTATTTGCTCGACATTGATGACCAGCAGGCGCGCGAGCAGGCCGAAGCGCTCAAGAAAAGGACCGGTAAGAGCGGCATCACTCCGCTTCACTGCGACGTGCTCGATAGGGGGAGCATCGAGAAGGCGCTCGATGAGATCATCCGCCGCTCGGGTCGGATAGACATCCTCGTCAATGGCGCCGGCGGAAACGATCCTGCCGCGACGACCAAGCCGGAAGAGGGGGTCACGTTCGCCGATCTGCCCGAGGAGGCGTTCCGGCGCGTTTTCGATCTTAACCTGACGGGCACGGTGCTGTGCAGCCAGGTTTTTGGCCGCACCATGGCGGAGCAGGGGGCCGGCTGCATCATCAATATCGCGTCCCTGAGCGGGATCACGCCGCTCACGAGGATTCCGGCCTACTCGGCCGCCAAGGCCGCCGTGGTGAATTTCACCCGGTGGCTTGCGGTGGACTTGGCGCAGAACTTCTCGGCGAAGATTCGTGTCAACGCGATTGCCCCGGGCTTTTTCGACACGCCGCAGAACCATTTCCTGCTCTACGAGGAACAGGGCGGCGAGGAGGTGCTGACCGAGCGGGGCAGGGTCATCATCGCCGCGACGCCCCAGGGCGCCTTTGGCAAGCCCGAGGACCTGGTCGGAGCGGCGAGGTGGCTGGCGTCCGAGTCGGCTGCATTCGTCACCGGCGCCGTCATCGCGGTTGATGGCGGTTTCAGCGCGTTCTCAGGCGTCTAGCCCATGACGAGACAAGCAGCGGAGGATTCGATGAAGCGACTGGCGGGACACACGCTTCCCGAGACGATGCAGGCCGTCGTGCTCGAGAAGCCCGAGATGCTGACGGTGAAGGAGATACCGCTCTGGCCGATGGCGAGCTACGGCGATCCGGACCTCGTGTTGGTCAAGGTCGAGGCGTGCGGCATCTGCGGCAGCGACCTCAGATACTTCATGGGCGAGAACCCGTGGGCGCAGCACACGCTTGGCCGGCACATCGAGAGCCCGCCTAACATCGTGCTCGGCCACGAGTTCACCGGAACAGTGGTGGTGGTTCTCGACGAGAGGAACGAATACCTGCTAGGCAAGCGCGTGGCGCCCGTGTGCAGCAAGGTCTGCGGCGTGTGCCGTTACTGCCGGACCGAGCGCGAGCACCTCTGCCCGAACACCGTCCACACCGGGCACGGCCAGGGCTGGGGCATGCAGGACTACTACCCCGGCGCCTACGCCGAGTACGTCCCCGTTTGGGGCAAGGGGTGCTACACGATTCCCGACAGCCTTTCCTTCAACGAGGCGGCGATGATGGACATCCTCGCCGTGTGCACGCGCGTCGCTAACCAGGGCAACATCAGGCAGGGCGAGCCCGTGCTCATTTTTGGCGTGGGCCCGGCCGGCAACGGCATCGGGCAGATCGCGAAGATGCTCGGCGCGTCCAAGGTCGTCATGATTGGGCGCTCTGAGATCACGCTCGATGTCGCGCGCGAGTGCGGCTTCCCCGAGGTTATTGATTCCAAGGCGGTAGGTAACGATGAAGAGGCGATCCGCGCCCAGCTCGGCGAGGCGGGCGCCATGACGGTGTTCGACTCGATCGGCAGCGAGCACAGCATCAAGATGGGGCTCCGGCTGCTCGACAAGGCGGGCACGCTCGTCAACATGGCGGTCCACGACAGCGCGATCGAGCTCAATCAGATGGAGCTTGGCGGCGAGCGGCGGATCGTGACCGCGTGCAACTTCCGCGCGCACGAGTACCCCACCACGCTGAACTGGCTGATCGAGGGCCGGATCAACGTCACGCCGTGGATCAAGACGGTGAAGCGCGAGCAGGTTCCCGAGACCTTCCTCAAGCTGCTCGACAAGGAGAAGGGCCGCCAGTTCTTCAAGGTCGTGATCAAAGATTAGCGATGGACACTCTTATTCGGTGTTCAAGAGAGCTGTACGACCTGCTCGGCCGGCAGGGCGAGGGGCTCGCTCCGGAGGGCACGCAGGAGCGAGTCGCGGCGATCGCCGGCAAGTACGGGTCGGCCAAGTTCAAGCTTTATGCGCGCTCGCCGCTTCTCGCGTCGGGCCGCTTGTTCTTTCTCGTCCGCGACGGTTCGGAGAAATCGCTCGTCGTCGTCGCGCCGCGTGATTCGGTCCCCACGGCTCCGCCTGAGGTGAAAAGGACTAAGGCTTTTCGGGCCGTTGACGGTGAGCTGAGTCTGTATCTCGGTCCCTGTTGCAACGCGAACGCCGGGTACTTGCAGCGGGAGATTGCCCACCTGCGTCCCTGCACCAATCCCGGTCAGGCCGGCTTTGGGGCGGGTGACCGGATCGGCCTGGCGACGCCCGGCCACGTCCGGGCCCTGGGCCCGTCGAGGTGCTTTCCCGTTTTCGCCCAGCAGTCCATCCGGGAGATGGACCGGACCGGCCGCTCGCCCGAGGACGTGATGGCCACCGCCGTGTGGGGGGTGTTCCAGGAGGGGTATTCGGGCAGGTGGGGGGCCGACGCGGATCACTTAAAGACGGCCGCCGACATCGAGCGGGTCGCGCCTTTCGGCTATACGATGTTTACGCTCGACCCGTCCGACGTCATTATGAACCCGGAAACGCTCGGCAATGAAGCGTTGCGCGATGCGTACCGGAGCCTGCCGTGGGAGCGGTTCAACTCATCGCCCGACAAGCTGATTGCCGAGTACGCCGCCTCGGAACAGACATTCTCCGATCGCCATGAGACCTACGCCGCCGAGCTTGTCTTCGACGAGGCGAACGTCGTGCGCTGCGCCGTCGAGTACTCGGCCGGGATCGCTCTCTGCGCCGAGCTCACCCGATTGCTCGGCGAAAAGCATGGCGAGAGCTTCGATCTCGAGGTCTCGTTCGACGAGACGGACTGGCCGACCTCGCCGCTCGAGCACCTCTTCATCGCGTCCGAGTTCCGCCGCCTGGGCACGAAGGTGGACAGCCTGGCACTCCGATTTCCGGGCGCGTTCGAGAAGGGGATTGATTACAGGGGCGACCTCACGACGTTCGAGCGGCACTTCGCGATCCACGCGGCGATCCGCGACCACTTCGGTACCTATCGCCTCAGCATCCACTCGGGTAGCGACAAGTTCACCGTCTATCCCATCATGACGAAGCATGCCGGCGACGAGCTTCACGTCAAGACCGCCGGGACGAGCTATCTCGAAGCCTTGCGCGTGACTGCCCGGAAAGACCCGGCGCTGTTCCGGGAGATCCTCGCCTTTTCGCACGGCTGCTACGACGAGGACAGGCGCACGTACCACGTCTCGGCCGAGCTGAGCCAGATGCCGAGCCCAAAGGAGATCGCGGCGGCCGAATACGAGTCGCTCATGAACGACGGGGCGTGGCGCCAGGTTTTGCACGTCACCTTCGGCTCCGTGCTCACGTCCGGATCGGAGCATAACTTCCGCGTCCGGCTGTGCGACGTCCTCTCCGCTCACGAGGAGGACTTTTACGCCACGGTGGCGACGCACTTCACACGGCACCTTGACGCGCTGGCGAAGGGCTTTGGGGCAAGCTGGTAACGGGTCATCCGCGCGCCTCGGGACCGATTCTGGTATGGCGAAAAACTCTTCGGCCCGGATTCGTCCAAGGCGCGTTATACTCTTGAAAATGCAGCACAGCCTGTATCCTCGTTGCGTTGGCTGAGCGGAAGGTCCGGAGCGGGGTGGCATTCCGCGGGTCGGTGGCTGCGATCGCGTGAGCGAATATGACTCTCTGGGAGGGGATTGAATGGAGGCGAGCAGGAGCACGCATTTCCATGTTCGTAAGCCCTTGGAGCAGGGGTATGTTGACATTATCGAGCCGGGGTTCTCCGGCCTGAAGTTCCTCACCTTGGGCGTGCTCAGCCTCGAGGAAGGCACAGAATATGCTGGTGAGACGGCCGAGAGGGAAGCGGGCCTTGTTGTGCTCGGGGGCCGTTGCAGGGTCGAGGCCGGCGGCGCTTCGTTCCCGAAGGTAGGAGGCCGGGCCAACGTCTTTTCCGGCAAGGCCCACGCCGTTTACCTGCCGCCCGGGTGCCGGTTCCGGGTGGAGGCGCTCACGGGCCTGCAGGCGGCTCTCTGCTGGTGCCGAGCCGACAAGGCCGGCCTGCCGGCCCTGGTCGAGCCGGTGGCCGTGCGCGAAAAGAGCGTTGGCCGGGGCAACTGGGGCCGCACGGTCTATGACATTTTCTATGAGAACGTGGACGCCCAGCACCTGCTGCTCGGCGAGACCGTGAACCCGCCCGGCAACTGGTCGAGCGCGCCGCCGCATAAGCACGACGCGCACGACCCGCCGAACGAGGTCGAAATGGAAGAGATCTACCTCTTCAAGGTCGAGCCGAGCCAGGGCTTCGGCATCCAGCGGCTCTACAACAACCGGGACTTCGACGTAGCGTACACGCTCAAGGACGGCGACGCGGTGGCGATCCCCGAGGGGTATCACCCGGTCGTGGCCGGACCCGGATACCGGTTGTATTACTTGTGGTTCCTGGCGGGCCGTGGGCGCGAGCTTTGCCCCAGGACCGACCCGAACCACGCGTGGCTTTTATCGGAGGCGTAGGCGCTGATGCAGATCGAGCAGCTCCTCGAGCAGATAGACCAGGTGCCCGTGATGTCACCGGTGCATGCGCGTCTGGTGCGCATGATTCGGGACACCGAGGTCTCGGCGGAGGAGCTGAGCGAGGCGATCTCGGAGGATCCTTCGCTCACCGCCCAGGTGCTGCGGCTGGTCAACTCCGCCATGTACGGCCTGCCGCGCCAGGTCGGCACGGTGTCGCAGGCGGTGCTGCTGCTGGGGTTCGACACGATCGCCAGGCAGGTGCTCGGCCACGCTCGCCGGGCCCTCAAGGCGCCGGCCGAGCGCGCCGGGCCGCTCGACTTCGCTGCGTTCTGGAAGCACTCGGTGGCGGTCGCCGCCGGGGCGCGGATACTGGCGCGGCGCATCGAGTACCGTGACGAGGAGGCGGTCTTCGTCGCGGGCCTGCTGCACGACATCGGGCGGGTCCTCATGGCGCAGTATATGCCGGACGAGCTCGAGCAGGCGCTGGACCGGGCGTGGCGCTTCCGCACCTCGCTGGTGGAGGCGGAGCGCAAGACGATCGGTTTTACCCACTGCTGGGTGGGGGCGCGCACGGCGATGCGGTGGGACCTGCCCGACCTGGTGGTGGACGCTGTGGCATTCCATCACGGGCCGGACCTGACCGAGCGCCACAACCTGGAGACGCGGATCGTCGGGGCGGCCGACATGCTCGCCAAGGCGATGAGCCTCGGCTCCAGCGGCGACGACCGGGTCAGCTCGATCCCCGCACAAACGTGCGAG
>CBDUSE010000002.1:0-65509 GCA_965369835.1 uncultured bacterium
CAAAAAACGGGGCAATATCCAACTTCATCTGCCCTTTTTCAGCAACCTGCTAGGGGCCACAAGGCCGCCGCCAGAGTTCGTTGACGCGGGCGACCGAGCGTTCAGGAATGCAACCCGTCGTCGCCTACCATGCGGGGCCCATTACTCGTGGGAGGGAACCGCTTGATACGCTCGAATGGCCTCCAGATCACCGGAGGCAACCCCGCAGGGGTTGGATGTGAGTAGCTCCGGGTGAAACCCGGAGATGGGGTCGGCGCAAATGCACATCCAGCCCCAAAGGTGCTGGACCCCCCCCGGCTCTCGCGCAGGACATAGCGATGACGCTCGACAAGAAGGAACTTGGCGCGCGAGGCGAACGGGCGGCGCTGCGCTTCCTGCGCCGGAACGGGATGCGGCTGCGGACGCGCAACTGGCGCTTCCGAAGCGGCGAGGTGGACCTGGTTATGCAGGAGGGGGAAACTATTGTCTTCGTCGAGGTTAGGTCTCGTTCCGCCGATGTGCCCGAGCACCCCATGGAGATGCTCGGGGCGCGAAAGCAGAGCCGGATGGTGCGCGTCGCCGAGGAGTACCTGTACCGCTACAAGCTGCTGGACCGGCCGTGGCGGATAGACTGCGTCTTCGTCACGTTTGACGGCCGGGGCACGCCGCAATTCGAGCACGTGCGGAACGCTGTCTGAGCGCGAGGCGTCAGGGATTCGCGGCCAAGAGGTAGAGGCTGACCGTGGTGCCGGCGCCGGGCGTGCTTCGAACGTCGAGCCCCCCGCCCCAGACGCAGAGGCACGAACACACGAGCGCCAGACCGAGGCCATGTTGGTTAGTCGCGCGCTTGGTCGTGCAAAACGGCACAACACAGCGGCGGATCGTCTCCTCGTCCATGCCGGCGCCGACGTCCTCGACCTCGATACGAACCCACTCGTCCGCCGCCTCCCGCGGTGGCACGAGCGGATCGGCGGGCACCGCCGCACAAGCCGTCCTGACCGTGACGGGGGCCGGGCGCTCGGGTGAAGCCTCGAACCCGTTCACGATCAACTGCTCAATCGCCCCGCCAAGCGATCCGGCGTGCGCAGCGACCCGGGGGACCGTCTCGTCGAGCTCGAGGGTCGGTTTGAGCCCGCCCTCGGTGGACTCGACGGCCTGGTTCACGGCGGCCCGCACCGCGGCGTTGACGTCAACCGGGTGTCCGTCCGGATCAGCCGGCTCGCTGAAATCCGCCATCTTCTTGAGCAGCACCGCCATGTCTCTGCCCGACCTCTCCATTAGGCTGAAGAAACGCGCGCAATTCGCGTCGTCGGGCAGACGCTCCTTGAGAAGGGAGAAGTAGCCGAGAAGGCCACTAAGGTAGTTGTTGAGGTCGTGCGCCACCCGACCGAAGGCGAAGCGTAGCATCGGCAGGCTATCACTCTCAAGCGTTCCCAGGCAAAGCTCCTGTGGCGACATCGCGTCTCCTTCCTGACCTTGCTGCAGCAACCTAGCACGCCCTCAGCTACCTGACAAGCGGGATCGGCAGCCCTGAATGAACCACGGGGTTTCACGAATCAGCACCGATCATACCGCGTCGCGGCCGTCGGCGACAACGCTGGAGCGTCTACCGATTCCACTTGAAGGCGAAAGACGACCCGACTAGACTGCCACTCACTTGCCTGGGGGCGAAAGGTCGCTCGCGCCAGACACATCGCCAAGGTTCAACCCGGATCATGACGCAACAAAACAAGATCGCGCTCGTGCTTGGCTCCGGGGGCGTCAAGGGGATCTCCCACGTGGGCATCCTGCAACGGCTTCGCGACGAGGCGATCTGCGTGGATGCGATCGTCGGGTGCAGCGTCGGGAGCCTGATCGCCGGCTTCTACGCGGGCGTGGGACTCGACCCGAACGAGATCCTCGAGCTCGGCAAGGGGCTGAACTGGTCGAACCTGTTCCACCACAGCCTGAGCCTGCGGCGCCTCGGCACGCTGAGCCGCTACGCGGCACGCAAGGGCAAGTACGTTGCCGACACGCTCGACCAGCTCGCCCAGGCGAGCTTCGACAAGCTCTGGCACGACATCCGCGAGCTCGGCATCGTCGCGTACGACAGGCTCAACGGGCGCGAGATCTTCTTCTGCACGGGGCTCCCGAACACCGGGTTCACGTTGCGCGACGCGGTCGGCGTCTCGTGTCGCGTTCCGCTCTTTTACCCGGCCCGAAAACGCCGTGACGATTCGCGTTTGCTGGTTGATGGCGGGGTGATTCATCCGGTGCCGATTGACCGGGCGTTCGGCAACCCGATCAACGCGACCAAGGCGATCGCGGTGGACGTGCGCCCGCTCGACAGAAAAAATAACTGGAGATGGAACGTCCTGATGCGGACGTTCTATCCCTATACCTCCCTGAAGGCGGTCGAGGTTGACGAGGCGGTCGCGCGCCGGCCCGACGACGTGGTGGTCGTGCGGCCGATCGAGAGGCACTACTCGATGTGGGGGCTCACGAACCCTCGGGTGGACGAGCTCGTGCGGCTCGGCTACGAGGCATTCACCGACGAGTGCCTCACCACCGTCCGGGCCTGGACCACACAGACCGCGTAAGGCCGACCGAAGGTCGGTCGGAACCAACCGAAAGCCGGTCGGATGCGCGAAGCCTATCTTGACCACAGAAGGGCGCGACCGTTTCATCCCGGGGTCGGATCGTGAAGAAGGCGACTCGGAAAAAGCTCATCGAGTGGACGATCACCGTCCTGCTCGCGGCGCTTCTCGTCGTGGTAGCCTGGTACCGCTTCCTCGGACCAGGAAGTGAGCCGCGGCAAGCGATGCGCCGCTTCGGACCCGAATGGAGCGAGCTCCCGGCGGTCGCCACGGTCGAGGTGGTCAGGGAGGAGGAAGAGATTGCTCGCGGCCTGATGGGGCGCGACTCGCTCGCCCCCAACAGCGGGATGTATTTCCAATACGACGATACCGATGTTCGCACATTCTGGATGCGGAACACGCGCATCCCGCTCTCGATCGCATTCATCCGCGCCGACGGCGTTATCACCTCGATCAAGCAGATGCAGCCATTCGACGAGACCCTCGTGAGCTCGGATGTCGAGGTCAAGGACGCGCTCGAGATGAACCAGGGCTGGTTCGCCGAGAACGGCATCGAGGCCGGTGACCGGGCCGAACTCGTGGAGAGTGAGGTCCACTTCTCGACGCGCTCGAGGTAGGAGCGACGCCGGCCCTCAGTCACGGCCATACTGCTTGAGCAGCACGATTGATCGGTCCGCCAGCGGGGTGCGCGGGTAGTTCTGGCAAATGTTCTCGAGGATATCAAGACCCTCGGCGAGCCGGTGGGAGTCTACGAGCTTCCGCGCGCGGGCGAACTTGTCCCAGCCGCCCTTGATCCACTCCCACTCATCGAGCTCCTCGTACGCCCTCTTGACGTGCTTCTTGAGGAAGTCACTCTTCTTGTCAACGATCGTCTCGAGGATGTGGCGCGACGATCCGGGATACGCCGGGTTCAGGAACGGCCGGTGCATCTGGTAGTGGGCCTTCTCGAGCATCTCCTCGGCCATGCCGTTCTTGGCCAGAAGCACGCTGAGATCAACCCGCTCGTCCACGCTGATCGCCGCGGCCCAGACTTCCACCGCCTCCTTGTACCGGCCCTGGCGCCGCAGGTCTTTGCCCTTCTCGAAGAGGTTCCGGGCGCGCGCCTCCGCCTGCTGGAACCGCCACTGCGCCTCGATCACCTGCTCGCGCTCCTCGCGCTCCTGCTCCGCGACGTCCTTGGCGCTCCTACGGCACCCGGCGCCCAACGTGAGCGCTCCAAGGCAGAGCGACACGCAAGCAAACCGGCCAATGCGAGCAAAGTAGCAGCTTCTCAACGACATGCGAGGAACCAGCCCTCCCGCTCACTCCGAATCGCTTGTTGGCCCACATTCTGCGCGGAGCGCGGCAACAGGTCAAGGCGCCTCGCAGGGCGAGGCGTGTCAGAGCGTACTCGCTAAAGCGTGTAGACGAGCAAGATGATGAACAGCGCGAGCAGGATCAGTGCCTCGCCCGCAACGGTGGCGAAAAGCGAGAAGCGCTGCACGCCCGGTCGGAGCGTCTCGCGCTCGGCGACCGTCGTCCTGAGTTCCTCCTCGAGCCGGGCCTGTTGCTCGAGGTTCTTGTCAATCGGCGCGATCGCCTTCTTGAGCGTCGGCAGGTCGTGACCCTCTGCGTAGAGCGCCCGGCCCCACTCGTTTCGCGCATCGTCGAGGCGGCCCCGTGCCTCGGCAGTCCGGCGCTCGAGGTCACTCTTCTGCCGCTCGACCTGGGCGATTCTATCCTCGAGGTCGTTGCGAACCTCGCCCCACTTGCCCCGTGCAGCCTCGAGCTTCTGCTGGAGCTCGGCGGCCTTCCCGGCCTTTTCCTCCTCGTCCCGGCGCAGCCTGTCAAGGTTCGACGACGCTTTCTCTGCCTTGGACTTGTGCGTCTTGATCTGCGACTCGAGCTCGGCGATCTGCGACTCGACCTGCTTCTTTGCCTCGGCCGAGAGCGCCATCTCGCCGGTCGCTTCAAGCTGCGCCTTGCCCTCGCCGATGCGTCGCTCCGCCTGCTCTATGCCCGAGCGCGCCTGGTCGAGCGCGCTTTCCACCTCACTGCGCTTGTGGCGCGCCGCCGAAAGCTCGGCTACCGTGGCATCGGCGGCCTCCTTCGCCTTGGCGATCAGCCCCTCGTGCTTTGCACGTTTCTCGTTGAGCTCGCCCGCGAGCCCGGCGAGCTTCTCTTCCTGGTTCTTGAGCTCACCGTCGAGCTCGCGAAGCTCGCGGTCAATACCCGCGATCGTGGCGCGGTACTCGGCTGTCGGTTCATGTTCGACGTCCTTCTCGTCGGCAAGCTCGCCGAGCGCTCTGTACAGCGACGGGACCTGATGCTCAAGCGCGCGTTTCCGGCCGCGCAGGTCGCCGCCGTGCCGACGGAGCTGAAAGGCGCGCCTCGCCGCCGAGAAGTCCTGCCGGAGCGAGCTCATCGCACGCCGTTCCTCCTCAAAGTCCTCGGGCCCGATGAGCTCGACCACCACCTCCTCATCGCTCGGCTTGTACTTGATGCTGACCACGTCGCCCTTGATCGCGACAGCGGCGGACGTGTCGCCCGCCGGCATCCCGTCCATCACGTCGAGCCCCGTGACCGCACGCTGCAGGGCAAGGCCGTCCGGCTCCGGAACGAACTCGTTGCGGGCGCAGCGAGTCATTAGCCGCCGAATCCTCGATGAGGCGGCAGGCGAGTACTCGCCCCGCACCTCCTTGAGGATCTGCACCCGCCACCAGCCCGTCAGCGCCGGGATCTGAATCCCCGCCAGGGCAACCATCGTCAACAGCCACGGCACCAGGTGCCACACATCCGTCCAGAATCTCTCCTCGGTCAGGCGGAACGCAAAGGCAACCGCGCCGAGACCGAAACACAGATAGGCGAACCGGAAATTCGTCCGGGCTACGATCAGCTTGAAGCGCAGGAGCCCCGGCCGTCGCATTGACCAGGCCGAGAGTGTCGCGAAGATGAAACCGACAAACATGATGAAGAAACCAAGCACCACAGGCGTGATGCCTCTGGAGAGCGCCTGCCGCGCCGCCTCGTCAATCCCGAGTTGAGGCCCGACGTCGGGCAGATACATGATCAGTGAGATCAACCCGAGGGAAAGGGCGAGGAAGGGCAGCACGATCACACTGATGATCCCGCTCGTAAGCGTGGCAACCCGGTTTCCTTCCTGCAGCTCGGGGAAATAGCTCTTGATGCGCAAACTGGCCGCAAAGATTGAAGGAAGGAACACGACCAGGAAGCTGAACGCACCGAATCCGATCTGGAACGTGAGCGCGGCCGCTTCCCTCCCGTAGAAAATGAACACGAGCACGGGATAGACAATCGCCGCGTACGCAACCCGGCCAAGAATGAAGAGAAATACCAATCGGCCCCGTCGAGCCGGATCGTTCACCTTCAGCCCGAGCCAGATCGCCGCCCCGCCCAGCCCGACCTCGATGAGCGCTCGGACCACCTCGAGCAGGATGACGCCGCCCTTGAGCCGGCTCCACTCGAGCTCGATGAGAGCGATGATGCTCAGAATGATATAGAGCGCGCCGCCGATGACAAGCTGGACCTTTTCCTGCTGGTCGGGCTTGCGCGACCGGAACCGCATGAACCACTGCCGGAACTTTGCTTTGACCTGTTGCTCGTCCATAATGGGATCGGCCTCCATCGCAAAGACAACTTCGCCGGCCACAATGCCCCCGCTCCCGTGACCCGGCGGCATCGCACCGCCGCCACGATACGGGTGCAAAGCAAGCAACACTCGTGCCGACCGGATAAAATTGGGACAGCGCTCCCTATGCAAGCCTTTCAGGCTATGGGTTTCTGTTGGCTCGCTCACTCACCCAGGGTGGCCCTTCGATGGCACTCAGGGGAGCCGCTTCGCTGACCCTGGGCTTTTCTACGCAGCCCTTTCAGGGCACCGAGGAAACGGACCATGTTTTGTGCAGGAGCTCCCGGGACAGAATATTAAAGGAGGGAGATGAAGTTCTCGAGGACGCGCAGGCCGGCCGCCTGACTCTTCTCAGGGTGAAACTGCGTTGAGAAGAAGCGCTCTTTCCAGACGACGGAGGCGAAGGTGTCCGTGTAGTCGGTCGTCGCGGCGACCAGCGACCCGTCCTCGGGAATGGGATAGTAGGAGTGAACGAAGTAGAAGTAGGCGCCGTCCTTGACGCCCTCGAGCAGCGGGCACGCCTTGCCCGCCTCGGTCTTGTGGATCGAGTTCCAGCCCATGTGCGGGATCTTCCTGCCGGGCGAGAAGCGCACCACCCGCCCCGGCATCAGGCCGAGCCCCTCGACACGCCCGCCTTCCTCGCTCTCCTCGAAGATCAATTGATGCCCGAGGCACACGCCGAGGAACGGGCGTCCCGCCCGCACCCATTGGCGCAGGACCTCGACGAGCCCGAGTTCGTTGAGCTGCTGCATCGCGTCCGGATAGCAGCCCTGGCCCGGGAACACCAGCCCTCTGGCCGACTCGATCGTCGCGCGATCCGAGGTGAGCACCGCCTCGGCGCCGATGTACTCGAACGCCTTCTGCACGCTGCGCAGGTTACCCATGCCGTAATCAACGATCGCGATCACAGCACCCCCTTGCTCGACGGCACGCCCGCGCGGCGCGCATCAACCCGCGTCGCCGCATCCAGCGCGCGGCCAACCGCCTTGAAGATCGCCTCGACGCAATGATGCGTGTTGCGGCCCGCCTCCAGCACGACGTGCAGCGTCATCTGCGCGTTGAAGGCGAACGCGCGCAAGAACTCCTCGAGGAGCTGCACCTCGAACCGCTTGATCTTCTTCGCCGGCAGCGCGGCGTCGTAGCGGAAGAACGCCCGGCCGCTCAGGTCCACGGCCGCGGTGGCGAGCGCCTCGTCCATCGGCACGGTGGCGCTGCCGTAGCGGACGATGCCCCGCTTGTCGCCGAGTGCCTCGACGAGCGCCTTGCCGAGCACGATGCCGACGTCCTCGACGAGGTGGTGGTCGTCCACGTCGGTGTCGCCGCGCGCCCTGATTGTGATGTCGAAGAGGCCATGGGTGGCGACGAGCTCGAGCATGTGATTGAAGAACGGGATCGTCGTCGAGATCCGCGTCGTGCCGGTGCCGTCAAGCGCGAGCGCAAGCGCCACCTGGGTCTCCTTCGTCTTGCGGTCGAACGAGGCCGACCGTTTCGCACGCCGCTTCGTGCGCCCCTTCGTGGGCCCCTTCGTGGGCCCCTTCGTGGACCGCTTCGTGCGCCGCTTCGTGGGCCTTGTCTTCGCCATAGCCACTGCTCCCTACAACTCAACGACGCCGGAGGGCGCGTCGGGCACTTCCATGCCGAGGCTGATCATTGTCAACTTCATCGCCTCGAGCAGCTCGTGGTTCTGCTTCTCGCTGCCGACCGTGATGCGCAGGTAGTCGCTCACGCGCGGCCGGTCGAAGTAGCGCACGAGCACTTTCCGTGATACAAGCTCCTCCCAAAAAGCCTTCGCCGGCCGCTTCGGCGGTTTCGCAAAGACGAAGTTCGCCTCCGACGGCACGACCGTGAAGCCGAGCGCTCCGAGCGCCCTCGCGAGGAACTCACGCTGCTCGACAACGCGCCGGACGCACTGCTGCGAATACGCGCGGTCATCGAGGGCCGCTACCGCCGCGACCTGGCTCAGCGCGTTCATATTGTACGAATCCTTCACCTTCATCAAGCCGGAGATCAGCCCCGGCTGCGCAATCGCGAAGCCGACCCGCATGCCCGCGAGCGAGTACGACTTCGACAGCGTCCGCAGCACGATGAGGTTCGAGCACTTGTGCACGAGCGCGAGGCCGTTTTCGCGGGCGAAATCGGCGTACGCCTCGTCGAGCACGACGACGCCATTGCTCGTCTCGCACAGGCGGTCCACCTCGTCGAGCGAATGCAGGACGCCCGTTGGCGCGTTCGGGTTCGGCAGATAGACGAGCCTGGCGGGCCGGCCGAAAAAGCGCTCCGGCAGCGAAAAATCCCTGCGGAGCGGCACGCGGGTGAGCCGCGCCTCCTGGATCGCCACGAGCACTTCGACGAGCGTGTACGTCGGGTCGCCGACGAGAACGCGATCGCCCTTGTCGAGCAGTGCGCGCGTGATTATCGTGAGCACCTCGTCGGCGCCGTTGCCGACGAGCACCATCTCGGGCGTGACGCCGAACGTTGCCGCCGCGGCGACGCGGACCGACTCGGCCGTGGCGTTCGGATAGAGCGCGAGGCGTTCGTCCGCCGCTTTTCGCACGGCCTCGAGCACGCGCGGCGAGGGCGGGAAGGGGTTCTCGTTCGTATTAAGCTTGAGCCAGCCGTCCCCTTCGGGCTGGATGCCCGGCATGTATGCCTCCAGCGCCTCGACGGCCTTTCGGAAGTACCCGCGGCCGCTCATCGTTCCAGTCGCGCCCGGACGGCGCGCGCATGGGCCGGCAACTGCTCGGCTTCGGCCAGTTCCTCGACGATAGGCGCGAGCTTCTCGAGCGCCGCGCGCGAGCACTCGATCGTGCTGACGCGCTTGACGAAGTCATCCACGGAAAGGCCCGAGAACATCGCTGCCGCGCCGCCGGTGGGCAGGCAGTGGCTTGGCCCGGCGGCGAAGTCGCCGACGGGCACGGGCGAGTACGGACCTATAAAGATCGCGCCGGCGCTCGTGATCGAGGCGCTGAGGCGCCGTGCGTCGCGCGCGATGATCTCGAGGTGCTCAGCAGCGAACGCGTTGGCGAACTCGATCGCCTTCGGCATGCTCGGCGCGAGCACGAGCGCGATCCCGCGCTCGTGCCGTATGCGCATGCGTGAGAGCACCGGCAGCTCGTCGAGCTGCGCGCGGATCTGCATGCGGACCGCCTCGGCGAGACGCTTCGAGGTGGTCACAAGCACGGCGAACTCGTGACCGGTGCCGTGCTCGGCCTGCGAGACGATGTCGGCAGCGACCCAGCGTGGGTCAGCCGTCGCGTCCGCGAGCACGAGCACCTCGCTCGGCCCCAACGGCGCATCGAGCCCGACTACGCCGTAGACGAGCTTCTTGGCCGTCATCACGAAGATGTTGCCGGGACCGACGATCTTGTCCACGCGCGCGACGCTACGGGTGCCGTAGGCGAGCGCGGCAATCGCCTGGGCGCCGCCGATCCGGTAGACCTCCTCGACGCCGCAGAGCGCGCACGCGACGAGGATCGCCGGAGCGACTCGCCCGCGCTTGCCGGGTGGCGTGGCGATCACCACTTCGCCCACGCCGGCCACCTTGGCGGGCACAACGCTCATCAGCACCGTCGAGACAAGCGACGCCACGCCCCCGGGGACATAGGCGGCCACGCGCCGAAGCGGCAGAATGCGCTCGCCGAGCACGGCCCCGCTGCGCGCCTTCATCGTCCACGACTTGCGGCGCTGCCGGCGGTGATATGCCTCGATGTTGCGCTTGGCCGCCTTGAGCGCACGGACGAGCTTCGGCGGCGCGGCGTTCAGGGCCGCCTCGAGTTCCCGTCGCGACACGCGGATTCGGCCGGGCGAGAGTCTCACGCCATCGAACTTGCGCGTGAACTGGACGACAGCCGTGTCGCCGCGGCGGCGCACCGCCTCGACGATCGGGCGCACTCGGGCCTCGATGCCGCGCTCGATCGAACGCCGGTTCAGCAGCCGGTCGAGCAGCGCGCGGTCTTTTGACGCGCCAATGCGGAGCAATTCCATGGTTCACAGTTCCGTGGATACATCGGAGCAGCAGTATAGCACACCACGACGGGATGGGCTAAGGACGGAACGATCCTGGCGGGACGGTGCGCCGGCGGCTACTCGCCGCGCTTCTTCCTACCGAGGAAGCGACGGCGGGCCTTCTTCTTCGGCTTCGCTTCTTCCGCCGGCTCGCCGCTCGGCTCCGCCTTGGGAGGGGGCGCCTGGGCCTCGGCAGGCTCCTCTTCGCCGGCCACACCCTCGGCGGTCTCTTCCTGAGGCTCGGGCTGAGCCGCGTCGGCCTTAGGGGCGGCTTCCTCCGCGGCCTCGTCCGGCTCGGCGCGCTTTCTGCGCTTGCGTTTCGGCTTCTCCTCGGTGGTCGGGCCGGGCGCAGCGAAGCGACCGACGAGCTCGAGGATCGCCAGCTCTGCGCCGTCGCCCGTGCGAGGCGCGATGCGGATTACGCGCGTGTAGCCGCCGGGGCGATCCTGATAGCGCGGGCCGAGCACGGCAAAGAGCTTCTGGAGCACCTCCTTGTCGCGGATGCGCCGATGCGCCAGTCGCCGTGCGTGCAGGGTGTCGCGCTTGGCAAAGGTAATCATGCGCTCGGCGACGCGCCGGGCCGCTTTGGCCTTGGTGACGGTCGTGCGGATGCGCTCGTGAGCGAAGAGCGATGTGATCATGTTGTTGATCATCGCGCGACGGTGCGCCGACGTCCGGCCGAGGTGTCCTCTGATCTTGCGGTGCCGCATGAGCTGCTAGTCCTCGCCCTGTTCCTCGTCGCCGTCCTCGCGCCGGGCGAGCACGGTATCAACCTTCATCCCAAGGCCAAGGCCCATCCCTTCGAGGATGCCCTTGATCTCGGCCAGCGACTTCTTGCCGAAGTTGCGGTACTTGAGCATGTCGGCCTCGGTCTTCTGCACGAGGTCGCCGATCGTGGCGATCTGCGCGTTGGCGATGCAGTTGGCGGCGCGCACGGAGAGCTCGATCTCGGTGATCGGCATCATGAGCAGCTTGCGCAGCTCCTCCTCCTCGTCCTTGCGCTCGCGCTTAGGCACCTCGAACTCAACGTACGCCTCCTCGTAATCAACGAACACGTCGAGGTGACGGCGCAGGATGGCGGACGCCTGCTTGAGCGCCTCGTCGGACGTGAGCCGGCCGTCGGTCCAGATTTCCACGACGAGGCGATCGTAGTTCATCTGCTGGCCGACGCGCGTGTTCTCGGTGTAGTACTTGACCTTGCGCACCGGGCTGAACAGCGCGTCCATCGCGATCTTGCCGATGGGGTCGTCCTCGCCCTTGATGAGCTCGCTCGGCTTGTAGCCGCGACCGACGCTCACGTCGAGATCCATCTTGAGACGACGATTCTCGCTCAGCGTGCAGATGTGCTGCTCCGGGTTGAGGATCTCGACGGTGCCGTCGGTCTCGATGTCGGCGGCGGTCACCTCGCCCTCGCGCTTGACGCTGAGGCCGAGCTGGCGCGTCTTGCGCGAGTGCGACACGCAGAGCACCTTCTTGAGGTTCAGCACGATCTCGGCGACGTCCTCGACCACGCCCTTCATCGTGGAGAACTCGTGCTGCACGCCGGCGATCTTGATGGCCGTGATCGCCGCGCCCTCGAGCGACGAGAGCAGCACGCGCCGCAGCGAGTTGCCGATCGTGTGGCCGAAGCCGGCCTCGAACGGCTCCGCGACGAAGCGGGCGTACGTGTCCGTCGCCGTTTTCTCGTCCTTCACCAACCGGTTCGGTAGTTCAAAACGACCAAGCTTGACGGCCATTTCGCTTCCACTCCCAACGTGTGTAGAGTCTCAAACCCCTGTTGCCCGGCGCGTGCTGCCGGAGCGCCCCGCTAGACACGCCGTCGCTTCGGTGCGCCTACACGCGCCGTCGCTTCGGCGCGCGACACCCGTTGTGCGGGATCGGTGTCACGTCCTTGATCATCGTGATGTTGAGCCCCACGGCTTGCAGGGCACGGATGGCGCTCTCGCGCCCACTGCCGGGGCCCTTGACGTAGACCTTGATCTCGCGCATCCCGTACGCCTTGGCGGCCTTGCCGGCGTCGTCGGCGACGAGCTGCGCGGCGAACGCGGTGCTCTTGCGCGAGCCGGAGAAGCCGACCTTGCCGCCGCTCGACCAGGCGAGCACCTTACCGGACGGGTCCGTGATCGTCACGATCGTGTTGTTGAACGTCGCCTGGATGTGGGCAATGCCCCCAGGCACGACCTTGCTGATTCGTCGCCGGCCGGTCCCACGGCGGCCGGCGCGTTTCGGTTCACCCTTTGCCACAGGCCTCTCCCTCCTCGACTACTTGGTCACCTTGCGCTTGAGCGCCACGGTGGCGCGACGCGGCCCCTTGCGGGTGCGCGCGTTGGTGTGCGTGCGCTGGCCGCGCGCCGGCAGGCTCAGCGTGTGGCGCTGCCCGCGATACGAGTGGATGCTGATGAGCCGCTTGATGTTGCCCTGCACCTCGCGGCGCAAGTCGCCCTCGATCGGGTACGGGACGCGTCCCAACACCTCGGTGATCCGCCCTACCTCGTCGGGCGTCAGGTTCTTCGCCCGCACGTCGAGATCAACGCCCGCCTCCTGCAGGACCGCCTTCGTGCGTGCCGGGCCGATCCCGTGGATGTAGGTGAGCGCCACCTCGATGCGCTTTTCTTTCGGAATGTCTACCCCAACGATACGTGGCACGTTTGACCCTCCGTTCGATGCCGTCTAGCCCTGGCGCTGCTTGTGGCGCGGGTTCGTGCAGATAATGCGCAGCACGCCCTTGCGCCGGATCACCTTGCAGCGCTCGCAGATGCGTTTGACTGATGCCCGGACCTTCATCTTTGATACTTCTCCCGATACACGATGCGCCCCTTGGTCAAATCGTAAGGCGTCATCTCGACGGTCACTCTGTCGCCGCGCAGGATGCGGATAAAGTGCATACGCATCTTGCCGGAGATGTGCGCCAAAATCCGGTGCCCGGTTTCAAGCTCCACCCGGAACATCGTGTTGGGCAGGAGCTCCTTGACCACGCCTTCGACGCGAATTACATCGTCTTTGGACATGCGGTCAGCACCTCGCGACCGTCCCGCGTCACTGCAACGGTGTGTTCAAAATGGACCGACGGCAGCCCATCGGCCGTCACCGCCGTCCAGTTGTTGTCAAGCACTCGCGTTTCGTACGTTCCCGCATTCACCATCGGCTCGATCGCGATCACTATGCCGCGTCCGAGCGGCGGTCCCGTGCCGGGCCGCCCGTAGTTGGGCACCTTTGGCTCCTCGTGCATGTCGCGGCCCACGCCGTGACCGACGAAGTCGCGCACGACCGAAAAGCCCGCCGCCTCGGCGGTTGACTGCACGGCGTGCGAGACGTCGCCGAGCCGGCCCCTTTGGGTGACCGCAGAGATCGCGGCCTCGAGGCAGCGCTCGCCCACTTCGAGGAGGCGCCGCTTCAGCTCGTCCACGTCACCGACGGGGACCGTCCGGGCGGTATCGCCGATAAACCCCTCGTGGCGAATCCCCACGTCGAGGCTGACGATATCGCCCTCGACGAGCTCGCGCGGACCCGGGATGCCGTGCACGATCTCCTCGTTGACCGAAGCGCAAATGAAGCCCGGGTAGCCCCGATAGCCCTTGAACGCCGAGACGACGCCGTACTCCTCCATGAGCCGGCACGCCTCTCGCTCGAGGTCCTCGGTGGTCACCCCGGGCGCGACCTGGGCGCAGATTGCGTCGCGAATGGTTGCCGCGATCCGGCCCGCCTCGCCGAGCTTCGCGATCTCCCGGTCACTCTTGTAAATGATCATGGCGCCGCACCGAGGCTTGCCGCGATGGCCGGGTACGACTCCTCGGCCGGCAGGGCGCCGTCAATCTCAACGACCAGCCCCTGGTCCCGATAGAACCTCATCACGTCGGCGGTCTGCTCCTCGTAGACCCTGAGTCGGTTGAGGATCGTCGCCTCCGTGTCGTCGTCGCGCTGGTAGATCTCGCCGCCACAGGCGTCGCACACCCCCGCCGCCTTCGGCGGCATCGTCACGGTGTTGTACACCGCGCCGCACCGGCGACAAATGCGGCGGCTTGTGAGCCGCTTGACGATCACCTCGGGCGGCGTATTGAGATAGATCACCTTTTCGATCGGCGCGCCGACCCGCCGGGCCGCCTCGAAGAGCATCGTGGCCTGCGGGATCGTGCGCGGGAACCCGTCGAAGAGGAAGCCCCGCTCGGGGGGCGCCGCGCGCATCCGCTCCTCGACGATCGGGATAATCACCTCGTCGGGCACGAGCGTGCCCGCGTCCATATATTGCTTCGCCTGCCGGCCGAGCGGCGTGTCGCCCGCGACCGCTTCGCGCAAGATGTCGCCAGTGGCGACGTGCTCGAGATCGAAATCTCGGACGAGCCGCTCGGCCTGGGTCCCCTTGCCCGCGCCCGGAGGGCCAAAGATGACGATGGAGCGACGTCCGCTCATCAATACCGCCCCCGCAAGCGGCCCTTTTTCATAAAGCCGTCGTAATGGCGCATCAGTAGGTGCGACTCGACCGAGCCCATCGTGTCGAGCATCACGCCGACGATGATCAGCAGGCCCGTGCCGCCGAAGTACTGCGCCATCGAATAAGTAACCCCCGCGTGCGCGCGCGTCAGCAGCGCCGGAAACACCGCGATCGCCGCCAGGAACAGCGCACCCGAGAGCACCAGGCGATTCATCGTGCGGTCGAGGAACTCGGCGGTCGGCTTGCCGGGGCGCTTGCCGGGGATGAACGTGCCGTTTTTCTTCATATCGTTGGACATCTTGATCGGGTCAAACTGCGTCGCCGTCCAGAAGTAGCAGAAGAAGATGATCAGCAGCGCGTACACGCTCGTGTAGAGCCACGCCCCCGGCGAGAGCAGGTTCCTGAGCAACTCGAGCGCGCCCACGCCCGGGAAGAACTGCGCCAGCGTCGCCGGGAACATCAGCAGCGACGAGGCGAAGATGATCGGGATCACGCCGGCGTAGTTGACGCGCAGCGGCAGGTAGCTCGACTGGCCGCTGTAGATGCGGCGGCCGACGATCCGCTTGGCCTGCTGTACCGGGATGCGGCGCTGGCCTCGTGTGACGATAATGATCCCCATCACGACCACGACGAACACGGCGATGAGCAGCAGGAGCATGTATGGCGGCAGCACGCGGGCGTTCGGATCAATCAGCGACAGGTTGCGCCACGTGTCCGCAATCGCCACGGGCACGCGCGAGATAATGCCAATAGTAATAATGAGCGAAATCCCGTTGCCGACGCCGCGCTCGCTGATCTGCTCGCCGACCCACATCAGGAACATCGTCCCGACCGTCATCGTCAACGCTGTGACCAGTCGAAACCCGAGCCCGCCCTGCGTGACGACCTGGCTCGCGACGCCCATCGAGAGCGCCAACTGATTCATGTTCTCGATATACCCCGCCATAAAATAGCCCTGGAACAGGCATAAGATGACGGTGCCGTAGCGAGTGTACTGGGTGATCTTGCGCCGGCCTTCCTCGCCTTCCTCCTTGGCGAGCCGCTCGAGCGCCGGCACGACGGCCGTCAGAAGCTGTAGGATAATCGAGGCGCTGATGTAGGGCATGATGCCGAGCGCAACGATGGTCGCCCGCAGGAACGCGCCGCCGGAGAACATGTTGATGAAGCTCAGCAGCGTGCCGCCGACCCCGCCGGCCTGACTGCGGAAGATCTCTTCGAGCGCATCCCCGTTGACACCCGGCGTTGGGATGTGCGCTCCGACGCGGCACGCGGCCAGCAGCAGCAGGGTGATGATCACCTTGCGCCGCAGGTCGTGGATGCGAAAGACGTTGGCGAGCGCGCGCAGCATCGTTCTACCCAATCACCGTGCAGGTGCCGCCGGCTTGCTCGATCTTGGCGCGCGCCCCCGCGCTGAAGCGGTGCGCCGTGACCGCGAGCGCGACGCCGATCTCCCCGTCCCCGAGCACGGCCACTCCATCGAGCACCTTCTTGATGAGGCCGCGCGCCTTGAGGAGCTCGGGCGTCACCTCGGTGCCCGCGTCGAAGCGCGCGAGATCGCGCACGTTGACGAGCGCGTAGCGCTTCTTGAACCGGTTGTTATTGAAGCCCTTCTTCGGCAGCCGCCGATAGAGCGGCATCTGGCCGCCCTCATGCCACAACCGTCGGGGCGCGCCCGAACGGGCCCGTTGGCCCTTGTGGCCTTTGCCGGCGGTGCCGCCCTGGCCCGACGCCGTGCCGCGGCCGATGCGCTTGCGCGCCTTGCGCCGCTCTGTGTTGCTGAGGCTACTCAGTGACACGCCTGCCGGTCTCCTTGAGCCGTTCGATTTCCTCGCGGCGCCGCAGGGCCTTGAGCCCGGCGATAGTGGCGCTGACGACGTTGAGCGGGTTGTTCGAGCCGAGGCTCTTGGTCAGCACATCGCGCACCCCGCCCGCCTGCAGCACGGCGCGTGCGCCGCCGCCGGCGATGATCCCGGTCCCGGGCGAGGCCGGCTTGAGCATGACGCGGCCCGCGCCGAACTTGCCGATGATCGGGTGCGGGATGGTGCTGTTCACCATCGGGATGGCGAACATCGCCCGCTTCGCCTGCTCGATCCCCTTCTTGATCGCCTCGGCCACGCCGTTCGCCTTGCCGAGCCCGGCGCCGACGCGGCCCGCGCCGTTGCCGACGACGACCAGCGCGCTGAAGCTGAACCGCCGGCCGCCCTTGACGACCTTGGCACAGCGGTTGATGCTGACAATTGTCTCGATCAGCTCGCTCTGGGGCTTCTCCTCTCGGGGTCGCCCCCTTGATTGGGATCTCTGCTGGACCGCCACGATGACGCGCTCTCCTTCTGCTGAATCAGACAGTGATCTTCGCGGCCCTCAGCGCCTCGGCGACCGCCTTGACACGCCCGTGGAACCGGTAGCCGCTGCGGTCGAAGACGACCGCCGTGATTTCCTTGTCGGCCAGGCGCTTGGCCAACAGGCCGGCGACGGCGCGGGCCGCTTCCATGTTCTTCGAGCCGGCAAGGCCGAGGCGGCGGTAGTCGGCCATGACGGTCGAGGCCGCAGCGAGCACCGCGCCCGCCTCGTCGTCAATCGCCTGCAGGTGCAGGTTCGTGTTGCTCTTGTAGACGCAGATGCGGGGCCGGTCCGCCGTGCCGCGTACCTTCTTGCGGATACGCCAGCGGCGCCGCTGCCGCCCTGTTCTCCTGTCAACGGCTTGTCCCATTGCCTCGCCTCTAACCGACGGTCTTTCCGGCCTTGCGCCGGACGTGCTCGTCGGCGTACCGGATCCCCTTGCCGAGGTACGGCTCCGGCGGGCGGAAGTGGCGAATATCGGCCGCCACTTGCCCCACCAGCTGCTTATCAATGCCCGAGACCGTGAGCAGGGTGTTCCTCTCGATCGTCACCTCGATCCCCTCGGGAAGGGGATAGACGCACGGCCGCACCTTGCCCACCGAGAGATCGAGCGTGCGGCCCGAGAGCCGTGCCCGATAGCCGACGCCGTGAATCTCGAGCTTTTTCTCGAAGCCCTTCGTGACGCCCTCGACCATGTTGGCCACGATCGCCCGGGTGGTGCCGTGCAGCGCCCGGTCCTGCTTGCTGTTGCCGGCCCGCTTGAAGCAGACCCGGCCGTCCTCGACGGTGCCCGTGATGCGCGGACTGATCGGCCGCGTCAGCGTCCCCTTCGGACCCTTCACGGTGATTGCGCCGTTGCCCACCTGAACCTCAACGCCTGGTTCGAGCGCGATCGGCAGTTGGCCAATCCTCGACATCGCTTCGTGTCTCCCTTCTCACCAGACGTAGCAGATCACTTCGCCGCCGACGTTCTCGCGGCGGCATTCCTCGTCGGTCATGACCCCTTTGGGGGTGGTGATGACCGCCACGCCGAGGCCGCCGAGCACGCGCGGCACCTGCTTGGCCTTGACGTACTTGCGGAGCCCGGGCCGGCTGACGCGGCGCAGGCCGGCGATCACGCGCTCACGCTCGGGCGTGTACTTGAGGTAGACGCGCAGCACCCCCTGCCTGTCGTCGTCGAGCGCGTCGAACCCGTCAATGTATCGCGTCTCGCGCAGCACGCGCAACACGTCGCCCTTGAGCCGTGAGGCGGGGACGTCCACGTACGGCTTGAGTGCCTGGTTCGCGTTGCGAATCCGCGTGAGCAGATCGGCTATCGGGTCGCTCATTGACATCGCTTGCGTCGCTCTCCTGTGTGCCCGGTCCTCGTCCGCCCCATCACCAGCTTGCCTTGATTACGCCGGGGATCAGCCCGGCGCTCGCCAGCTCGCGGAAGCAGATCCGGCAGAGCTGGAACTTCCTCATGTAGCCCCGACGCCGGCCGCACCGGCGGCACCGGCTGTAGCGGCGCACGGCGAACTTGGGCTTGCGGTGACTCTTCTCGATCAATGCCTTTCGTGCCACGACGTATCGGCTCCACCTGTTGCGGTTACGTGCGCTTGAACGGTATCCCCATGAGCTCGAAGAACCCGAGGGCCTCCTCGTCGGTCTTGGCCGAGGTGACGAGCGTGATGTTGAGCCCCTGCACCCGCTTGACCTTATCGGCGTTCACCTCGGGGAAGACGGTCGCCTCGGTCAGCCCCATGTTGAAATTGCCGCGGCCGTCAAGCGTGCGCGGCAGGCCCCGGAAGTCGCGGATGCGCGGGATCGCCACGCTCACCAGCCGCTCGACGAACTCGTACATGCGCGGACCGCGCAGCGTCACCTTGGCGCCGATCGGCATGCCCTGGCGCAGCTTGAAGCCCGCGATGCTCCGGCGCGCCTGGGTCACCACGGGCCGCTGGCCGCTGAGCATGGCGAGCTGCCCGACCGCGTCGCCAATGATCTCCTTGTCGCGCATCGCCTCGCCCAGCCCCATGTTGAGCACGACCTTGCGCAGGCGCGGCACCTGCATGGCGTTGCGGTAGCCGAACCGCTCCATCATCTTGGGCACGACGCTTTCCTTATACTGGTCGAGCAAGCGCGGCATCGGCTCCTACTCGGCTCCTCTCCTGGGCTTGGCGCCCTCGCTGACCCGGCGCAGGTTCGAGATATGGATCAGGCTCTCCTTCTTGAGGAAGCCACCGGACTGGTTCAGCTTCGGGTCGGGGCGCATCGCCTTGGTGATGAAGTTCACCCCTTCGACCAGGGCCCGCTCCTTCTTCGGGTAAACACGCAACACCCGCGCCCGCTTGCCGCGGTCGCGCCCGGCGAGCACCTCGACGATGTCGTCGCGCCGGATATGTGCCTTGATAGCCATTGCTAGAGCACCTCTTCCGCCAGCGAGATGATCTTCATGAAGTTCTTGTCCCTCAGCTCGCGTGCGACCGGGCCGAAGATGCGCGTCCCCTTCGGGTTGCGGTTGTCGTCAATGATGACGCACGCGTTCGAGTCGAACCGCAGCGTCGAGCCGTCGGCCCGATGGATCGCGCGGCGCGTGCGCACCACGACCGCCTTGACGACCGATTTCTTCTTGACGGCCGCGTCGGGCGTCGCCTCCTTGATCGAGGCCACGATAATGTCGCCCACGTGCGCATAGCGGCGTCTCGAGCCGCCGAGCACCCGGATGCACTGGGCGCGCCGCGCGCCGGTATTGTCCGCCACGTCGAGCTTTGTCTCTTGTTGGATCACGCTCCGGGCCTACTCCCTGCCTCCGATCCATGCGCCGACTTGATCACCTCGACGACTCGCCAGCGCTTGAGCTTGCTCAGCGGCCGCGTCTCGCGGATGCGCACCGTGTCGCCCACGCGCGCGGTCTCGGCCTCATCGTGCGCGTAGAACTTGCGCGAGCGGCGCACCACCTTCTCGTACTGCGGGTGGCGATAGACCTGCTCGACGCGCACCACGACGGTCTTGCTCATTGTGTCGCTCACGACGACGCCGGTGCGCTCGCGGCGCCTGTTCTTGGACGATGGCGCAGCCGCTCTTGCCGCCGGCGCGCCGAGGTCCGTACTCGCCGATCTCTGTTGTTCCGCTTCGGTCATCGGTTCTGTCTCTCTCCCCTGCGGCCCGCGCCTCACGCGTGGCTGTAGCCGCCGTCCTTCAAGATCGTCAGCACGCGAGCGATCGTGCGGCGCACCTCTTTGACCCGGTGCGACTTCTCGAGCTGGGAGACCGCGCGCTGCGCCCGCAGCTTGAACAGTTCCTCGCGCAGGTCGTCGTAGAGCTCGTCGAGCTCGTCGCGCGTCCGCTCCCTCAGTTCCTTTGCCTTCATGCCCGTCCTCTGCCCGCGGGCGCTAGCCGTAGTGCCGGCGCGCCACAAAACGCGTCGCAAACGGCAGCTTCGCCGCCGCGAGCCGGAACGCGTCCTGCGCCATGTTGTACGGCACACCCTCGAGCTCGAAGAGCATCCGGCCCGGCCGCACGACGGCGACCCAGCCCTCCGGGGCGCCCTTGCCCTTGCCCATGCGGGTTTCCGCCGGTTTCTTCGTGTACGGCTTGTCCGGGAAGACGCGAATCCACATCTTGCCGCGCCGCTTGATGTGGCGGTTGATCGCCACGCGGGCCGCCTCGATCTGGCGCGCCTCGATCCAGCCGCGGCCGAGGCTCTGGAGCCCGTACTCGCCGAAGCTGATCACGTTGGCGCGGCGGGCAAGCCCGGCCCGGCTGCCGCGATGCACCTTGCGATGCTTAACGCGCTTTGGCATGAGCGCCATGAGCCGACTCCTTCTTCGCGGGCAGCTTCTCGCCCTTGAAAACCCACACCTTGACGCCGATCGTGCCGTACGTGGTCCGCGCCTCGGCAAACCCGTAATCAATATCCGCCCGCAGCGTGTGCAGCGGGATCTTGCCCTCCTTGGCGTGCTCGGTGCGCGACATCTCGTGCCCGCCGAGCCGCCCGGCGACGGAGACTTTGATGCCCTGCGCGCCGAAATCCATCGCCATGCCGATCGCCTTCTTCATGGCGCGCCGGAACGAGATCCGGTGCTCGAGCTGCAACGCAATGTTCTCGGCCACCAGTTGCGCCTCGAGCTCCGGTCGCTTGATCTCGCTCACGTCGAGGTAGACTTCCTTGCCCGTCATGTCGGAGAGCGCCTCCTTGAGGCGGTCAATCTCCTGGCCCTTGCGCCCGATGACAATGCCCGGACGCGAGGTGCGCAGCTTGACGATGACGCGGCTGCCCCGCTCGATTACGACTTCCGGGATACCGGCCGAGGGCAGGTGCTCGCGGATGAAGGCGCGGATCATAATGTCCTCGTGGACCAAGTCGCCGAATTCGCGCTTGGGCGCGTACCACACCGACCGCCAGTCCTTGTTGACGGTCACCCTGAACCCGATCGGGTTTACTTTCTGTCCCATGCAACACCTCCGTACCGCCCGCGCGGCGCGCTAGGCTTCCTCGACCACCACGGTGATATGACTCGTGCGCCGCCGAATGATGTTGATCGCGCCCCGACACCGGGTGCGCCGGCCTTTCCAAGTGATGCCCTCATCAACGATGGCGTCCTTGACGATCAGCGCCGACCGGTCGAGCTTCGCGTTGTTCTCCGCGTTGGAGATCGCCGATTTGAGCACCCGGGCCACAAGCCGCGCGGCCTTGGACTTGACGAACTGCATCCTCGCGAGCGCCGCCTCGGCGTTCTGCCGGCGGATGAGCGCGACAACGCGCCTCGCCTTGCGAGGCGGGACCCGCACGTACTTGGCTACCGCTTTGACCTCGGTCATGGACCAGGCGCTCCCCTGTTACTTCTGCCCGGCGTGCTTGCGAAACGTGCGCGTCGGCGCGAACTCGCCGAGCTTGTGCCCGACCATGTTCTCGCTCACAAACACCGGCAGGTGCTTCCGCCCGTTGTGGACGGCGAACGTGTGGCCGACGAACTCCGGTACGATCATCGAGCGGCGCGACCACGTAGTGATCGTGCGCCGCTCGCCGGCGGCCTCCATCCGCTGCACCTTCTTGAGCAGCTTCGGGTCCACGTACGGTCCCTTCTTGATCGAACGCGACATCTTCTCTGCCTCTATCGCTTCGCCGTTCGCGGCTTGACAATGTGCTTGGTTGACTTACGCCGCTTGCGCGTCCGGTAGCCCTTGGCGAGCTGGCCCCACGGCGAGCATGGGTGCCGGCCGCCGCTCGAGCGGCCCTCGCCGCCGCCCATCGGGTGGTCTACCGGGTTCATGGCGACGCCGCGCACGTGCGGCCGCTTGCCGAGCCAGCGCTTGCGCCCCGCCTTGCCGAGCGATTTCGACTCGTGCTCGGCGTTGCCCACCTGGCCGACGACGGCGCGGCACTCGACGCGCACGCGCCGGACCTCGCCCGACGGCAGCCTCAAGTGCGCGTACTTGCCCTCGCGCGCCAGAAGGTCGGCCCCCAGGCCGGCGCTGCGCACCAGCTTGGCGCCCTGACCCGGCCTGAGCTCGACGTTGTGCACCGTGGTGCCGAGCGGCATCGCGCTAAGCGGCATGCAGTTGCCGGCCTTCGTCTCGACCTCCTCGCCACTCACGACTGTGTCGCCCACACCGAGCCCTTGCGGCGCGATGATGTAGCGTTTCTCGCCGTCCTCGTACTTGAGGAGCGCGATGTTGGCCGTGCGGTTGGGGTCGTACTCGATCGCCTCGACTACCGCGGGCACGCCGTCCTTGTTGCGCCGGAAATCAATCCGCCGGTACAGCCGCTTGTGACCGCCGCCACGGAACCGCACCGTGATGCGCCCGTTCGAGTTGCGGCCGCCGGTCCTCTTGAGCGACTCGGTCAGGCTCTTCTCGGGCCGCTTCCGGGTGAGCCCCTTCGAGTCGAGCGTTACGGTGGACCGCAATGACGGGGTCACCGGCTTATGTTTCCTCACGCCCATTGGTCGCGCTGTGCTCCTAGACGAACTCGATGGTGTGGCCTTCCTTCAACGTGACTACAGCCTTCTTCCAGTCCGGCGTGTAGCCGACTTTGCGGCGCAACTGCTTACGCTTGCCACTCATCCGCATCGTGTTGACGTTGGTCACCTTCACCTTGTAGAGCTTCTCGATGGCTCGCTTGATCTCGATCTTGTTGGCGTCGAGCGCCACCTTGAAAAAATACTGATTGTGCTTCTCGCCGAGGTCCGAGCCCTTCTCGCTGAGCAGCGGCTCGCGCACGATCGTGTACTCGCTCTTCCTCATGCCGCGCCTTCCTCGGCCGGCGCCGCGAGCCCCATCGGCTCGAGGCCGTCGCGAGTCACCACCACCATGCCGGCCCGGAGCACGTCCATGGCGCTCACGTTCCGGGCCGCTTTGAGCGACAGGTTCGGAATGTTGCGCGCCGCAAGCCGCACGTTCTCGCCGACGTCCCCGGCCACGAGCAGCACCTTGCCGTCGAGCTTGAGCGACTTCATAAGCGCCGCCATGAGCCGGGTGCGCGGCTCGGCGATCTCGAGCGTCTCGAGCACGACGAGCTTTTCGGCGCGCACCTTGTCCGCGAGCGCGGTCTCGAGCGCCAAGCGCCTCACCTTCTTCGGCAGGTTCACGCGCACGCTCTTGCCCTTCGGCTTCGGGCCGTGGATCGTCCCGCCGCCACGG
Organism: uncultured bacterium; assembly: GCA_965369835.1. GTDB lineage: Bacteria > Auribacterota > JABMQX01 > JAFGEW01 > JAFGEW01 > CBDUSE01. Next base: position 23,582 of record CBDUSE010000002.1, read on the forward strand.
AACAACGGCGACTTGAGCGTGCCGGTCCGCGCCCGGCCGGTCCCCTTCTGACGCCACGGCTTGCGCGTCGAGCCGGTGACTTGGCTGCGATCGCGCGTGTTGGCCGACCACTGCCTCCGGTTCGCCTGCACTGCGACGACGTAGTCGCGGATCACCTGCGGGTGAGGCTCGCGTGCGGCGATCCGCTCGGCAATCGTCACCTCGCCGACCGCTTTGCCCTTTTCGTTGTAAACCGGCACCTGTGCCACGGTTCTTCCCAAAACTACTTCTTGGTTGAATGCTTCTTGAGCGCCTGGCACACGGTGACAATCCCGTTGGTCGGGCCCGGGACCGCGCCCTCGATCAGGAGCTGGTTCTCGTCGGGGCGCACGGTCACGATGCGCAGGCTCTGGACCGTCACCTTCCGGGCCCCCATGTGGCCGGGCATCCGGGTGCCCTTGATCACGCGCGACGGGGTGGCCGACTGGCCCGTCGAGCCGTGCTGGCGCTGGGTCCGGCCACCGTGGCTCTCGGGCGAGCGGCGCATCCCGTGCCGTTTGATCCCGCCGGCGAAGCCGCGGCCCTTGGAAACGCCCTGCACATCAACGAAATCACCCGGCTTGAAGAGCTCGCCGACCTTGAGCTCCTGACCAACTGTGTAGGCGCTCGCGTCTTCGACCCGGCTCTCGTGCAGCATGCGTTTTGGCGTCACGCCGGCCTTCTTGAAGTGCCCGCGCAGCGGCTTAGTCGTGACGCGCTCCCTCTTGTCGAGGAACCCGATCTGGATCGCGTCATACCCGTCGCTCTCGGTGGTCTTAACCTGGGTGACCACACACGGGCCGGCCTCGAGCACGGTCACGCCGACGGCATGGCCGCGCTCGTCGAAGAGCTGCAGCATCCCGAGTTTTCGTCCTAACAGGTTCATCGCCACCTTCTTATGCTCCGCACAGCGCCTCACCGGGCCTCCCAGACGGCCCGAGAGACGCAAAACCTGAAAAATAGTCTAATTGAGCCCTCTTCGTCAAGATTGAATCTTTGACAACGCACCTTTTTCGCGCCCGCCGCCCTCCTAGACCAGCTTCACGTTGATGTGCACGCCGCCCGGAAGATTCAGCTTCTTCAGTTCGTCCACCGTCTTGGCCGTCGGGCTCAGGATGTCGAGCAGCCGCTTGTGCGTACGGATCTCGAACTGCTCACGCGACTTCTTGTCCACGTGAGGCGACCGTAGCACCGTGTAGCGCTCCTTGCGCGTCGGCATCGGGATCGGCCCCGTCACCGAAGCGCCCGTGCGCTTGGCCGTCTCGACGATCTCCTCGGCCCAATAGTCGAGGATCCGGTGATCGAACGCCTTGAGGCGTATGCGAATCCGTTGCCCTTCCAATGTCGTCCTCTCTCTGCTTCGTGCTTTCGTCTCTCCGACAGGTCTCCGAACGCTCGAGCCGAGGCTACTCGAGGATCTCCACGATGGTGCCGGCGCCCACGGTGCGGCCGCCCTCGCGGATGGCGAACCGCAGCCCCTTCTCCATGGCGATCGGGCTGATGAGCTCGACGGTGATCGTGACCCGGTCGCCCGGCATCACCATCTCGACCCCCTCGCCAAGCTGCGCCGTGCCCGTCACGTCCGTGGTCCGAAAGTAAAACTGCGGCCGGTACCCCGTGAAAAACGGCGTGTGACGACCCCCCTCCTCCTTGGTCAGCACGTACACCTCGCCGGTGAACTTCGTATGCGGCGTGATCGAACCCGGCTTGGCCAACACCTGACCGCGCTCGACCTCGTCCTTGGCGATGCCGCGAAGGAGCACCCCGATGTTGTCGCCCGCCTGGCCCTGGTCCAGAAGCTTCTGGAACATCTCGACGCCCGTGGCCACCGTCTTGCGCGTCTCGCCAAAGCCGACGATCTCCACCTCGTCGCTCACCTTGATCACCCCGCGCTCGATACGCCCCGTGGCCACCGTGCCGCGACCCGTGATCGAAAAAACGTCCTCGACCGCCATCAAAAACGGCTTGTCCACCTCGCGCTTGGGCGTTGGGACGTACTCGTCGATCGCGTCCATGAGCTGCCGAATGCACTCGGTCGCGGCCGCATCGTCCGGATGCTGCATCGCCGCGAGCGCCGCGCCGCGAATGATCGGAATGTCGTCACCGGGAAAATCGTACTTGCTGAGCAGCTCGCGCATCTCGAGCTCGACCAGATCCAACAGCTCCGGGTCGTCCACCGTGTCCACCTTGTTGAGAAACACCACGATCGAGGGCACCCCCACCTGGCGCGCCAACAGAATGTGCTCGCGCGTCTGCGGCATCGGCCCGTCGGCAGCCGACACCACCAGGATCGCCCCGTCCATCTGCGCCGCGCCCGTGATCATGTTCTTGACGTAGTCGGCGTGGCCCGGACAGTCCACGTGCGCATAGTGGCGCTTGTCGGTCTCATACTCGACGTGGCTCACCGCAATCGTCAAAATCTTCATCGGATCGCGACGCCCCTGCGACTCGCTCGCCTTGGCCACCTCGTCGTAGGTCTTGACCGTCGCAAGCCCCTTGGCCGCCTGCACCATCGTGATCGCCGCCGTCAGCGTGGTCTTGCCGTGGTCCACGTGCCCGATCGTGCCCACGTTCACGTGCGGCTTGGTCCGCTCGAACTTCACCTTCGCCATGACGCGCTCAGAGCCTCCTGCCCTCGGTCTCCTCGCATTTCTTTCATTCTCTTCGGATCTGTATCGTCTAGCCGATGATCCGCTGCTGGATCTCCGGCGGCACGACCTCGAACCGTACCGGCTCCATCGAATAGGCGGCGCGCCCCTTGGTGAGCGAGCGGATCGCCGTCGAGTAGCCGAACAGCTCGACGAGCGGCGCCTCGGCATGCACGATGTGCGTGTTCTGGTGCCGATCAATGCTGCGCACCTTGCCCCGGCGGGTCTTGAGGTCGGCAATGATCTCGCCGACGTGCTCCTCGGGCATGGTTACGTCGAGGCGCATCACGGGCTCGAGCAGCACGGGTTCGGCATGGCGCATGGCGTCCCAAAATGCGTGGCCGGCCGCGATCTCGTAGGCGAGCGCGGAGGCGTCCACCTCGTGTGTGGACCCCCCAATGAGCCGCACCCGCACGTCCACGACCGTGGCCCCACCGAGCGACCCGCTGGCGAGACTGTCGCGGATGCTCTTCTCGATCGCGGTGATGAACTCCTTCGGAATCTCGCCGCCCGTGACGGCGTTCTCGAACTCGAAGCCGCCGCCGCGCTCGAGCGGCTCGACCTCTAGGATGACATGCCCGTACTGGCCCCTGCCCCCCGTTTGCTTGATGCATTTGCCCTCGCCGCGGTGCGACCGGGTGACGGTCTCGCGATAGGCCACCTGCGGCCGGCCGACGTTGGCGTGCACCTTGAACTCGCGCAGCATCCGGTCCTTGAGCACCTCGAGGTGCAGCTCGCCCATGCCGGAGATGATCAGTTGGCCGGTCTCCTTGTCCACGTACGTGACGAAGGTGGGATCCTCGTCGCGCAGGCGCCGGAGCGTCTCGTTGAGCTTCTCGCGGTCGGCCTTGGTTTTCGGCTCGATCGCCACGGAGATCACCGGCTCGGGAAACGTGATCGGCTCGAGCCGGAGCGGATGCTTCTGGTCGCACAGCGTGTCGCCGGTGTGCGAGGCGCGCAGACCGACGACGGCGGCGATCTCGCCGGCGCTCAACGCCTCGCGCTCCTCGCTGCTGTTGGCGTGCATCCTGAGGATGCGCAAGAGCCGCTCGCGCTTGCCGGTGTTGGCGTTGAGCACGGTCGTACCCTTGGCGGCGCGGCCCGAGTAGACGCGCACGTACGCGAGGCGTCCGACATAGCTGTCGCTCTGGACCTTGAAGACGAGGGCCGCAAACGGCTCCTCGACGTCGGCACGGCGGTGTTCCTCGCCGCCGCTCTTGGGATGCTCGCCGAACACGGACGGCACGTCGAGCGGCGACGGCAGGTAGCAGGTCACGGCGTCGAGCAGCGGCTGGATCCCCTTGTTCTTGAGCGCCGAGCCGCACAGCACCGGGTAGAGCTTGGTGGCCACGGTGAGCCGGCGCACCGCGGCGCGCACGTCCTCGGCGGTAAAGGAGTGGGCCAGGAACTGCTCGAGAAACGTCTCGTCGTGCTCGGCGAGGTGCTCGAGCAGCCACGCGCGGTGATGCTCCGCCTCCTCGACGAGCTCGGCGGGCACCTCGATCTCGTCGAAGCGTTCGCCCTGATTCTCCTCTTGCCAGACGGTGCCCTTCATCTCGATGAGATCCACGACCCCCCGAAAGGAGTCCTCAACGCCGATCGGGATCTGGATCGCGACGGCCTCGGCGCCGAGCCGCGTGCGCAACTGTTCAATGGCGCGTTCGAAGTCCGCGCCGACGCGGTCCATCTTGTTGACTAAGACGATGCGTGGGACGTGGTAGCGGTCGGCCTGGCGCCAGACGGTCTCGGACTGAGGCTCGACGCCGCCGACGGCGCATAGCACGGTGATGGCGCCATCGAGCACGCGGAGCGACCGCTCGACCTCGGCGGTGAAATCTACGTGGCCGGGCGTGTCAATAATGTTGATCCGGTGGTCGCGCCAGTAGCAGGTGGTGGCGGCGGCGGTGATAGTGATGCCTCGCTCCTTCTCCTGAGGCATCCAGTCCATCGCCGTCGTGCCCTCGTCCACCTCGCCAAGCCGGTAGAGCTTGCCGGTGTAGAAGAGGATCCGCTCGGTCGTGGTGGTCTTGCCCGCGTCAATATGGGCAGCAATCCCGATATTGCGCGTCCTCTCTAGGGCCACCTCCGACGACACCTTGACCACTCCTCTATTCGCCTGCACCATTTCGACTCGTTATGCTGTTCTGTGGCGTTGCCTCTCGTGCCTGTGGCTGCCACTGCCAACGGCAGCGGACTCCCTACCAGCGGTAGTGTGCGAAGGCCTTGTTGGCCTCGGCCATCTTGTGCGTGTCCTCGCGCCGCTTGACCGCCGAGCCCTGGCCGTTGTAAGCGTCCATCAGCTCGCCCGCGAGCGCAGGCGCCATCGGCATGCCCTTGCGGGCGCGGGCGAACTCGATGAGCCAGCGTATCGCAAGGGCGATCTGCCGGTGCGTCGGCACCTCGATCGGGATCTGATAGGTGGCGCCGCCGATCCGGCGCGACTTGACGGCGAGCAACGGCCTGACGTTGTCTATCGCCTTCTCGAGCACAGCCACCTGGTCCGACTCGCCAAGCTTGTGCGAGGCCGTCTCGATCGCCTCGTAGAAGATGCGCTCGGCAATGCTCTTCTTGCCTTGGATCATCACCTTGTTAATGAACCGCTGGATCAGCTCGCTGCCGAAGCGGGAATCCTGCGGGATCTCTCGTTTGAGGCCGACTCGCTTGCGTCTCGGCATGGCGGCTCTCCTACTGCTTCGGCCGCTTGGCGCCGTACTTGGAACGCCCGCGGCGCCGCCCGTCAACGCCGAGCGCATCGAGCGCGCCGCGCACGATGTGATAGCGCACGCCCGGCAGGTCCTTGACGCGGCCGCCGCGCACGAGCACCATCGAGTGCTCCTGCAGGTTGTGTCCCTCTCCCGGGATGTAGGCGGAAACCTCCACGCCGTTCGAGAGCCTGACGCGCGCGACCTTGCGCAGCGCCGAGTTCGGCTTCTTCGGCGTCTGGGTCTTGACCAGGAGGCAGACCCCGCGCCGCTGCGGGCAGCGCTGGAGCGCAGGCGCCTTGGTCTTGTGATGCTTGGGCCTCCGACCCTTGCGAATCAACTGATTGATTGTCGGCATTGAGTTCTCGTCCTCTCGCTTGAGCCCCTGTCCCGAAGAACAGGGACGGCATTGTGTGCCCTGCTTCACAGACCCATTCGTAGGCCCGCCTACTCGGATGCCTGCTGCACGACCTCGGCGGCGGCTTCCGCCTCTTGTTCCTCGCCGACCGGTCCGAGGGCCGCCTCGACCAGCTCGGCCTCCGAGACCATACGCTTGAGCTTGAGCGTGCGGTTCGCGGCAAAGCCGGTGCCCCCCGGGATGACGTGTCCCATGATTACGTTCTCCTTGAACCCGCGCAGCGTGTCGGCGCGGCCGGCGGCGGCGGCAGCGGTCAGCACCCGGGTGGTGTCCTGGAACGAGGCGGCCGAGATGAAACTCTCGACCCCGAGCGAGGCCTTGGTGATGCCGAGGAATAGCGGCTCGGCCTCCGCGGGGCGTTTGCCCGCCGCGCCGACCTCGCTGTTCACGTCGGCAAAGATGCCCTTGTCCACTTGCTCGCCGTAGAGGAAGTCAGTGTCACCCGGGTCGTTGATATGGACCTTGCGCAGCATCTGGCGAATGATGATCTCGATATGCTTGTCGTGGATCTCCACGCCCTGGAGCCGGTAGACCTCCTGGACCTCGCGCACGAGGTACTCCTGAAGCTCGCGCGGCCCGCACACCTCGAGGATCTCCTGCGGCACGATCGGCCCCTCGGTCAGCTTCTGGCCCTTCTTGACCTGGTCGCCGCGGGCCACGGTCAGGTGCTTGCTCAGCGGGATGAAGTGCTCCTCGGCCATGCCGGTCTTCTCGTCGCGCACCACAATGCGCAGTTTGCCCTTCTGCGTCTCGTGGAACTCGACAACGCCGTTGATCTTGGCGATCTCGGCGGCATCCTTGGGCCGGCGCGCCTCGAACAGCTCGGCCACACGCGGCAGGCCGCCCACGATGTCCTTGACCTTGCTGATCTTGCGCGGCGTCTTGGCCACGAGCTCGCCGGCTTTGACGCGCTGGCCGGACTTGACCATGATGTGCGCGCCGGCGGGGATCGAGTAGTAGCCGAGCGCCTCGCCGCCGCGTTTCTCGCGCACGATGATCTGCGGGTGGAGTTCTTCTTTGTGCTCGGTAATCACCACGTGGGTGATCTTGGTGCCGGCAGTCTCGGTGACCTCGCGGCGCATCGTGACGCCCTCGATAATGTCGTGGAAGTCCACCGTGCCATTCTGCTCGGCGTGGATCGGCACGTTGTAGGGGTCCCACCGGGCGATGACATGGCCTTTCTTGATCTTGCTCTTGTCGGACGCCGTCAGGACGGCGCCGACCTCGAGCGAGTAGGTCTCAAGCTCGCGCCCGACCTTGTCGTTGACGGTCAGGAACGCGTTCTTGTTGAGCACGATGGTCTCGCCGTCCGGGTTCCTGACGCTGCGCACGTTGTGGTAACGCAGGATGCCGTCGTTGCGCACGGCGATCTCGGGTTGGCGGAACGCGCCGCCGGCGACGCCGCCGTAGTGGAAGGTGCGCATGGTGAGCTGGGTGCCGGGCTCGCCGATTGACTGCGCGGCGATGATCCCCACGGACTCACCGAGCCCCACCATCTTGTCCGTGGCGAAGTTGCGCCCGTAGCACATGGCGCACACGCCCCGGCGCGTCTCGCACGTGAGCACGCTGCGCACTTTCACGGTGCGGATGTCGCACTGGCGAATCCGCTTGACCGCGGCCTCTTCAATCTCGCCGTTGGCCTCGACGATCGGTTCGCCGGTGGCCGTGTTGAGAATCTCCTCAGCGGCGACCCGCCCGATCAGCCGCTCGTGGAAGGGGACGATTTCCTCGCCCTCTTCCTCGGTCGAGCGCAGGGTCATGCTGTTGAGTGTGCCGCAGTCCCGCTCGGTGATGATCACATCCTGAGCGACGTCAACGAGCCGGCGCGTCAGATAGCCGGAGTCGGCGGTCTTGAGCGCGGTATCGGCCAGGCCCTTGCGCGCGCCGTGCGTCGAGATGAAGTACTCGAGCACGGTAAGCCCCTCACGGAAATTCGCCGTGATCGGCGACTCGATGATTTCGCCCGACGGCTTGGCCATCAGGCCGCGCATGCCGGCGATCTGGCGGATCTGCTGCCGCGAGCCGCGCGCGCCGCTATCCACCATGGCGAAGACCGGGTTGAGCTGGCCGCTGCCGCGGTTGAACTTGAGGTTGCGGAAGAGCGCGTCGGCGATGGTGTCGGTGGTGTGCGTCCAGATATCAATGATCTTGTTGTAGCGCTCGCCGTAGGTGATGCGGTTGAGCCGATAGTCCTTCTCGACCGCCTCGACCTGCTTGCGCGCTTGGGCGATCAACCCGCTCTTCTCATCGGGAATAATCAAGTCGTCAATGCCGATCGAGAAGCCCGCGCGCGTGGCGTACTCGAAGCCGAGCATCTTGAGCGAATCGAGGATTGTGACCGTCGCCTCGAGCCCGACCTTGCGGTAGAACTCGAGGACCAGGGCGCTCAGATCCTTCTTCTTGAGCTCGCAGTTGACGAACGCGACCTCGTCGGGAAGCACCTCATTGAAGATGACGCGCCCGGCGGTCGTCTCGACTCGTTCGCCGCTGATGCGCACGAGGATCTTTTCGTGGATGCCGATGATGTCGTCGCCGTGCGCACGCAACACCTCGTCGGTATCAGCGAAGACGCGCGTGGGCGGCTCGGCGCTCTCAACCTCCTTGGTCAGGTAGTAGATGCCGAGCGCGCAGTCCTGCGTCGGGGTGGCGAGCGGCTTGCCGTTGGCGGGCGAGAAGATGTTGTTGGGTGCAAGCATCAGCACGCGCGCCTCCATCTGCGCCTCGGCCGAGAGCGGCACGTGCACGGCCATCTGGTCGCCGTCGAAGTCGGCGTTGAACGCGGTGCAGACGAACGGGTGGATGCGGATCGCCCGGCCCTCGATCAGCACCGGCTCGAACGCCTGGATCCCGAGGCGGTGCAGCGTCGGGGCGCGGTTGAGCATGATCGGGTGGCCCTTGGTGACCTCCTCGAGGATGTCCCACACCTCGGGCGCCTCGCGCTCGATCATCTTCTTGGCGCTGCGGATCGTGTAGACGAGCTCGCGCTCCTTGAGCCGCTTGATGATGAACGGCTCGAACAGCTCGAGCGCCATCTTCTTGGGCAGCCCACACTGGTGCAGCTTGAGCTCGGGGCCGACGACGATGACCGACCGGCCCGAATAATCCACACGCTTGCCCAGCAGATTCTGGCGGAACCGGCCCTGCTTGCCCTTGAGCGAGTCGGCCAGCGACTTCAAAGGCCGGTTGCCCGCGCCCATCACGGGCCGGCCGTGGCGGCCGTTGTCGAACAGCGCGTCCACCGCCTCTTGGAGCATCCGCTTCTCGTTACGGACGATCACCTCGGGGGTCTTGAGCTCGAGGATGTTCTTGAGGCGGTTGTTGCGGTTGATCACTCGCCGGTACAGGTCGTTGAGGTCGCTGGTGGCAAACCGCCCGCCGTCGAGCGGCACGAGCGGCCTCAGGTCCGGCGGGATCACCGGGACGTAGTCGAGCACCATCCACGACGGCTTGTTGCCGCTCTTGCGGTAGCTCTCGATGATCTTGAGCCGCTTCGAGAACTTCATCTTGGCCTGCTTCGACTTGGTCTTGTCGGCCTTGGCGCGCAGCTCGTCGCAGGCGGCCTCCAAGTCCTCGAGCAGCAAGAGGTCCTTGACCGCCTCGGCGCCCATCTTGGCGATGAACGCCTCGGGCCCGTACTGTTCGACCTTCTCGCGGTATTCGGTCTCGCTCAAGAGCTGCTTCTTCTCGAGGTCGGTCTCGCCCGGGTCAATGACCACGTAGTCCTCGTAGTAGATGATGCGCTCGAGGGTGCGCGACGACATGCCGAGCAGGTTGCCGATACGCGAGGGCATTGTCTTGAAGAACCAGATGTGTGTGACCGGCACCGCGAGCTCGATGTGGCCCATCCGCTCGCGGCGCACCTTCGACTGGGTGACCTCGACACCGCAGCGGTCGCACACGATGCCCTTGTACTTGATCCGCTTGTACTTGCCGCAGTTACACTCCCAGTCCTTGGTCGGCCCGAAGATCCGTTCGCAGAACAGCCCGCCGCTCTCGGGCTTGAACGTGCGGTAGTTGATCGTCTCCGGGTTCTTGACCTCGCCGCGGCTCCACGAGCGAATCACCTCGGGCGAGGCGATCCGGATGGTCACCTTGTCGAAGACGTTGCTCCGTACACCTTCGCCGAAAATTTGCTCCGCCACCGGTCTGTCTCCTTTCCCCTCAGGCGCGCTCGGCCCGAACGTCCAGGCATAGTGATTGCATTTCCTTGATGAGCACGTTGAAGCTCTCGGGCGTGCCCGGCTCGAACATGTGCTCGCCCTTGACGATCGATTCGTAGATGCGCGTGCGCCCGGCCACGTCGTCGCTCTTGACCGTCAGCAGCTCCTGCAGGCAGTAAGCGGCGCCGTAGGCTTCGAGCGCCCAAACCTCCATCTCGCCGAAGCGCTGGCCGCCCATCTGCGCCTTGCCGCCCAGCGGCTGCTGGGTCACGAGCGAGTACGGGCCGATCGCGCGCGCGTGGATCTTGTCGGCCACCAGGTGGCTCAGTTTCATCATGTAGATCTGACCGACGACGACCTCCTGGGCAAACGGCTCACCGGTGCGCCCGTCGCAAAGCGTGATCTTGCCGTTCTCGGGAAGCTCGGCTTTCTTCAAGAGCTTCTTGATCTCGTCTTCTTTCATCCCGTCGAACACCGGGGTCGCCACGTAGAGGCCGAGCGCCTTGGCCGCCCACCCCAGATGCGTCTCGAGCACCTGGCCGATGTTCATGCGCGAGGGGACCCCGAGCGGGTTGAGCACCATGTCCACGGGCGTCCCGTCGGGCAGAAACGGCATCTCCTCATCGGACATGATCTTGGCGATGACGCCCTTGTTGCCGTGGCGGCCGGCCATCTTGTCGCCGACCTGCAGCTTGCGCTTGCTCGCCACGTAGACCTTCACCTGCTTGATGACGCCCGGGTCGAGCTCGTCGCCGCGCTTGACCTTCTCGATCTCGCGGCTCTGGCGCATCTCGAGCTCCTCGACGCCCTGGCGATGCTCCATGAACATCTCCTTGATCTCGACGGTGACCTCGGTGTCCGGCATGAAGTAGCTCTCGAGGTCTTTCTCGCTGAGCTGGGTGAGCATCTGGCGGGTGATCTTCTTGCGCGGGGGAATCACCACCTCGCCGGTCTGCACGTCAATGATCTGCACGTCGAGCTTCTCACCGAGCAGGAGGCCCGAGAGCTGCTCGAGGAAGTCCTTGTTCAGCTTGACGAGCCGCTCGCGGTACTCGGCCTCGATCTCCTCGATCTGCTCTTTCTCCTCGAGCTTCTCTTCCTCGGTCGCCTCGAAGCTGTCCTTGCGCGAAAAGACGCGCACGTCGAGCACGATCCCCTCGGTGCCGCTCGGCACCGTGAGCGAGGCGTCGCGCACGTCGGCGGCCTTCTCGCCGAAGATGGCGCGCAGCAGCCGCTCCTCGGGGGTGAGCTCGGTCTCGCTCTTCGGGGTAATCTTGCCGACAAGGATGTCGCCGGGCCGCACCTCGGCGCCGACGCGGATGATCCCGTCCTCGTTGAGGTTGCGGAGCGCGTCCTCGCCCACGTTGGGAATGTCGCGCGTAATCTCCTCGCGGCCGAGCTTGGTGTCGCGGGCGCCGATCTCGAACTCCTCGATGTGGATCGAGGTGTAGAGGTCCTCCTTGACGAGTCGCTCGCTTACGAGGATCGCGTCCTCAAAGTTGTAACCACACCACGCCATGAATGCCACGAGTACGCTGCGGCCGAGCGCGAGCTCGCCGCCGTAGGTGCTTGGCCCGTCGGCGAGCACGTCACCCGCCTTGACCTTGTCGCCCCTCGAGACGATCGGCCGCTGGTTGACGCAGGTGCCGGCGTTCGACCGCATGTACTTGCGCAGCGTGCACTCCCAGTGGTCGTCGCGCCACTTGCAGGCGCCCTCATCCGGGCGTTTGTGCTCCCGGGCCTCCTTCTTGCCCGCCGGTTTGAGCCAGATCGTGTCGCCGTCCACGTAGGTGATCCGCCCGCTCTCCGGCGCCTGCAGCATTACGCCGGAGTCGCGAGCGGCGCGCGCCTCGAGGCCGGTCCCGACGAGCGTTGGCTCAGTCGTGAGCAGCGGCACCGCCTGGCGCTGCATGTTCGAGCCCATCAGCGCGCGGTTCGCGTCGTCGTGCTCGAGGAACGGGATGAGGCCGGAGACGACGCTCACGATCTGGCGCGGCGAGACGTCCACGAAGTCCAACTTCTCCGGCGGCACCCGCTTGAAGTCGCCGTACTCGTAGGCCGAGACGAGCTTGCCTGTGATCCGCCGATAGCGGTCCACGGGCACGTTCGCCTCGGCAATGATGTACCGTTCCTCCTCGTCCGCCGCCAAGTAGACGGGCTCGTCGATGATCTTGCCCTGCTTGACGCGCAGGTAGGGGGTGACGATGAAGCCGTACTCGTTGATCTTTGCGTAGGTCGCGAGCGACGAGATCAGACCGATATTCGGCCCCTCGGGCGTCTCGATCGGGCAAATGCGGCCGTAGTGGCTCGGATGCACATCGCGCACCTCGAACCCGGCGCGCTCGCGGCTCAGGCCGCCGGGACCGAGCGCGCTCAGGCGCCGCTTGTGCGTCAGCTCGGCCACCGGGTTGGTCTGGTCCATGAACTGCGAAAGCTGGCTGCGGCCGAAGAAGTCGCGGATCACGCCACTCAGCCCCTTCGGGTTGACGAGCTTGTGCGGGGCGACCGCCTCGGCCTGCATGTCGAACAGGTTCATCCGCTCCTTGCTGATCTTCTCCATGCGCGCCAGCCCGATGCGGCACTGGTTCTCGAGTAGCTCGCCCACCGAGCGTACGCGGCGATTGCCGAGATGGTCAATGTCATCAACCGCGAAGCCCTCCTCGCCCAGGTGCAGCCCGATGAGGTACTTGAGCGCGTAAACCACGTCCTCTTTGTGCAGCGTGAGCGCTTCCTCGTCGCCCTCGGGCGGCGGCGCCCCGTCGTTGAGGTCGAGCTTCTTGTTGATCTTGAAGCGGCCCACGCGCCCGAGGTTGTAGCGCTTCGGGTCGAAGAAGAGCCGCTTGATCATGGCGCGGGCGTTGGGGATCGTGGTCGGGTCGCCCGGGCGCAGCTTTTTGTAAATATCCTTGAGGGCCGACTCGTAGCTGTCGGTCGGGTCCTTCTCGATCATCTTGATGAGCGGGTGGTCGGCCGTGGCGCCGCGGCAGACGGCGAACTCCTTGATGTCACCCGCCTGGAGCCGCGCGAGCAGGTTCTTGTCCACCGGGTCGCCCGCCTTGCCGTAGACGATGCCGTCCTCGACCCCGACGATGTTCCTCGCGAGGAACTGGCCGATGAGCCGCTCCTCCTTCGTGGCCAGAGTGACGTCCCTGGCCTCGAAGAACAGCTCGAGGAGCTCCTCGTTTGTGCCGTAACCGAGCGCCTTGATGAAGGTCGTCGCAAGAATCTTGCGCCGGCGCCGGCGCCGGTCAATGTAGACGTGCACGAGGTCGTTCGTGTCGAACTCCGCCTCGATCCACGAGCCGCGGTATGGGATGACGCGGAACGAGTAGATCGTGTCCCCCTTCGGGTGCTGCTTCGTCTCGAAGCAGATGCCCGGCGAGCGATGGAGCTGACTCACGACGACCCGCTCGGCCCCGTTGATGACGAAGGTGCCCTGCTCGGTCATGATGGGGATCGTGCCCATGTAGACCGTCTCTTCGCGCACCACCTCGTTTTGTATGAGGCGAAAGGTCACCTTGAGCGAGACCGCGTAGGTGAGCCCGCGGCGCTGGCACTCGATTGGGTCGTACTTGGGCACGCCGAGCGAGTAGTTGACGAACTCGAGGATGCAGTTGCCGTCGTAGCTCGCGATCGGGAAGATCTCGTTGAAGACCGCCTGCAGGCCATGGTTCACCCGCTCGTTGGGCGGCACGCTCGCCTGCAGGAAGTCGTCGTAGCTCTGACGCTGCATCTCGATCAGGTTCGGCAACTCGACGAGTTCTTCGCGCTTACCGAAGCTAATCCGTTCAACCGTTCTCACGTTCAGTCATCTCCTGTGATGCGCGTGGTCAAGCCGTCCGTTTTCGCGCGCGAAACTCGCGCGCGAGGCGCGGGGCCTCCGTCACACCTACTTGACCTCGACCGTGGCGCCCACCTCTTCGAGTTTGGCCTTCATGGTCTCGGACTCCTCCTTCGAGACCTTCTCCTTGACCGGGCCGGGCGCGTCGTCCACGACCGCCTTGGCCTCCTTGAGCCCGAGGCCTGTGAGCTCGCGAACGACCTTGATCACCTGGATCTTCTTGTCGCCCACGGCCGCCAGGACCACGTCGAATTCCGTTTGCTCCTCTTCGACCGCGGCCTCGCCCCCGGCGCCCATCATCATGCCAGGCGCCATCGCTATCGCCGGCGCCGCGGCGCTCACGCCCCATTTGTCCTCGAGCCGCTTGACGAAGTTCGACAGCTCCAGCACGGTCATCGAGTCAACCAGCTCTTCGGCTTGTTCAATCTTATCCACCGCTTGTCCCTCACTTTACTGCTGGGTTGTTCGCCAGTGATTATCCGTCAAACCGCCGGGCGTTCGGGGCGATGAACCGCCGCCGTTCCAGGCGGTCATTCGTCCCCCGCTTCCCCGGCAGGCGGTTCGCTTTTCGGCTCGGCCCCCGACGCGCCGGCGTCGGCCGACTCTTGGTCATCCGACCCTTTGTCGGCCTCGGCCGGGGCGCCGCCCTGCTTTTCGATGTAAGCGTTGATGAGGTGCAGCACGCTCCGGAGCCGGCCCGCCAGCACGGAGACAAACCCGCGCGGCACCACCTGAAAGGTGCCGAGCACCTGTGCCCGCATGAGCGGCTTGGGCGGCAGCTTCGAGAGCTCCTTGAGCTCGTCGGCTGTGTACGGCTTGCCGCCCACGAAGCCGCCGAGCAGTGCGACCGCCTCGTGCTCCTTGCGGAAGTCCACCAGCGCCTTGAGCACCGGGACCGACGACTCCTCGTCGGTAAAGGCGACGCCGACCTGCCCCGCAAATCCCGGCAGCTCGCTCTCGAACCCGGCGGCCTTCGCCGCCAGGGTGAAGAGCCGGTTCTTGACCACCATGTAGCGTCCGTTCCGCTCGTGGAGTGCGTGGCGCAGGATCACCATCTGCTCGGCGCCCGCGCCGGCGTAATCGGTAAAGATGACGGCCGTGGCGCCCTCGATCCTTTCCTTCAGCTCTTCGATGGCGAACTGTTTCTCAGTTCTCACGCCAGCCTCGTTGTCCTCGTGTGATTGATCCGTTGCGCGCCGCTACTTGCCGAGGGCGGCGATCTCCTTGAGATCGAGCCGGATACCCGGGCCCATCGTCGAGCTGAGCGCAGCGCTCCTGATGTACTCGCCTCGGGCGGCGGCCGGCTTGGCCTTGAGCACAGCGCTCAGCGCCGCCACGCCGTTTTCCTTGAGCTTCGCCGCCGCGAACGACGCCTTGCCGATGGGCAAGTGTAGGTTCGCGTTCTTGTCAATCTTGAACTTGATCTTGCCGGCCTTGACCGCCGTGACCGCCTCGCCCACGTTCGGGGTGACGGTGCCGCTTTTCGGGCTCGGCATCAGACCACGCGGCCCGAGCAGCCGCCCGAGCTTGCCGACCTCGCGCATCGTGTCGGGCGCCGCCACTATCACGTCGAAGTCGAGCCAGCCGCCCTGGATCTTCTCGACGATGTCGGTAAATCCGATAAAGTCGGCCCCGGCGTCGGCGGCCTCGCGCGCCTGATCGCCCTGGCAAATAGCAACGACGCGCACCGTCTTGCCGGTACCGTGCGGGAGCGCCACGGTCCCACGCACCATTTGGTCCGACTTCCTTGCATCCACGCCGAGCTGCACGGCGACCTCGACCGTCTCGTCGAACTTGGCCTTGGGCAGCTTCTGGAGCAGCTCGATCGCCTCGTCCATCCGGTGCGCTCTGGAGCGATCAACCATCTGCGCGGCGCCGTTGTACCGCCGACTCGACCTCATGGGGCCACCTCGATGCCCATGCTGCGCGCGGTGCCCTCGACGATGCGCGACGCCGCATCGAGGTTGCGCGCGTTGAGGTCTTCCATCTTCTGCCTGGCAATCTCCTCGACCTGCGCGCGAGTGACCGTGCCGACCTTGGTCTTGTTCGGCTCGCCGGAGCCCTTGGCGATCACGGCCGCTTTCTTGAGCAAGGTCGCCGCCGGCGGCGACTTGAGCACGAAGCTGATCGTCTTGTCGTGATAGACCGTGATGACCACCGGGATAATCAACCCGCCGGGCATCTCTTTGGTCTTAGCGTTGAACTGCTTGCAGAAGTCCATGATATTGACCCCGTGCTGCCCCAGCGACGGGCCCACCGGCGGCGCGGGATTCGCCTGGCCCGCCGGAATCTGTAGCTTGATCAAGCCTGTTGCCTTCTTCGCCATCGTCTCCTCGTCTTCCGTTGGCTTCGTGCGGGGTCAAAAAATGCACGAGCGACCTCGCGTCCGTGCGTTTTTCGGGCCGATCAAGTTCTCTCGACCTGCCAGTACTCGAGCTCGAGCGGCGTCGAGCGTCCAAAGATCGAGACCATCACCTTGAGCTTGCCCTTGTCGGGGTTGATCTCGTTGACGACGCCGCTGAAGTTCACAAACGGCCCCTCGGTCACCTTGACCGCCTCGCCGACCTCGAACAACACCTTCGGCTTGACCTTCTCCTTCTTCGCCTCAATCTGGTTGAGGATGTCGCCGATCTCATCGTCCTTGAGCGGGATCGGCTCCTGGTCACCCAAAAAACCAAGCACGCCGTTGGTCTGCCGGACGAAGTGATACGTCCGCTCATTGAGCTCCATCTCGACCAGGATGTAGCCCGGGAAAAAGAGCCGGCTTGTGATCGTCCGCTTGCCGGCCTTGACCTCCGAGACGTTCTCGGTCGGAATGAGCACCCGGCCGACATAGTCGCCGAGCTCCTCGACCTCGATGCGCGCCTCAATGTTGGAGCGCACCTTGCGCTCCTGGCCGCTCATCGCTTTGACGACGTACCACTTCAGGGCCATCCCGCCCGCTACTCCTAGAAGAACAGTCTGATGATCTTGTCGAGAACGAAGTCCACGAGCACCACGAATAGGGTCATCAGCGCCGTCGAGACGATCACCACGCCCGTGGCGCTCCACAGCTCCGGCTTCGAGGGCCACGAGACCTTCTTGAGCTCGGCGCGCACGTCGGCAAGGAATGCGTTGGTCCTGACAAACCAATTGCCCCGGATCGCCAGGATCAGCAGCACCACGATACCGACGATCAGCACCGCGTACCAGATAGTCGCGGTCACCGCCACAAGCGGCACGTCGAGCATCGCGCTTCCTCCTCGTCGAGAGGCTCGCCATTCCTCTGAGCATACACGCTCACCGAAAGAACCGTTCCCTCACCGTTGAAAGTGGCAGGCCAGGAGGGATTCGAACCCCCAACCATCGGATTTGGAGTCCGCTGCTCTACCAGTTAGAGCTACTGGCCTGTCGAGCAAGACGCTCCATCGCCGACTCTGACTACTTCGTCTCGCGATGGATTGTATGTTTCCTGTCGAAGCGGCAATACGTCTTCAGCTCGAGCCGCCCCGACCCCTTCTTCTTGTTCTTGCGCGTCGTGTAGTTACGCCGGTTACACTCGGTACACGCAAGGGTGATGATCTCGCGCGGCATGGCTACTCGAGGATCTCCACGATGGTGCCGGCGCCCACGGTGCGGCCGCCCTCGCGGATGGCGAACCGCAGCCCCTTCTCCATGGCGATCGGGCTGATGAGCTCGACGGTGATCGTGACCCGGTCGCCCGGCATCACCATCTCGACCCCCTCGCCAAGCTGCGCCGTGCCCGTCACGTCCGTGGTCCGAAAGTAAAACTGCGGCCGGTACCCCGTGAAAAACGGCGTGTGACGACCCCCCTCCTCCTTGGTCAGCACGTACACCTCGCCGGTGAACTTCGTATGCGGCGTGATCGAACCCGGCTTGGCCAACACCTGACCGCGCTCGACCTCGTCCTTGGCGATGCCGCGAAGGAGCACCCCGATGTTGTCGCCCGCCTGGCCCTGGTCCAGAAGCTTCTGGAACATCTCGACGCCCGTGGCCACCGTCTTGCGCGTCTCGCCAAAGCCGACGATCTCCACCTCGTCGCTCACCTTGATCACCCCGCGCTCGATACGCCCCGTGGCCACCGTGCCGCGACCCGTGATCGAAAAAACGTCCTCGACCGCCATCAAAAACGGCTTGTCCACCTCGCGCTTGGGCGTTGGGACGTACTCGTCGATCGCGTCCATGAGCTGCCGAATGCACTCGGTCGCGGCCGCATCGTCCGGATGCTGCATCGCCGCGAGCGCCGCGCCGCGAATGATCGGAATGTCGTCACCGGGAAAATCGTACTTGCTGAGCAGCTCGCGCATCTCGAGCTCGACCAGATCCAACAGCTCCGGGTCGTCCACCGTGTCCACCTTGTTGAGAAACACCACGATCGAGGGCACCCCCACCTGGCGCGCCAACAGAATGTGCTCGCGCGTCTGCGGCATCGGCCCGTCGGCAGCCGACACCACCAGGATCGCCCCGTCCATCTGCGCCGCGCCCGTGATCATGTTCTTGACGTAGTCGGCGTGGCCCGGACAGTCCACGTGCGCATAGTGGCGCTTGTCGGTCTCATACTCGACGTGGCTCACCGCAATCGTCAAAATCTTCATCGGATCGCGACGCCCCTGCGACTCGCTCGCCTTGGCCACCTCGTCGTAGGTCTTGACCGTCGCAAGCCCCTTGGCCGCCTGCACCATCGTGATCGCCGCCGTCAGCGTGGTCTTGCCGTGGTCCACGTGCCCGATCGTGCCCACGTTCACGTGCGGCTTGGTCCGCTCGAACTTCACCTTCGCCATGACGCGCTCAGAGCCTCCTCACATGCGTCGTATATCGCGTGCCTCCCGAAGCCACAGCCCACGACCGGGATTGAACCGGTGACCTCGTCCTTACCAAGGACGTGCTCTACCGACTGAGCTACGTGGGCAATCCGGTGGGACAGCGTGCTGCCGGGCCAAAAGGTCGCCAAACGAAGAGTAAAAACAACCCCTCTTTCAGGCGAGGCCGATCTCGGCCGCCACCCCGTCTGCACACAAAATATCCCTTAGAACGCAAAGAGGTTATTCTTTATTCTATCCGCGCCAGATATGTCAAGGAGAAAAACCAATTTTTCCGCCCCGGCTTATAGGCCCTTTTTCGGGCCAAATCGGGGCGGCTTCAGGAACTCCGTCCTCGAGGTTCCTGCCCGGCCGGCGGCTGGTGAGCGCACCTCGCTCGCGCGCGTCGCGGCGGACGCTCTCGAAAAACGCCAGGTGGGCGGGGTCTCGATAGTCGGAGTAGGTCCACTCGAGCGGCTGGAACCCCTTGTCCCTGTAGACGAGCATCGGCTGGGCGTAGATCCCGCCTCCGAGGTACACCCTGTACGACGCTTCTTTGGTGGAAGCGATGACGAGGTTGCTCAGGGTAAGGTAGCCGGGATCGACGTTGAAGACGCGGCGCCCGCCCCGCGCGTGCGCACGCTCGAGAGCCCCGGTCTCTACTTTGGTTTGCCCAAGCGCGCCCGGGTCCACGGGCCACTCGAAGGCAAGGAACCAGCGCGTCAGCTCCGGCCCCATCTCGGCGGCGTAGTAGCGGCTCCAGGTAAACGGGGCCGCTTCGCTCGCCATGCGCACCGGGCCGTGGCGCGCCTCCATCAGCGAGGTCGCGAGGCCGAGCGCGTCCTCGCCCGCAGCGAGCACCCCGGCGATCAGCACCGCGTCCGGCACGCGCTTGCGCCTCTCTTCACCACGCTCCTTTGTAGCAAGACAAACATACGCCGCCCACGGAATCCACAGAAGAAGCTCACCCACCGGAGGTGGACCGGCTCCCTACTCCCCGGAGAACTGCTTGAGCAGGCGGCTCATCGCCTGCTCGCCCTTGAAGAGGTAGCGGTCGAAGAGCTTGCGGTCGAGGGCGTTGCCCTCCGCAACGAAGGTCTCGAATGAGTCGAGGGCGAGCTGGAGGTAGTTACACACCTGCAGGAAATCCTGGGCGAACGATACGTCCTGGTGCTCGTCGAGGGCCGCCTCGCGCTTGAGCTTCGTGCCGCACTTGACCAGCACGGCGAGGAACTTCTCGTTGCGGTCGAGCTCGATGTTCGCCTCCTCTTTCGTCAGCAGGCCCGCCCGGTAGGCGTTCATCGTCATCACGGTCGAGGAGTAGATCGCCGTCAGGCCGTAGAGCATCAGCTCGACCTTGCCGAAATCGTCCTGTGCACGAACCGGCAGCGGCGCCCCCACGAGGCCGATGCCAACCACGACCGCTATCGTCATCCCGATCAGTCTCTTCACTGTCCGCCTCCTTTGAATCGCCTTCGTCCCTCTCGCCCGCCGCACGGTAAGCGCTCCGGCCTGCCCGCCCCGCTTGAAGAGACGATACCCCCGCCCACCGTGTTCGTCAAGGCAACACGTGCCCGCATAGAGCGCTCAGGCCGGTAATCGAAGCAACACCATCAGGACGTACGACGCGAAGTTCATGCCCACGGCGGTCACGGCGGCGCGCCTCAACTGCCAGCGGCCAAACAGGAGCATGAGTGGAGCGCCCTCGACTCCGAGCGATATCCCAAGGACTGCGAACAGGTGCGGCTGGAAGTTGAAGCCCCAGTAGTCGAAGTACACGCCGGTTGTAAGTCCAATGACAGCGGAAGCGCCGTTGAGTGCCCCAGCCAGCAGAAGCGCCCTCGGCCAGCTCGGCCCGTCGATTCTGAAGAGCGCCAGCTTGATTACGGCCCCCTCAAGGAGCACGATGAGCGCGTAGATGTAGACGATGATGACCGCCTGCCGCGCGGTGAACAAGGATGAACCGACGGGGTTGGCCCAAGCAGGCGTCGGCGCAAGGGCCACAAGGTCAAGAAGTAAGGGAGCGAAGAGGCGGATCGCGTGTCGGCGCGCGCCCATAGGGCACCTCCTTTCCCCGGGCGCGCTCACCTCTTATCTCGCCCTGAAAGCCTGCGACGTCAAGAGAGTTGTCGTGACGTGACGTGCCGTGCGGGGATCAGGAGGCGACTTGGCGGAGGAAGCTCTTCACTTGGTCGAATGCGCTGTCGCTCCAGGGCCAGTAGTCTTTGAAGGCTGCTAGCCCGAGATGCTTCTGAAACTCCTGCTCTGAAGCCAAGAGCACGTGCATTCTTGCCTTGGACTCTTGCTGAGGCCGCGGCATGCCGCGTTCGTCAAGACACTCGAAGAACCGATCGGCGCACGCCATCGCAGGGCTACCCTGGAAGGCTCGCAGGCAGAGATCCTCAAAGCTTCCCGGTGTTCTCTCGTCGGGCAACACCATCACCGTGACCTTGACCGGGCCGGTCGATGTGACCAACGGACGCTTGGGAACCGGTAACTTCACGAGCAGCTTGGGATTCTGCAGAGCACCGCGGATCTTGTCGAATGCCGCTTGTGGGTTGTCATGTGCATCCAGCTCAATGCCGATGGACTTGACCAGCGGGTCAAACCGCCTGTTCTTTACGACGGCGTCAAGCGCAGGGCGCAGGTTGTTTTCGCCCTGGATGTTGATGACCTGAATCTGGCACAAGCCCAAGTGCTTAGCTAGGGCTTTGAAGAAGGGAAGTTCGTCATCGCCTTCGACAAGGAGGAGACTTGGTGCCTCGATCGTGAGGCGCTCAAAGCCGCGTGCGTGGGCATGTACCAGCTCGTCCTGCTCGGTTTGCCCCTCGTTCATCGCACCTCCAGACGGGCTTTGATCGCTCCCTCGATGGAATCCTCGTCGTATGTTACAGCGCGCACAACGTCATCAACCCTGTCAAGCCTGTGCAAGCGGAAGTCGTACTCGGGGGATCCGGCGAACGCCCTGTGGGCCGCGAAGATGCACTCCCAGCTGTGAGTGGTGGCAAAGACCTGCGCATCGAATTTCCGGGCGGCTTCTGCGATGGCTCGCCACAAGTCCACCAGAACTGAGTGGTGAAGACCGTTTTCAATTTCATCAACGAGAACTACTCCGCCACGAGCAGCTCCAATTGCCAAGATCAAGCTGGTTATGCGGACCATGCCCTCTCCCATGTATAGGAGGGGCAATGGTGGGCCATTCGCCACATAGCCGAATCTCAATGGCACGCCGCCCGCTGGGAAGCCCAAGCTCACTTTCTCCAGCCTTGGCTCAATGAGCTTGAGAGCTTCTAGGAGAACGTCCAAGTGGCCCTTGCCCTCAAGCTCCGTAAATCGCTTTGCGTCCTCGTCCAGGGGCACGCGCGTCCTGGCGGGAATGATAATCGTTGGGAAGGGCGCAGATGGACCCTGCCTCAAGAGCTTAGGCATGCCACCCTGAATGAACCAAAAGACTTTGCCTGTGCGTTGCTTTTCGCGGTACTCAAGCTCGAGTAACTGTGGCAAGAGGAACGCGGGCGCGTCCTTACGCGCGATCTCCTGCAACTCTTTTTGGTCCCGGACGACACGGAGTTGCAGGAGGCGTTGCGTCGTGCCGTCAAAGGAGCCCGATAGCTTTATCTCTGTGGATGTATCGAGCATGTGGAACAGTGAAGCCCACGGGCCTTCAGCCCATCCTCCTGTCTCAGATGTCAGCGTTGGCACCCCGCGGTGCCCCTCCACAGCCCTTATGAGATCCGGGTTGTAGGCCCCGCCGTGGAGGAAGAGGGCCTCCAAGAGCGCGGTCTTTCCGGCGTTGTTCAGGCCTGCTATGAGATTGACGCGGGCCAGGTCTTTGATCGTGAAGTCGCGAAAGCACCGGAAGTTTCTTGCTTCAAACGACTGGTACATGGCGCACCTCTCGAACCGCTGGCATATCATGCCTTGACACGCCTTACGCTTACCAGCCGGTGTTGCCGAAGTCAATTCGATTCGGAAGCCGCCGGAGACGACCAACCCGAAGAGTGCGAAGTCACTCTCTGAGCGTCTCCACTTTCTCGATGGTGAGGGTGTGGTGCGTGTGGTCGTTTTGGACGGTACCGGTGAGCAGGTAGGGGCCCGGCGTGGCGAGGAGGTGGCCGTAGCGGGCGTAGGCGTCGGGGAAGAGGACGGTCTCGAGGACGCCCGTTATGTCCTCGACGCTGAGGAAGCGCATCTGCTCGCCGCGCGCGGGAAAATGTGAGAAAAAGAAGAACTGCTTCTAATCTCTGGCGAAGTAGGCTTCGAGGAACTCGGCAGCAAGGGGCGCGGCGGTCCGGCCGCCGGTCTCTCCCTCTTCCACCAACACCACCACCACGATCTCGGGCGCATCCGCCGGCGCGAACGCGATGAACCACGCCAGGTTCGTGCCCGACTCCTTCGACCCGACCTCGGCGGTGCTTGTCTTGCCCGCCACCTCGAGGTGCTGCAGGTTCCTGAACGCCCGGTAGCCCGTCCCCCCCTCGCGCGTGACCTCACGGAGCCCCTCCTTGACGAGCGCGAGGCTCTCGGGGCTCAGCTCGATGCGCCGCGACTGCGGCGGAAACTCCTCGACGCCGTCGGCCCGGACGATCCGGGTGACGAGCCGAGGCTTGAACTGCACGCCGTCCATTGCCACGGCCGAGTAGATCTGCGCGACCTGCAGCGGCGTCACCTCGAGCGGATACTGCCCGATGCTCAGGTTGATTGTGTAGCCGGGGAGCCAGGAGCGGTACGTCCTGGCGCGCCAGTCGCTCGAGGCCTGCCATTCGGGAGTCGGGTTGACGCCTGCGCGTTCGTTCGGCAGCTTCACGCCGGTCGGCTTGCCCAGCCCAAGCTCGGCCGCGAGCGACACGATCGGCTCGCGGCCGATATGGTGGCCGGTCTTGTAGAAGAAGACGTTGCACGACTTCTTGATGGCTGTGACGACGTTGACGTCGCCGTGCGAGTGCCGGCGGTAGCAGTCCCACGTGTATCGCCCCAGGCTGAACGTGCCCGGGCAGTTGAAGATCGTCTCGCCCGTGATGCGCCGCTTCTCGTCGGGCAGGTTGAGCGCCGCGAGCGCTACCACCACCTTGAAGGCGGAGCCGAGCGGGTACTGGTCGTTGATGCACCGGTTCCAGAGCGGGCGCGACGTGTCTTTGTTGAGGCGTTGGATCTCGGCGACCGCCTCGGGCGGTCTTGGGATGGCGAAGACGTTCGGGTCGAAGCTCGGCGTGCTGGCAAGCACAAGCACGTCCCCGTTGCGGGGATCCATCGCCACGAGCGCGCCGCGCCTCTCACCGAGGATCCCATAGGCGAGGCGCTGCAGATCGGTGTTGATCGTCGTGTAGATGTCGCTCCCCGCGGTAGGCTTGTCTTTGTCGTCGAGGATGCGCCGACGCCGCCCGTGGTTGTCCACCTCGAGCATGGTCGAGCCTTTGCGCCCGTGCAGCTCGGCCTCGAACCAGAGCTCGAGGCCCGCCAGGCCGACCACGTCCCGCCCATCGTATTCGAGCTCAGGCCACTTGGTCCTGAGCCTCTCAAGTGCCTCCTTGCCCGGCACGAGGCCGGTGTAGCCGAGCGTCTGCGCGGCATGCGCGCCGTGCCGGTAGCGCCGGGCAAAGTTCGTCATCGGCATGAGGCCCGGCGTGACCGGTTCGAGCACCTTGAGCTTCGTGTACTCCTCAAAAGAAATGTCGCGCTTGATCGTGACCGGCACGTAGGGGATCACGTTCCGGGGGTCGAGCCGCGCGCGGATCGTCTCCTCGGGCATGCCAAGCACGTCGCGCAGCACCTCGACGACCCGCTTGAGCTCAGCCCGGCTCGTCGCCTCGCTGTAGTCCACGCACGCGTCGAGCCGGGCCCGGTTGTCGGCAAGCGGACGGCCGGAGCGGTCAAGGATCCGGCCACGCGCCGGCCGCACGGTCACGCCGCGCTTGCGGTTGCGCAGCCCGAGTTCCCGGTAGCGGGTTGCGTGCACGACCTGGAGCGACCAGAGCCGCAGCATGAGGATCACGAAGCAGATCGTCAGCAGCATGAGGATCGCGCGCGGTCGCCCCGTCAGACCCGGTCGTGGACGCGGCTCAATCATGGCGACGGTACTCCATCCAACGGCGCTCCATCCGGGCGAGCACGAATGGGGCCACGACCGCTGTGGCGGCCGCGGCGGGCAGGAGCGACCGCCTCAGCTCGACGAGGTAGTTGTGCGTTGGGCCGTAGAGGCGCAGCACGTAGTAGATCACGCCCGAGCAAATCGCCGCCGCAACGAGCACGAGCAGCGCGCGCAGCACGACGGCGCCCTTGAAGAAGGTCTCCTGCAGGCCACCGACCACGAAACCGACCGCGCCGTAGCCCAGGGCGCAGACGCCGAGCTGTCCGCCGCCGAGCAGATCGGTCGCCAGTCCCGCCAGCACGCCGAGCAGGAAGCCACGCTGCTCGTCGGCACGCAGCGCAAAGCCCACGAGCGCGATAAGGCACAGATCCATGCGCACCGTGCGGAACAGCGGCACGAGGCGCGCGAGCGCGCTCTGGGCCAGCGCGCACACCATGAAGACCACGAATGCCTGCAGCGTCTTCATTGGCCGATGCTGCCCTGCGGAGTGCGCTCCGTAGCACGAGTCACCACCAGCACCTCGCTCAACCGGTCCAGCGCCGCGGGCCGCTCGAGCACCGCTGTTTGCCACCCGGCCTCCTCGCCGCGCACCGCCTTGACCGTGCCGATCTCGAACCCCTCGACGAAATACATCTCGGCGGCCTCGCCCTCCGTGGCCGCGCCTTGGGCGCGCGCGCGCCAGGTGACGATCCTGTCGCCGATCTGGACCTCCGGTTCATCGGCAAGGTACTTGAACAGAAGCGTGTGCGTGCTCGTCGTCTCGACGAGGCCGCGCGTGCCGCGACCGGCGACCGTTGCGGGCACGGCGCTGCGGGCATCCAGCGCAAGCATCACACGGCTCCAGCCCGGGCCCACTTCGTGAACCCGGCCGACGTACCAGCGGCCCTTGACCACCTGCATGCCACGGCGCACGCCGCTCCCCGTGCCGACGTTGATCACCGCCGTGTCGTACCAACTCGTCGGGTCGCGGCCCACCACGCGCGCCGGCACGAGCTGCAGGTCGAAGTCCGCCAGCTCGTCGAGCTGGGCCGAGGTCGCGCGCACCGACTCGAGCTCCGCTTCGAGCGCCGCTCGCTCGGCCTCAAGCGTCTCGACCCGGCGCTTCAGGTCGTCGCGTTCGATCACAATGCCCCGGCC
This sequence comes from uncultured bacterium, assembly GCA_965369835.1. Lineage (GTDB taxonomy): Bacteria > Auribacterota > JABMQX01 > JAFGEW01 > JAFGEW01 > CBDUSE01. The sequence goes on from CBDUSE010000002.1 coordinate 49,393, forward strand.
GGCGACCGCCTCGGCGACGCGCCCGAACCATCGCCCCACCGCCTCGACGCCGCGCAGCACGGGCGTCACCACCGTCATCACCGGCTGGCGCGCCCAGCGCGAGACGGGATGCTTGAGGCTCAGCGCGACGAAGATCGCCACGAGCACAAGCAGCGTAACGATGATGCGTTGCCGCACGGGCCGCATGAGCGCCTTCGGGGCTCCGTTGGGTTAGAGTGCGTCGTCGTCCTTGAAGCTATAATAGTCGCCATCGCCGATGATGATGTGATCGAGGAGCGGGATGCCGACGAGATCGCCCGCCTCCTTGATCCGGCACGTCGTCTCGCGGTCCTCGTGCGAGGGCCGGCAGTCGCCCGTCGGGTGGTTGTGGCAGACGACGACGGCCGCGCTGCTGGCGCGGATGGCGCTGCGGAACACCTCGCGCGGGTGCACCAGGCTCGCGTTGAGCGTGCCGACCGAGACTGTCTCGTGGCGGATGAGGCGGTTCTTCGTGTCGAGCAGCAGGATCTTGAACCGCTCCTCCTCGTACAGGCGCATCTCGTCGGCCACGAGCGCCATCACGTCGCGCGACGTGCGCACCTCAGGCCGCTCCGGCCCGCGCGAGGCGCCGAGCCGTGAGCCGAGCGCGAACGCCGCCTTGATCTGCACCGCCTTCGCCTCGCCGATCCCCTCGATGGCGCAGAGCTCCTCGATCGGCGCCTTCGCCACGCCCGGCAGCCCGCCGAAGCGGTGGAGCAGCTCGCTCGCCAGCTCGCGCGCGTTACGCTGCTGTCGTCCCGTGCGCAGGATGATGGCCAGCAGCTCGCTCGTCGAGAGCGCGCCGGCGCCGTGCTTGAGCAGCCGCTCGCGCGGCCGCTCGTCGGCCGGCAGCTCCTTGATCTTGAAATAGCCCGTCCCCTCGCTCATTGCTCCCCCGCTGCACCAGGCGCTGTCTTCTTGATCTGATCAATCATGTCCTTGAACGCCGTGTTGCCCGTCCTGGCGTAGGCGTCGGACAGAAGGCGCTCGACCATCTTCCGATCGCGGCTCGGCGATATGAAGAACTCCCGGATTCGCTCGCGGCCGTACTTGTTGTGGGCGCGATACGTCTCGATGAGATACCGGGCCACCGCCTCGCCACTGTACGACGTGATGGCCAGGATTGCATGAGAGCGAATCATCTGGTCAGGCGACTCCGTCATCGGGCCAATGGTCTCGAGGACAAGGGGATCGGCGAGGCGGTCCCGCGGATATGGACACCTCGCCAATTCGAGCGCCTTGATTGCGCGTTGGTCGTTCGCACTGTGCGTCTGCGCCATCAAGTACGCGAAGGCCTCCTGATCGTCGAACGTGAAGGCAAGCGGCATGCTGGCCAGCAGCTTGAGTTTGTCGTCGTCGCCCTCGAAGAGAGTGCGCAGCCGCTCGTGCACGCGTGGCCTGTACTTGGGCTCGACGCACTGCCAGGCCCAGGGAATTGCTGCTTCGAGTGTGTCTCGATTGTCGCTGTTGAGGGCCTTCATTGCGACGGCTGGGAAACAGTTGCCCCTGCTCCTGGAGCCAAAGGCGAGAGCGCTGATAACCACCCTGGTCATCCCATCCTGGGAGGCATCGAGTAGGGCCGACACAGGACCGAGGCACTCCTCGTTGCAAACGTTCCCCACGCCGGCGAAGATATGCCAGACATCGCCATGACCTTCCTCCCACCAGTGCTTCCCTTGCGCGAACTGGGCGGTCCTCTCCACGATGACACTCAGCTTCCCCGCGTGGTCGTACGCCGCAACCAGCCGACGCAGGATCTCTTTCCGGTGGTCCAAAGGCTTGTACGGCATGTGCTCGAGCGCCCGCTCGTACGCCTCAATCGCCCTGTCGGGTTCGCCGAGCTGGTCATACGCTTGACCTAGCACGTCGAGCAGGGCCTCGTCCTCCCGGAACCGTTCGGCGCAGGCAGGCTCGAGCATGGCTCGGACTCGCTCCGGATCGCCAAATCGCAGTAGCAGTGCGGCGCATGCCGTGTAGGCCGGTGCCCAGTCCGGCATCTCCGACAGACAGTCGTGGATCAGGTCGAGCGCGGCCGCGCGCTCGCGGGCCTTGAATCGGGCCTCGATGGCCTTCAGGAAGTAGTCGCCGAGCTGCTGTTTCAGCGTCGAGGTGGCGTCCGGCAACGAGGCGACCTGATGCCGGTGGATCGTGATCAGCGCCTCCCAGCACTCGGCTTCGGTCAGCTCGGTGATCAACTCGTCCAGGAGGTCGCCGTAGCGCGAATCGATGCTCCTCAACGGTTCAATGTGGCGCGCCGCGGGGGAGAAGTCGCCTTCGCTTGCGCAGAGGCGGGCCAGTCGCTTAATGGCCCGGAGCCTTTGCTCCTCCAAAAGTTGGATCCTCTTGCTTCGATCCGTCTCCGTTGCTTCGGTAGCCGCCCCCGTGGGCGAGAGCGTACACACACTCAGCCAGAGGGCGACAAGCAAACAGGTTTTCAGAGTTCCAGCCACTGGCGCGACCTTGCTCTCGTATCTGCACACGGTGGTGATGGGCGGCACCACCTTCCCTTTAGCGACACTTTCCGACAGGCAAAGTTCCTTTGATTCCCTCCATCATGAGCTCTCCTCGACTAGAAAGCGCTTGTACGCCGGGGCGCGCTCGCGGCGGAGCTCGACGGTCACGAGCGCCATGTTGTTGTCGTATTGCGTGTCGAGCACGTGGCCTTCCTCGTGCAGCCGGGCGATCCAGCGCGACTCACGCTGCGGCACGCGGTACGTGGCGATCAGGAGCTCGGCGGCGAACTGCTCCTCGATCAGCTCGAGGAGCTCGTCGAGCCCCGTGCCGTCTTTCGCCGAGATCGGCGCGGCGTTCGGCACGCGGCGCGCCCAGCGCTCGGCCACCTCGATGCGCTCGAGCCGGTCAATCTTGTTGAGCGCGGTGGCCATCGGCTTGTCGTGCGCGCCCAGCTCTTTCAGCACGGCCTCAACCGCCTCGACCTGTTCCTCGACGGCCGGGTGGCTCACGTCGAGCACGTGCAGCAGCAGGTCGGCCTCGAGCGTTTCCTCGAACGTCGCCTTGAAGGCCTCGACGAGCATGTGCGGCAGCTTGCGGATAAAGCCGACCGTGTCGGAAAAGAGCACGGCGCGGCCGCTCGGGATCTCGAGCTTGCGCGTCGTCGGGTCGAGCGTGGCGAAGAGCTTGTTCTCGACGAACGCGTCGGCGCCCGTGAGCCGGTTGAGCAGCGTGGTCTTGCCCGCGTTCGTGTAGCCGATGATGGCCACCGTGCGCAGGTGGTGGCGGGCGCGTGCCTTGCGCTGCGTGGCGCGCCGGCGGCGGACCGCTTCGATCTCCTGGCCGAGGTGGTGAAGGCGCTCGCGCACGCGGCGGCGGTCCACCTCGATCTGCGTCTCGCCCGGGCCGCGTGTGCCGATGCCGCCCGGCTGCCGCTCGAGGTGCGTCCACAGCCCACGCAGGCGCGGGAGCATGTATTGGTGCTGGGCGAGCTCGACCTGGAGCTTCGCCTCCTTCGTCTGCGCGCGGCCCGCGAAGATGTCGAGGATGAGCGCCGTGCGGTCCACGATCTTGCGCCCGGTCTCGCGCTCGAGGTTGCGCTGCTGCGCGGGCGAGAGCTCCTCGTCGAACACGAGCGTGTCGGCGCGCTCGGCCTCGCACAGCAGCTTGAGGTCCTCGACCTTGCCGCGGCCGATGAGGAACGGCGCCGTTGGCCGGTCGCGCTTGATGATCTCCTCGGTAACGACCGTTGCGCCCGCCGTCTGAACGAGCTGCGCGAGCTCGGCGAGGTGATCCTGGACCGCCCACTCGTCGGTGTCCCGAAACTGCACACCGACGAGTACGGCTCGCTCCTGCGGCTCCTCCTGTGTTTCGATCAGCTTGGTCATTGCAGGTCCGGCGATTCTCCGTGTGCTTCGAGAGCGTTCACGAGGGCGGCGACGTGGCTGCCGTTAGTCACAACGTCGTACCACCGTATTCTAGCGTCCTTGCGGAACCAGGTCAACTGGCGCTTGGCGTAGCGGCGCGTCTGCGCCTTGATGGCGCGCCTCGCCGCATCGAGCGTGCGCTCGCCGCGCAAGGCGGAAGCGATCTCGGCGACGCCTATCGCCTGCATCGCCGTCGGGCTTTGCTCGATGCCGGCGTCCATGAGTCGCTTGACTTCCTCGACCACGCCCGCGTCGAACATGGCGTCCACGCGCGCCTCGATGCGCCGGTAGAGCATGGCGCGTGGCATGCGCAAGCCGAGCATGAGGCATGGCCGCGGGCGCTGCCACTCGGTCTGGTGCTCGCTGATCGGACGGCCCGTTGTCTCGTACACCTCGAGTGCGCGCACGATGCGCCGCAGGTCGTGGCGCGCGATGCGCCCGGCGGCCGCGGGGTCCACTTCGGCGAGCCGCGCGTGCAGCGCCTCCGGGCCTCGTGCTTCCGCTTCGGCCCGGAGCCTTGCGCGAACTGTGGACGGCGCTTCCTCGACTTCAAAAAGGCCGTCGGCCAGCGCCTTGACATACAGCCCCGTGCCGCCGACGACGAGCGGGAGCTTGCCGTGCCCACGGATGGCCACAATTGCCTCGTCGGCGAGGCGCCTGAACTCGGCCGCGCTGAAGGTCTCGGTCACGTCGAGGATGTCCACGAGGTGGTGGGGCACGCGGGCGCGCTCGTCGGGCGACGGCTTTGCGCTGAGGATGTCGAGGCCGCGATAGATCTGCATCGAGTCGGCCGAGACGATTTCTAGAGGGATGCGCTCGGCCAGCGCAAGCGCCGCGGCGCTCTTGCCGACGCCCGTCGGCCCGACGAGGTAGACCGGTTCGGGCCCGTCCATCAGCGCCGCTTGAACTCCTTCTCGAGATCGTGTTCGGTCATGCGGATCATCGTCGGTCGCCCGTGTGGGCAGGTAAACGGCCGTTCGCACGCCGCCAGATCGGCGAGGAGTCGGACGCTCTCGTCGCGCGTGAGCGAGTCGTGCGCTTTGACCGCCGCCGTGCAGGCCGCGGTGATGAGCGTCTCTTCGGGCCGTCGGCGGTACTCCTTCTGATTCGCATCCACCTCGTCGAGGATATCGCGAAAGACCCCGTCCCATTCGGCGTCCGGCATGTAGGTCGGCATCGCCTCGACGAGGACCGTATTCGGCCCGAACGCGCGCAGCTCGAAGCCCATCCGCCTAAACAGGTCGAGGTGCTCCTCGATCACGAGCGCCTCGCGGCGCGTCAGCTCGATCGTGCGCGGCACGAGCAGCCGTTGCGACGTGCGGCCCCGGCCGTCGAGCGCCGCCATGATCCGCTCGTACAGTACCCGCTCATGCGCGGCGTGCTGGTCAACGATGACAAGCCCCTCGTCGTTCTCGGCGAGTAGATACGACTCCAGAAGCTGCGCCAGGAATTTGAGGCTGACCGACCCGTGCCTCACCTCGGGCTGCTCACGCGGTTCTTCGCGTTTGGCGTCGCCAACACGCTCCGGGGCGATCTCGACGTCAGGTTCTGTTCCCTTGACGAGCTCGCGGCCCGTCTTCCGCTCGAAAAGCTCGGCGGCTGCCGCGCCGACCGGCTCGTTCTTCGCCCGGAACTGCTTGGCCGACGACTCGGCCAGCTCCTTCTCGAACGCGGTCCGTTCGGCCGCCGGCTGTTCCTCTTCCGGCGCCGCAGGCGCCTTTTGATCTGTGTAATCTGTGCCAATCGGTGGTTCATTCTTTGTACTCACGCTCGCCGTCGGCGCGAGGTCGGCGCCCTTGAGCGCCTCGGCCACGGCGGCCGCGATCGCTTCCTTGAGATCCCACTCGTTACGGAAGCGGACCTGGCGCTTCGTCGGGTGCACGTTCGGGTCCACCTGCGCCGGGTCCACCTCGATGAACAGCACCGCCACCGGGTATCGCCCGCGCATCAGGAGCGACTTGAACCCCACCTCGACGGCGCGGCTCACGCCGGTGTGCCAGATCGGTCGCCGGTTCACGTAGTAGTATTGCTGCATCCGGTTCGAGCGCGTCAGCGCGGGCTTGCCGACGTAGCCGCTGATCGAGAAGCCGCCCGCGTCGTGTTCGACCGGCACCATCTGCTTGAGCATCTGCCGCCCGAAGACGGCCGCCATGCGGTCGGCCAGAGAACCCGCCTTCGGCATGAGCGCCACGACCTTGCCGTTGTGCATGAGCGAGACGTACACGCCCGAGTGCGCGAGCGCGTAGGTGTCCACGCAGCGGGCGATTTCGCCCATCTCGCGCTCGGCGCTCCGGAGGTACTTGCGCCGCGCGGGCACGTTGCGGAAGAGCTGCTTCACCTCGACCGTCGTGCCCGGCGCGCGGCCGACTTCGACGACGTTGATGAGTCGCCCGCCGTCGGCCTTGACGAAGGTGCCGGTCTCGGCGCCGCGCTCACAGGTAGTGATCGTCAGGCGCGAGACCGACGCAATCGAGGGAAGCGCCTCGCCGCGGAAGCCCATCGTCGTGAGGCTCGCGAGGTCGCCCGGCTCATGGAGCTTGCTCGTCGAGTGACGCTCGAGGCAGAGGATCGCGTCGTCGCGGTTCATGCCGGTGCCGTCGTCGCTCACGCGCACCAAGCTCCGGCCGCCGCCGGCGACCTCGACCTCGATCTCGCGCGCCCCCGCGTCGAGCGCGTTCTCGACGAGCTCCTTAACGACCGACGCGGGCCGCTCGATCACCTCGCCCGCGGCGATCTTGTTCGCCATGTCCTCGCTGAGCACCTCGATGCGGTTCATCGCCGAAAAAACTCCTCCTCAAGAACCCCGACGCAGCGTAGCGCACACACGGGCGCGTGTCAAACTGCGCACAAGCGGCGGCAGACGGCGGGCAAGATGCCCGCCACACAGCCGGCGAGACGCCGGCGCTACGCCAAATCGTGCGGCCCAGCAGGATACCGGCGCTACGCCGCACCGTACCACACAGCCGGCGTGACGCTGGCACTACGAGACGGCGACAAATGTAGCGCCGGCATCTTGCCGGCTGTCTCGGGGGCGTCTCGCCCCCGGGTTGACCACGGGCCGCGGTCACGCCCGCCGACCGGTTCGCCACAGTCCTTGCGAAGGCGGACCTGTCGTTCGTGGCCTTGACGAAGGAGGACTTGTCCTCCGTAGCTTCAGCGAAGGAGGACTTGTCCTCCGTAGCTTCAGCGAAGGAGGATGCGTCATTCTCGCGCGCAGGAAATGAAAAGCACGCGACCCTGTGCGAGTTGTCCGCAGGGGGACGGCATATTGATCCTCCCTTATGCCTTGCCCTCAAGCGCGTTGACGCAACAGACCAGTCTGTCTCCTGCTTCTGGTCTCGAAAGTGCGTAGAGCGGATGACGATGACCCCGAGGGCTCCTGGAAGAGGGGATCAGGGTGGAGCCGATATGAGAAGCGCCTCCGTGTTTGGAGTTTTGATTGTCCTCGCTTTGATACTCGTACTGGCTGCGATGATCCGGCCGGCTTTCCAGAAAGCGAGGAACGGTCTTCGCTCCCCCTGTATAAGACACCTGAAGCAGCTCGGGCTTGCGCTCAAGCAGTATTCCCACGACTACAGCGACCGCTATCCGTGGGAGGCCGGCTTGTCGCAACCACAGTGGACCTTTCTGGGGAAGCTTTGTCCAACGTACATCGAGGATCGGGTCATCTTTACATGCCCAGTTTCTAAGGACCGGAAGCTCAAGCGGCTTGGGTGGAAAGAGAGCAAGCCTTTTGCATCCTTCCGCCAATCTGACGTGATCAGTTATGCGTACGGCAAGGACTCGCGTAATCCGGGTCGGCCGATCGCATGGACCGAGAACGCGCGCTCGACCATCCGTCTTCTCGCCGACAAGAAGGCGGGCATTGGCTTGACCAAGCGGTCGAACCACAAGCTCGATGGTCGGAACGTCCTCTATCACGATGGCCACGTCAGGTGGAAGCCGGGCCCACGCGCCCTCGATCCCGACGAGGCCTTGTCTAGCGACGAGGACGACGACGCGATCGGCGCGCCCGGCGCCGCCGACTACTGCGCCTGGTGGTCCGACCCGCCGTACTATGGCGAGTAGGTACGCGAAGGGCGATTCGCGGATGAGCGATCTCTGTTGGACATCCTCACGAAGTGCGCGGCGCTTCACGCGGCCTGCATAGACGAAGGCTCATCGAGATTGAAGGCTTGCGCTTTTCAGCGACGGAGCGGGGCTGGTCGGCGAACAGAAGCAACTGTCCTGCATGGCATACCGTCCCGGCCGGCCCCGTCCCCGTTGTTCAAAGGAATGCCGGGCACAACGGCCGATTTCCCGAGATTCGCCATCCCGCACGCCCTTTGAGCACGTGCGGGATTGGGCGGCGGCCTCCAGTCCTCATCTACACCAGTACCGATCGGTAGCGGTGCATTGCCTTGAACCCGAACTGATAGTCGAGCGTCTCCGCCGTCGAGCGGAGGATCCCTTTCGGCATGCTGAGCAGCCCAAGCAGGCGGCTTTCATACGGCGCGCGCGCTTCGCGCCCCGTCCGGCGCGGCCGGTACAGTTTGAAGATGAACATTGCTCCATGCCCGCACGCGATCACTCTTCGCCGCAGATCACGCCGGAGTTCCAGACGTAGTCGGCGCTCAGCCAGCGGGGCTTCCTCTCCTTGATCTTTCCGCCGTCGTCTTTAAGATTCGCGCCGACGCTCCAGAGCGTGAACGAGCCGTCCGCCTCGCGCCTATAGCGTAGCAGTCCCCCCGAAAACGGATCAATCCCGCGGAACAGCATGAGCGCCTTCGCGTCGTGGAGCCTCGCGGGGTACCTTCCGTGCCTCGCCCTGTACCGTGCCAGGGCCAGGAAGACGTCGGTGACCATCCATACCACCTCCTGCTGCGCGTGCAGGATGGGATACCTCATCATGGTGCTGTGACTAACAAACGGGCCCATGTCTTGGCCGCGCACGGAAGCGCGTAACTGGGCCTGAGCACGTCGGAGCCGGTCATGCCTCGTTTTCGACATGAGCATTTTCGGTTTCACATACTCCGGGGTCGGCAACTGAGCCGCCGCCTCGAAGGCATCCCAGAACTCTATGTCTGCTCTGCGGATCCATGCCTGGACTTGCGGCAAAGGTGCCCCATCCAGTCGAAACACGTAGTCCATCGCCGCTCGCAACTGGACGCGCTCGGACCGGATGATGGCGAGGTGGCTTGGGCAGAGCTTGCGCAGCCTCACCAGCCGCATCTGGGCGCCAAGTAGGACCTCGTTAGGGACCTGGCGCTCGGCGGCGCAAACCCGCACTCCCTTGATGCCGATCCTGCAAATGCACATGGCAGTTAATGCATCCAGAAGCCGCCTGTCCTGGCTGACGTGCGCGCCAAGCGCCACTGCGGTCAGGTACGTGTCCATCGCGACGGCCAAATCCCCGTCGTGCTCGTGCAGCAAGCCGACAAACCAGAGGAACCGCGCCAGCTCGCGCTCTTGTCGGTACAGCGGAAGGTGCGGCGCGCCGAAGATCACCCGCTCGGGCCCTGCGAAAACGCCAGGAGGCGCCTCGACGAACGGGAAATGCGACGCCTGCTTCACCGCCCCGGCACGCAGGTGCTTCAACGTCTCCTGGTTCTCAGCCACGTACTCTCTCAGTTCCTTGTCGTCGTCAGGCCATCCTTCGCGCAGCACATCCAGGGGGTCACGACCAGTCTCGCCCTGCCAAGGCTTATAGGCATTGATCGTCTTGAGATAGTCGGTCGCCGCGTTCTTCTCGGGAGGGACGTCCGAGAACTGGTAGCCCATCTTGCGGAAGACCTCGTCGGGGATGACGCGGTACTCCTTGCCGGCAATCGTGATCGTCTCCGGCTCGGCTGGTTCGGCGGCGGACACACTGATGCCACACCCGATGATGTGCGGCATCAGGACGGCAAGGGAGAAACAAACTGCGCGCTTCATCTGGCTCGTTCGACCTCCGCGACAAATACCACAGATATTATACAACGCCGGGCGTTAGTCTGCACCGCAAAGCAATCCGGAGTTCCACACGTGGTCGTCCCCGCGCCAGGGGTTGTGCCGTTTCCCCACGTCGCCGCCGTCGTCCTCGAGGTTGCCACCGACGCTCCAGATCGTGAACGAGCCGTCCGGTTCGAGGCGATAGTTCAGCGGCTCGTCCGAGTACGGGTCCACACCGGCGGAGAGCATCAGTCCCTCGAGCCCGTCAAGCGTTTCGGGGTACATGCCATGCTCGGCCGCGTAGCGCGCCAGGGCGAACTCGACGTCGAGGACGGTCCAGCAGAGTTCATCTCGGCCGTATTGAACGCGCGCGCCCCACAGCGCCGGCACGAGCATCCTCACAGTGCTCATCCGCGAAGTCTTCGCGTGCACTCGAGCCCGGAACTCGTCTTCCTTAGTGATGTACTCGTGAAGCGGCAATGCGAGCAGTTCGTCCATAAGGCGCCAGAACTCGCGCATCTCCCGTCGCACCTGCGCCTTCCCGCGCTCAGTTTGGAGCAGGAGCGCGAAGATGATCTCGCGTGGCTCGGGCTTTCCGCCCCACAGCTTCCAGATCCTCGCCGGGTGACGGATGAAGTACTCAGTCATCTCCATCGAGAAGACCTGCTCGCCTCGCATGGCGACAGCGACGCGCGGCCGGTGCTCGGCAAGCTCGTGGACGCGCTTCTGCACTCGGGCGAGCGTCTCCTCGTCTATTTCGTAGCGCGCGAGGCACTGCTCGATCGCCTTCATGCCGATCGCATTGCAGGCGATACCGACCAGACCGTTGATGAGGATTGGATCCTGCGCGACATGGTCGCCGAGCCGAGGAATGAGCAGGTAGGCGTCGAGCGCATCCGCGTAGCGTCCCTCGAACTCGCGCGCCTTGCCTTCGGTCACAAGGAACCGCGCAAGCTCGCGGATTACCGACAGGTGGGGCAGCAGGATACCCGCGACCGATACGTCCTCGAGCGATTTGCCCTCATCAACCAGGAAAGGGAAATGGCATACTGCCTTGGCGCCGGCTTGCTCAATCAGCGCCAACGGCTTCTCGTTCTCCTCGAGGTACTTCGCCAGCGGGCCGGACTCCTCGGTCCAGCAATCACGCAGCACTGCATCGCGCAGCTTGTTGGCTTGCGAACGATGCTCCAGCCCCGCATACGCCTCGATTACTTGAAGGTAGTAGGTCGCTGCATTCTCCTCGGGCGGCACCTCCGGCAGCACAAATCCCATGGCCCGGAACACCTCATCGGGCACAACGGTGTAGGTCCTATCATGAATCGTGATCGTTTCCGCCTTTGGCTCATCCGTGACCGCTTTGTCCTGCGCCAGGGCCGGCGCCGCCATGCACACCACCAGCAGAATCAGAATGAATACTCTCATCGTCTCCTCCTCCAATCCGAGCGTGTGCCGCAGGCTCCGTGGTTTCCGTGCTGCATGCAACGATTACTCCTCCGCGTGCCGCTCGGTTGACCAGCCTTCCGCAGGCCGCCGGCCGTCGTGCTTCACGTACTCCTCGAACGGTGGGGCAGGCGCAAGATGCGAAGGGAAGACCAGGTCATCGCCCGCCGGGGGAACTGCGGCCTGCCCAATGGGCCGGAAAAGCGTTTCACCCCACCGTAGATCTGGGATCTTGGTCTTGTCCACGCGCTGGTCCAATCCGCCATCGTCCTGAAGGTTCGGACCGACGCTGTAGAACACGTAACCGTCTCCCTCGAGCCGGTAGTGGAAGGGTTCCTCGACGTACGGATCGAGTGGGATGGTGCCCAGATACGGTTTGATCTCATCGAGCGTGTCAGGATACCCGCCGTGCTCGCCCTTGTAGAGCGCCAGACCGATGCGGACCTCCGCGGCCGCATAGCGCAACTCAAGGAACCCGTGTCGGGTATGCGCCTCAAGAGCCAACTGAGCGAATCCGCCAGCCAGCCCCGCCCACCGATCTCCGGGCGACGCATACACAGCTCCTCGCGCTTTCGCCAGGGCCCGTTGCCTTGCAGGACCCGTCACCCCCTCCACGTCGGCCACCTTATCGAACAGCGCCTCAGTTGCTCGCTTCATCTTGCTGCGCAGTGTCCGGGAGCGCCCGAGCACGGGCCCTTCGAGGGAACAAAGGTGCAATCCGCCCAATTCGTCTCGGGTAAACTTGCCGAAGGAGTCGACGTAGTTCAGCGCCAGCGCCCGCTCGCCGCTGACAACGGTGGCCACGCCCGGAAGCCGTGCCTCGATCTGCCGGAGCCTTGTGAGCGCCCCGCCCAGCACACGGGGAGATGGATTGCTCAGGACCCATCGCTCAAGGGCCGTAAGACCAATGTCGTTCACGGCGGCGCCGACTAGGAAATAAATCAGCGAGGGGCCTTCGGCAAGATGGATGCCCAGCTGAAGTGGAGCGAGGAAATCCTCGAGCGCTTCCTCTTCGTCACCCTCGGCCACGGCGAGCCAGCCCTTGCACACCAAACCCCGGCCGAGACTGCGGGCACCGGCAAGGCCAGGGTACTCGGCGTTATAGAGCAACTCGTCGTTCATCCGGATCGGCCATTTGGCGCGGGCTTTGACGATGCCCCTACTGGCCTGCTCGAACGCCGGCTCGGCAGCGGCCAGGTAGCTCCACAGCAGCTCACACTCACCGGGCCAGCCGTGCCGCATGACGTAGTCATGTTGCTCCCAAAATACGGCTCGCTGGTCCTTGTCCTTCGGTCTCGGCGGCAGCATCTCGGCTGCGGCCAGGTAATCGAATGCCGCATTCTCCTCCGTGGGCAGATCGGGCACGTCCAGGCCCTTCGCTCGAAGGTAGTAGTCGGGTGTCACGATCCAGTCGAAGCCGGCATGCGACACGATCATGGTCGGCGCATGCCTGTCACTAGGAGACCAGTCGAAGTCGAGGACGATGAAGATGACCAGGAGGCCGAGGAGTACCAGCATCACGCGCCCAACGATGCGGCGCCCGAACTTCTTTCGCGGCCGTTGAGACATGGCCGACCTTCCTCCACCGTCATCGGCATGCGAGTTGAGCGTATCTGCAAACCCGGACGAATAGAACGATACGCCCAAACGGGTGCACGATCAATGCCAGCGCGTGGGGACAATGCTAACTTGCGTTGCCGCAAGGGGTTACACAAAACCACCGCGCTCTCGTGTTCGCCCGATGCATAGGCAAATGGCGAGATTCACCGGATCGCCGTGAAAATGACCGGACATCCGCAGCTCGCAGCGTATCGTGACGACCGGCTCAGCGTTTCTTCTTCCTTCGGGCGCGGGGGTCGGAAAAACCCTCGAGCGAGCCGAAGGCGCCGAAGTTGGGGAAGGCGTCGAAGTCGGGGGTGACTTCCTGGGGGAAGCGGGCGGCGCGCCAGGCGCCGAGGCCGGCGACCATGGCGGCGTTGTCGGTGCAGAGTTCTTTGGGGGGGAAGTAAACGGGAACGCCGCGCTCGGATGCGGCGTCCTCGAACATCGCGCGGAGCGCCTGGTTGCGCGAGACGCCGCCACAGACGACGACCGACTGCGCGACGAACTCCTCGGCCGCCCACATCGCTTTCTTGACGAGCGGCTCGAAGGCGGCAGCCTGATAGCCGGCGGCGATGTCGGCCCGTTCGGCATCGGCGATCAAGTCTGCATCACGCCGCGAAGCGGCGTACCCCTTCATGTGGTAGAGCACGGCGGTCTTGAGACCAGCGTAGCTGAAATCGTAGTTGCCCCGGCGCATCATCGCGCGGGGAAACTCGATTACCCTCGGGTTACCCTCGGCCGCGAGCTTCTCGACGAGCGGCCCGCCCAGGTACGGCAGGCCGAGCAGCGTGGCGACCTTGTCGCCCGCTTCGCCAACGGCGTCGTCCACCGTGCCGCCGAGCCAGCGGTACCGGCCGAAATCCTCCATCAGGAAAAGGACGGTGTGGCCGCCGCTGATGGCGAGGCCGATAGCGGGGAAGGCGACGCCGTCGTTCGACATCACCGCGGAATAGAGGTGCGCCTCGACGTGGTTTACACCGATGATGCGCGTTCCAAGGGAACGCGAAAGGCTCTTCGCGAAGCTCACGCCGATGAGCAGCGCGCCGATCAGGCCCGGGCCTTTGACCACGCTGATCAGACCGACATCGCGCATCGCGACGCCCGCCTCGTCGAGCGCGCTCTCGACCGTCTGCGAGATCACCTCGACGTGGCGCCGGCAGGCGAGCTCCGGCACGACGCCGCCGTATCTCGCGTGCAGATCGAACTGTGAGGCGACGATGTTGGAGCGTATCCGGCGCTCACCCTCGACGACGGCGGCCGAGGTCTCGTCGCAGCTCGTCTCGATCCCAAGCGTCAGCATCGGGTGTATCACGGAAGGGCCATCTCGTTCGGCTGTATAGGTAGTCTGCTTGCGCTCATTTTGGCCGAACGGGAGACGCGTAGCAAGGCAGGACTCCGCGTGCTCGGGACGCGTTACTTGACGATCTTGAACATGGTGGCGCCGGGCCGGCGATCGGGAAAATCGGTGACCGGGCGGCTCGGGCCCACCGGCACGATGGCTACCGGGCGCAGGTGGTCGGGGATGTTGAGCACCTCGCGGACCGCGTCCTCGTCAAACGAGCCGACCCAGCATGCGCCGTAGCCGAGCATGTTCGCCACGATCAGCAGGTTCTCGACCGCTGCGCCGCTGTCCTGGTAACAGTACAGGTCGCGCCCCCGGTCCTTGTATGTAGTGGCGGAGAGTTCCGGATCGGCACAGATAACAAAAACGAGCGACGCTTTCTCGATGAAGTACTGGCGGTTGGCTGCCGTGGCGAGGTCCGACTGCACGTCCTGGCTCGCTACCGCGTAGAAGAACCAGGGCTGGACGTTGCCGGCCGACGGCGCCGAACGCAGCGCCTCCATCAACAGGTCCACGTCCTCCGGTTCGACGGGCTCGTTCAGGAACTCGCGGGCCGAATGCCGTTGAAGGACATACTCAACCGCTTGCCGACCTTCTGTCATCGTTCCGCCTCCGCTGCCGTGGGTCGTTGCCCGTGAAACGATCTGATTGAGCGAGCGCCGGCGTGCGCTCGCCGCCCCGATCCTTTACGACATTACCTGGCCGCCGTCAACATTCAATGCCTGGCCGGTGACGTAGCTCGCCTCGTCGCTCGAGAGGTAGAGCACGGCCGCGACCACGTCCGCGTAGGTACCGCCCCGCCCGAGCGGCACCTGCGAGACGTGGCGGGCCCGGACCTCCTCCTTGCTGAGGCCCCACTTGTCCGCGTCCTGCGCGTAGAAGCTCTCGACCCAGAGCGGCGAATCGAGCAGGTTGCCCGGGCAGACAGCGTTGACGCGGATGGCGTACGGCGCGAGCTCGAGCGCGAGGCTCTGCGTCAGGCCGATGCCGCCGAACTTCGACGCGGCGTAGGCCGAGTTCCTGGAGCTGCCGACGCGGCCGGACTTCGAGTTGATCTGCACGATCGCCCCGCCGCCGCGCTCCTTCATTGCGCGCGCCGCGTGCTTGGCGCAGAGGAAGTAGCCGACGAGGTTGACCTCGATCACCCGCCGCCACGCCGCGGCGTCGAACTCGGTCACATCTGCGGCGGTCAGGGTTTCCGCGTTGCTCACCAGCACGTCGAGGCGCTTGTACACGTCGAGCGTCGCCTGGACCATTCGCTGCACGCTGCGCTCGTTGGTGACATCCGTCTGCACCGGGATCACGCGCGTCGGCGCCATCTCGTGCAGACGATGTGCCGTCTCGTCGAGCGTTACCGCATTGACGTCCGCCAGCGCGACGGACGCGCCTTCCGCCAGGTAGGCCTCGGCAACCGCCAGGCCGAGTCCGCGCGCCGCGCCGGTGACAACGACCACTTTGTTTTTGAATCGCTCGCCCATCAGCCGAATCCTATCACCGATCTCAACCCGTCGCCACGCCTAACAGATCCCTGAAAGAAGCGAGAGCTCCGCGTGTCGAGATACGTCTGTCCTCGACGAGCTCGGCCGAACCGTTTGCCGCGAAAGACCCTTCGTGCTTGCACGCCGCGTGAGCCGCCCCAGCGGCGACCGCCAAACGCCCCTGCGGGGCTCGGAATCCTTCCGGCGTGAGGATGCCTGCCGTGGCAACGAGAAGCGCTGTGCGCGCCACATGCCGAGCGACCCGACTTGCCACCTGATTCCTCCTCGCACTTCATGCCGGAAGTAGCATTCAGGATAGCACGTGCGCGCCTCGCGGCTAAAGCCCGCGTCGTCCCGGGAAAAAAGAACGGGGCCCGTGGGGGCCCCGTTTCTTCCTCCTCGTTGGGGGGGGTCACTTCGGAGGATGTATGGTCATCGGTCGAGGGGGA
>CBDUSE010000003.1:0-50766 GCA_965369835.1 uncultured bacterium
GCACGAGCCAAAGCGGTCTTGGATAATCAATCAACTGCGTGAAACACTACACTAGGCTTGCGGCCACAACACCACACCCAGCCGCGCGGGGAGGAACGACGATGCTCAAGCCGCAGTACCCGTACTGGCTCGGCGGCAAGCCGGTCGCCGACAACACCGACCTCGAGGTGACGAACAAGCACACGGGCGAGACGGCGACGCGAGTCGCCCGTGCCGGACCGGACGCGGTTGCCGAAGCGATACGACTCGCGGCCGAGGCGGCCGAACCGATGCGCAGGCTGCCGGCATACAAGCGCCAGGAAGCGCTCAATCACGTCGTCCGCGCAATCGCCGATCGGCACGAGGAGCTTTCCGAAACGCTGGCGATCGAGGCGGGCAAGCCAATACGCGATGCGCGCGGCGAGGTGACCCGCTCACTCGACACCTTCCGCATCGCGGCCGAGGAAGCGGTCCGCATCTACGGCGAGTACCAGCCGCTCGACATCTCGCCGCGCGCCGACGGGTATGAGGGGATCTGGAAGCGGGTGCCGATCGGCCCGTGCGCGTTCATCACGCCGTTCAACTTCCCGCTCAACCTTGCCGCGCACAAGGTCGCGCCGGCGCTCGCGGTCGGCTGCCCCTTCGTGCTCAAGCCCGCGACGCTTACGCCGGTCACGTCGCTCATGCTCGGCGAGATCCTCACCGAGGCGGGCCTGCCTGAGGGCGCGTTCAGCATCCTGCCGTGCGGGCACGAGGCGGCCGACCTCCTCGTCACCGACGACCGGCTCAAGCTGCTGTCGTTTACCGGCTCGCCCGAGGTCGGCTGGGCGCTCAAGGCGAGGTCGGGCAAGAAGAAGGTCCTCCTGGAGCTTGGCGGCAACGCCGGCTGCATCGTCGAGCCGGACGCCGACCTCGACTTCGCCACGAAAAGAATCATCACTGGCGCGTTCTACCAGTCCGGCCAGAGCTGTATCAGCGTCCAGCGCATCTACATCCACGAATCAATCTACGAAGAAATAAAGCAGCGGCTCGTGGCGGCCGCATCAGCGCTCAAGTGGGGCGACCCGCTCGACGAGGAGACGTTTCTCGGCCCGCTTATCACCGAGGACGATGCTGTGCGGATCGAGACGTGGGTGAACGAAGCGGTCGCGGCGGGTGCGAAGATCGCCTGCGGCGGCACACGCCACGGCGCGTTCTACGAGGCGACGTTCCTCGAAAAGGTTGACCCGGGGCAGAAGATCAGTTGCGTCGAAGCGTTCGGGCCGGTGGCGACGATCGAGCCGTACAGCGACTTCGCCGACGCCTGCGCGCGCGTCAACGACAGCGTCTATGGCCTGCAGGCGGGCGTCTTCACCCGCGACATCCACAAGGCTTTCTGGGCGTTCAACGAGCTCGAAGTCGGCGGCGTGGTCGTCAACGACATCCCCTCGATGCGTGTGGACAGCATGCCGTACGGCGGGGTGAAGAACTCCGGCCTCGGCCGCGAGGGTATCCGCTTCGCCATCGAGGAGATGACCGAGATCCGCCTCCTCGTCCTCAACCGCATCGGAAAACGCGAGAGTCTTGGCTGAAGCGAGCCGGGCCGGCACTCCAAAGGGCGCTACAGGACTACTTCGCCTTGTCCGCCCGGTCCCTCGATCCCCAAGGCAGCATTCAACACTAGCCGCTTCGCGGATTCACCTGAGTATATGCGAAGCTGCACGATCAAGAACCAAGCGGCTTCATGACAAACCGGGAGAGGCTGCTTCGCACAAGCCCGCCTTGGCGGGCTTCCTGTGCTCTTTAGGCCGGTGCTTTAGCGCCGGTACAACTGCCGCCACTCATGCCACGCCGAGCGCGTTTCAACGCGCTTGCCCGCCGAAGGCGCGCCTTCCCGTGTGGAGGCAAGGCGCTTAAGCGCCCGCGATCTGGGGAAGCCCGTTGATGGTCATCAATAAAATCTTGTGACACCGCAACGCGTTTGGTGCACGAGCCTGTCTGCCCCAGACTGGCCGACAGATTGTAGCGCCGGCGTCCCGCCGGCTGTCTCGGGGGCGTCTCGCCCCCGGTCCCTAGGTCGGTAGTTGAAAGGCGGTATCGGCGGGCAGGATGCCCGCCGGACAGCCGGCAAGATGCCGGCGCTACGACGCTGGCGCGTCACTGAATCCGCCATGTCAAACTGATTCGTTGAAGACCATCACCGCGCTTGCCGTGTGGAGGCAAGGCGCTTAAGCGCCCGCGATCTGGGGAAGCCCGTTGAAACGGGCTCGATTGTGGGGGGTGTGTCGTCCGGTATACCAGCCCTAAAGGACTGGCCTGCGAACACAACAAGGCCGTTGAAACGGCCCCTCTTTCTTCTGCTTCAAGCTCTTTCTGCCATTCCTCCTCGGTTGGCCAATCGTATTTGTCCAGGTCGCTCGGTATGTCCACCCAATCCTCGCCCTTGAGCCAGCGGTCGCGGTCCTCACTCGAGTCGAAGAGCAGGAAACGGAAGTGCTGACCGTCGTACCAGAACCCGAGGCGATCCCGACATCCGCCGCCTGCTTGCGCCTATCATCCACCAGGCCCGCGACAAGGACGCGGAGGCGCTCGGGTATCTGGAACGAACGCACGGAGAGCAGGCTTTCGTCTGTGCGAACTAGTGTCTGTGGCGGGGAATCTTGTTCGGTCCCCAGACGTACTTGCCCGAGGTGTTGATGTAGCCACGCGTTCTCCCAACGATGACGCGGGCGCGGCCCTCAGAGAACTCCGCGGCACGGTCGAACTGGTGTTTGATCACCAACTTGCCGGTCTTATCGATGTAGCCCCACTTGCCACCCATATCGACGGCGGCGAAACCCTCGGAGAAGGGCTCTGCATACTCGAAGGTCAGGGGGATGACCACCTTACCGGTCTTGCGATGAAGCCGGCCTTGCCATGCTTCTTGATGGCACCCAGACCCTCTGAGAACGGGCGTGCGAGCTCGAAAGACCCGGGGATGACAACCTTGCCTGTGGCGTCAGCGTAGGCGAGCTCATGGATGATGCCAGAGCCGCCCGGTCTCGCGGCTAGGCGAAGGTCGACGGGAATCAGTCCCTCGCTCACGGCATCGTAGCCGCTTTCGAAGGGCACGCCGAGCTTTCTGCCTAATCGATCTATCACGAGCTTCTTGCCGTTGAGGACGACGACGGCCATTCCATCGTTGAACTCGTATGCGTACTTGAACTCAGGCAGGATGAGCATCCTGCCCGTCTTATCAATGTAGCCCCACTTGTCGCCGATCATCACGGCGGCAAGTCCTTTGGAGAATGGCCCGGCGGAGTCGAACTTGAGGTCGATGACGATTGTGCCTGACTTGTCCGCATAGCCCCACATGTCGCCGACCATCACGTTCGTCAGGCCTTCTGAGAAGGGTTGAGGGAAACGGCCTATCTCGCGAAGCACCTCGTGGCCACTCTTGTCGATGTAGCCAGAACCCGCGCAGGTGTAAACACCTGCCAAGCCCTCAGAGAAATCTCGTGCGTGCTCAAACTGTGGCTGGATTGCGACCTTTCCGCTTCGGTCGATGTAGCCCCACTTGTCGCCAACGAGAACAAGGGCCAACCCGTCTGAGAAGTCGCCGAACGATCCCCAGTCGTCCTGGAAACCGCCGCCATATGAGCAGCCTTTCGATCCACACCCCTGCCCCACGAGCATCAACATGAAGAGCACACCAGCCACGGGCCTCATGATTATTCTCCGATCCCAGTCGCGACGTGTTTCGGAAGTTGGTCATCGCATTCTATGGCTGTGAACGGGGGGATAGCAAGGGGGTTCCATTACTGCACTTGGCAGCCGGTTCGGACCGCTACGCTCGGCCGGTAACGGAGCTCTTGCGTGCGAGGCCGTCGGGCGGTATGGTCACTGGGTTGACGAGCGAGAAGCTGGAGCGTGCTGTGGCGGAGGTGATTGGGCGGCGTCGGTCGAACGCGCGCGGTGTGGGGGTTGTTCGGCGCAATGCGCGAACGTTTGCACGAGCTACCATGCTGGTCGCGGCGGCGCTCGTCGTGGCGTTCTTCGTGCAGGTGCTGATTGACGCCACGGCGCCCGGCAGCTCCCTGCACGAGGCGCTGCGCCGTCCCTGGACGATCAACGCTGACGAGCTGCGGCCGGCGATCTCGAATATCTCCCGGACGCTCAACCAGCTCACCACGGTCGTGATCATGGCGCTGGCGATCGCGGTGCCGCTCACGGCAAGCATGTACACGCCGAAGCTGCTCGAGATTTTTTTGGGCGATCGTCTCAACCGGATCGTGCTCGGGCTGATCCTGTTCTCGACGGTGAACGTGTTATGGGTTGCCGCGCGGATCCAGAACGGCACTGTGCCACGGTTCGGGCTCGTGCTGACGTTCGTCCTGCTGCTGGCATGTTTCTCGGTCGTTCTCCCCTACTTCTTTTACGTGTTCCGATTCCTCCATCCGGCGGATATTCTCGACCGGCTCGAGCAGAGCGCGGCGCGCCTCGTGCGCAAGCTGCCCGATCTGGCGCGCCGCGGACGGATCGCAGCCCTCCAAGCGGACGTGCGCAAGCGCATCGAGCACGTCACGAGCCTGGGGATGCGATCGCTCGACGGCGCCGACCGCGAGGTGACGCGAGCGGCGCTTGGCTCGATCCAGGCGGTGATGGAGGCGTACGCGAGTGTCAAGCACGAACTGCCCGAGGCGTGGTTCGAGCCGACGTTCAGGGACGCCATGCGCATGTCGAACGAAGCGATGGACGCGCTCGAGGAAGACCGGACCTGGGTCGAGATGGAGTGCCTGCGCCAGGTCGAGCTTGTCTTCCTGGCGGCGCTCGACAGGGCGCCGGACCTCGTCGGGGCCGCGTGCCAGGTGCTGCGCGAGGTCGGCCTGCGCGCCGCGCGCGATGATCGCCTGCCCGTGCTCGGGCTCGCCACGGACTTCTTCCACTCGTTCATCCGCGCGACGATCAACCGCCGGGAGGTGCGCAGCGCCTACCACGTGCTCTACCAGTACCGGCTGCTCGCGGAGGGCTTGATCGAGGGCGCGCCGGACACCGTGGGCGAGATGGCCCAGCGCCTGCGCTACTACGCCGAGGCGGCCGTGCACGCGGGCCTGAACTTCGTCGCCGAGACAATCGCCTACGACCTCGGCACCCTTTGCCACAAGGCGCACGAGACCGGCTCACCGGCGTTCGAGCCGGCCATCGCGGCCCTCGGGTCGCTGCCGCGCAAGAGCCTGCGTGGACAACCGCTCAAGGGAGTGCACAAGGCGTCGCTCATCCTTGCCGCGCGGCTCGAGCTCGAGGACGACGTAGCGCGCGGCGCACCGCTGCTCGCGCCACTCAAGGGGCTTGGCGCCGACGTTTGGGCCGAGTTCTTTGCCGATCTTTTGGATGACCCGCCGGAGCGCTTCTGGGAGGTGACCGACCGGCTCGTCAACTTCGACTACACGCCGCCCGAGGTCCGCGAGGCGATCGAGCGCCTCCGCGCCCGGATGGGGTAAACGGCCCTTTGAATCGGCAGCGGCCTGGGGTATTATGCCCGGCGCTCGCGCCAATTACAGCCAACGGAGGAGAGGCTATGTCAAGACAGCTCGCGTTCTTCTGCGCTCTCGGTTGCATGCTCGCAGTGACTGCGGCACCGGCGAAGGGCCCGGACCGGAACGTCATCATCGTCAAGGACCTCAAGGTGCTCGTCCTGGTGTACCGGGGCGAGGAGAACGCCGAGCCCGCGAAGCGCATTGACGACGAGGAGCTGGAGATCTTCAAGAACGCGATCGAGTGCGGGCGGCTGTTCTATTTCCGCAACACGTTCGGCAAGCTGAACCTCACGGTCGAATACCTGCTCGTGGACACAGCGGCCGCAGACCACGACGGGCCGACCTACGAGCACTTCGAGCAGGACCTGCGCGACCACGGCATCCGCGAAAACCAGTACGACGGCGTCTTTACCACCGGCATCGGCATGCGCGCCAACTATGGCGGGTTCACGATCCTCGGCAAGACGGGCGCGGCGTTCGGCGGTGGTGGTCTCGGCGGCCAGCTCCGCCAGTTCCCCTCGGCAGACAAGGGGGTCAGTTACGATTTGAGCTGGATATTCGTGCACGAGTTCCAGCACGCGCTCGACCTCTCGATCGCCGGCGGCGCCGGGTTCCCCGAGTTCATCCACGGCCACCCCTACGCCGATCAGGCGGAACACCCGGACCGCGTGATCGTCAAGCCCGGCGCGCAGCACTGGGACTGGGAGGCCTGTACGCTGAGGAACTTCGACCGCTACATAGACATCCGGGGCGCGACCGGTAGCACCATCATCGCCACCGATACCGACGGCGACGGCCTGGCAGACAGGAACGCGAGCCTTCCGATGGACGAGGCCCGTTTCGGATCCAACCCCACCAAGGCGGATACCGACGGCGACGGCCTCGACGATCTGGCCGAGTTCTGTGCCGACATCTACCTCGGCGCCGACCCGACAAACAAGGACTCCGACGGCGACGGCGTCCGCGACGGCAGGGACCCGTGGCCGACCGTGGCGATCCGGCCAGTGATCGAGTACGCCTACCCCGCGCCGAACCTCGACGGCCACATTGACTCGGTGTACCAGCCGCTGATCGGTCGCTGGTATGCGACCGACTGGGAGGCCCTCGATAAGAAAGCAGTCGTCACGTACGCCTGCTGGGACGAGGAGACGCTCTACATCGCAGCGAAGGCGCCGGCGAAGTTCGGCCTCGAGTTGCAGATAGACACATCGGCGGGCAACGGCTTCTGGGAAGGCGGCGACACGTACTTCCTGACCGTGAACCCGGACGGCCAGCCCGAGTGGCGCATCCCCAAGAACCCTGAGTCCGACGAGGCAAAGGCGGCCTGGGGGAAGGACGCCTCCGGCAACGTTGTCCTCGAGATGGCGCTGCCCGTGCGCATCGGCCAAGGCTGGAGCCGCGAGGCAAACTACGGCGGGCCGAGGCTGCCCGAGGACGTGACCGACGGCATGATCCTGCTCGACGGCCGCGAGGTGTCGTTCAATATCGCGCTCAACTTCCCGGAGGGCAACCGGCGCGTCTTGCTCACGCCGACCTGGACAATGATCTCGACGAGGCTCGACAAGGACTTTCGCGATCCTGACATGCCGCTGCTCCGGTTCACTAAAAAGATGCAGCGCACCGCCACGCCCGTGGTCCGCGTTGACGGCGTGCGCAGGACAACGCGCGTGACCATCCTGGACGAGGCGGGCAACAAGCTCGGCAGACGGCTCGGCAGCGGCGAGATCACACTCAAGGGCGTCAGGATCGGCAGCGACCCGGAATCGGGCAGGAACGTGCTTGTCGCGCGGACCTCGACGAAGAAAGAATCGCGCCCGTTCGAGCTGGTCGTGGACACCTCAGCGCAGCCGCCCGTGATCGGGAAGGGCGAACCGGCCGAGTCCGGGGCGATGACGCTCATCGTTACGGGCGAGCCCGGCGCCGCCGTCACGGTCGAATACCAGGCAGAGCCGGACGCGTGGTTGCCCGTCGCATCCGCAACTCTCGACGAGAGCGGAAAGGCAGTCGTCGAGGTGGACCTCGCATTCAGAGGTTTCCGCGGCGAGTACTTCAACACGAAGAAATGGACCGAGCCGGCGATCTACCGCGTGGACCCCGAGATCAAGTTCGACTACGAGGCCGGCTCGCCGGTCAAAGGGCTGATTGATCCTGAGTCGTTCAGCATCCGCTGGACCGGCTTCATGCGCATCGAGCAAGAGACCCGCGCGGCTTTTTTTCTCTCGACCGACGACGGCTCGAGGCTCTACATTGACGACACGTTGGTCGTGGACCACTGGGGCCATCACGGCAAGGAGGAGAAGTCGGGCGAGACGACGCTCAAGCCGGGGACGCACGTACTGCGCATGGACTACTACGAGGAGTACGGCTGGGCCGCGGCGCACCTCGAGTGGCAGCCCGAGGGGGGCGAGCGGACGTACGCGCTCCCCGTCGTGGCGTTTCGGTCGGCGCTGTCCAAGACAGGGCAGCACTGCTTCCGTGCACGGCAGGTGGACGTGCTCGGTAACCGCTCGGCGCCGTCGTCCGTTTTCGAGATCGCGCCCGAATAGGTGGAGAAGGAGTGAAGCTGGACGCTGGAGCGAGGAACCGGGGTCCTCGAAAAAACCGTGCATACGCGCTTCGTATGGCGCATACTGCCTGCGTGTTGCAGAGGGAAAACGCTTGATTGGGGGTGCTCTTGCACCCAACGAAGGGAGGTGTTTCACTATGCTGGGAATTGATGACGGGTGGATCGCGGCTGCCTATCTCCTGTGCATCCTCTCGACCCTGCTCTGCGTTGTGTACGGCCTTATCAATTGGAATCGCGGGGCCGAGGCTGAGGAGGAGCAGATCAAGGAGGAAACCGGCTGGGAGGAAAAGGAACAGAAAATCGAGGAAACCTTGTAACGACGGAGGCACACGATGTACACAAGCATGATATTCGGTGCAATGCTCAGTGTTCCCGTGGTGGCCGTCGTCGTGGTGGTGTACCTCGCCATCATTGGTTACCTCGGTTACCGGGGGTACGCCGGGACGAAGACCAGTGCGGACTTTATGGTCGCCGGCCGGCGCATTCATCCGTACGTGATGGCGCTCAGCTACGGCGCAACGTTCATCAGCACGTCGGCCATCGTCGGGTTCGGCAGTACGGCAGGCATGTTCGGGTTCAGCCTGTTATGGCTCGCATTCCTGAACATCTTCGTCGGCATCTTCATCGCGTTCGTCTTCTTCGGCAAGCGCACGCGCAAGATGGGCCACAACCTGGACGCGCACACGTTCCCGGAGTTGCTGGGCCGGCGCTACAACTCGCGTTTCATCCAGGGCTTCTCGGGCCTGGTGATCTTCCTGTTCATGCCGCTCTACACGGCAGCAGTCCTGCTCGGCGCCTCGCGCATCCTCGAGGGTTTCGTGGGCCTGGACTTCAACGTTTCGTTGCTCGTGTTTACGGTGCTCGTCGCGGCATACGTGATTTTCGGCGGGCTCAAGGGCGTCATGTACACCGACGCGCTCCAGGGCACGCTCATGTTCATCGGCATGGTGCTCCTGCTGATCTTCACCTACTCGGCACTCGGTGGAATCACACCGGCACATGAGAAGCTGACGAAAATGGCGCCGCTTGCAGCCAACAATCCGGTGCTCGGTACGCACTTCGGCCACATGGGCTGGACGGCGATACCAAGGCTCTTCTCGCGCTTCTGGTGGATCGTCGTCTCGAGCGTCGTGATGGGCGTCGGCATCGGTGTGCTCGCCCAGCCGCAGCTTGCCGTGCGGTTCATGACGATCCGCTCGAATCGCGAACTGAACAGAGCCGTGCTTATCGGCGGTATCTTCATCATCATGATGGTAGGGGTGGCGTTCGTGGTCGGCTCGCTCTCGAACGCCGTGTACCAAGCTGAGCCGGAGACCTTTGTCAGGGCCGCGGGTTTAGAGAAAGTGGTGAATCGCAACGAGGACGGCAGTGTCAAGACGGTGACGAACGACGACGGGATTTGCTTTGTCATCATCACGCCGAAAGACGCTGAGGGAAATGACGTCCTCGACGAGGAGGGGAACCCCAAAGAGGTCCGTGTGCCTGCGTTCAGCCTGGCCACTTGCGACAAGAAGCCAGAGAAGAGCTACATGCGGCCAAGCGAAGGCGAACCACGACAGTGGGTCAAGGAGCCCAAGACGGTTACGGACCAGATCATGCCGCGCTTTCTGAAAGCCAAGTTGCCTCACTGGTTCCTCTACGTGTTCTTGATCACAATCCTGGCGGCGGCGATGTCCACGATCAGCTCGCAGTTCCACACCATGGGCACCTCGATCGGGCGCGACTTCTACGAGCAGGGGATCAACAAAGGCCGCGGCAGCAAGGCGACCGTGCTGACGACGCGCATCGGAATGCTCATTGCGGTCATCGGCACAATCATCATCAGCTATGCGATCGCCGACAGTCCGAACATCATCGCCATGGTGACCGCGCTCTTCTTCGGCCTGTGCGCGGCGGCGTTCCTCCCGATGTACTTCGGCGCGCTGTACTGCAAGCGGATGACACGGGCCGGAGCCATGGCGAGCATGCTGGCGGGTTTCATCGTGAGCTTCCTCTGGCTCACCTGCATGTCGGACAAGATCACCAAGGGCTTCTCGATCCCGAGGCTATTCGGGCAAAGCCCGACGGTTGTCGCGTCGGGCGGCATCTGGACGTACGTGGAAGCGATCGTGATTGCCTTGCCGATCTCGATCATCGTGGCCATCGTCGTCAGCTTGCTCACGAAACCGGAGCCGGAGGAGCACGTCAAGAAGTGCTTCGAGGGGATCAAGTAATCACAGCGGTTTTCCCACGGCATACAACATCGAAGAAATGCAGCGTCGAGACTCGCATGGGGGCCGGCCTTCCGGCCCCCACGCCGACTCACAGCTCAGGCAATGAAGGAACTGCTTTCCGGCAACGAGGCGATCGCGCGCGGCGCGTTCGAGGCGGGCGTGCGATTTGCGAGCGCCTACCCGGGCACGCCGAGCACGGAGATTCTCGAAACGCTCGTCGGCACCAACGGCATTGATGCGCAGTGGTCGCCGAACGAGAAGGTCGCGCTCGATGCGGCGATCGGCGCGAGCCTTGCCGGGGCGCGCGTGCTCGTAGCGATGAAGCACGTCGGCCTCAACGTCGCGGCCGACCCCCTGATGACGCTCTCGTACATCGGCGTCAAGGGCGGCCTTGTCGTCGTCACGGCCGACGATCCCGGCATGCACTCGTCGCAGAACGAGCAGGACAACCGCCACTTCGCCCGCTTTGCCAAGATCCCGATGCTCGAGCCGAGCGACAGCCAGGAGGCGAAGGATTTCGTCGTCGAGGCGCTCAAGATCAGCGAGCGGTTCGACACGCCCGTGCTCGTGCGCACGACGACGCGCGTCTCGCACGGCAAGAGCCTCGTCAAGCTCGGCAAGCCCGTCGAGCTCGACCGCAACATGGCGTTCAACAAGGACCCGCGCAAGTACGTCATGATCCCCGCGTATGCCCGGCGCCGCCACGCGTTCGTCGAGCAGCGCCTTGCGAAGCTCGCAAAGCTCTCCGAACACACACGCCTCAACCGCGTCGAGCCGGGCGCCAAATCGCTCGGGATCGTCGCGTCCGGCATCGCCTACCAGCACGTCAAGGAGGTCGCGCCCAACGCCTCCATGCTCAAGCTCGGCATGAGCTACCCGCTGCCGATCGAGAAGATCCGCGCCTTCGGCCGCAGCGTGCGGAGGCTCGTCGTCGTCGAGGAGCTCGACCGCTTCATCGAGGACCAGGTGCGCGCCGCCGGGATCAAGGTCCCGCACAAGAGCGCTGAGCAGATGCTCGGCGAGCTCAACCCTGACCGCGTGGCTGAGATCCTCGATGGGAAGAAGCGGAAGGCGCACCGGCCCCGTAATGACGTTCCGCCGCCCAGGCCGCCCGTGATGTGCCCCGCGTGCCCACATCGCGCCGTCTTCCACGTGCTGCGAAAGCTCAAGCTCGTTGTCACGGGCGACATCGGCTGCTATACGCTCGGGACACTGCCGCCGCTCAACGCGCTCGACACCTGCATCTGCATGGGCGCAAGCATCGGCGCGGCGTTCGGACTAACTAAAGTGCTCGACGAGGCAGCGCGCAAGAAGGTCGTCGCGGTGATCGGCGACTCGACGTTCGTCCATTCCGGGATTACGGGCCTCATTGATATGGTGTATAACCGTGGCGCAACGACGGTGCTCATACTCGACAACCGCACAACGGCCATGACGGGGCGCCAGGACCATCCCGCAACCGGCCGCACGCTGAGCGGCGAGGCAACGCACCAGCTCGACCTTGCCGGTCTGTGCCGTGCTGTCGGTGTCCAGGATGTGCGCACGGTCAAGCCGTTCGATCTCGAGCGGCTCGAGCAGGCCGTCCGGTCGGCGGTGGACTACGACGGCGTCTCGGTGCTCATCGTCGAGGAGCCCTGCGTCTTGATCACGAAAGAGCGTTCGGTCGAAGTCATGCACGTGGACGCCGAGCTCTGCCGGCGCTGCGGCGCATGCCTCAAGCTCGGCTGCCCGGCGATCGCCGAGCTCGAGGACGGCCTGGTCGCGATCAACCCGGCGCTCTGCAACCTGTGCAGCCTCTGCGCGCAGGTCTGCTCGTTCGACGCGATTGCACCGGTGCCAAGGTGCTGACGATGGCAAAGAAGCAGCACACGGCCGAGACGACCAACATCTTCTTCGCCGGCCTCGGTGGTCAGGGGGTGTTGCTCGCCTCGGAGATCGCAGCCAGGGTGGCGATGCAGGCGAAGCTCGACGTGAAAAAGAGCGAGGTCCACGGCATGAGCCAGCGCGGCGGGAGCGTCGTGACAATCGTGCGGTTCGGACGCAAGGTGCACTCGCCGCTCATTGCGGAGGGGACGGCTGATTTTCTGGTCGCATTCGAGCCGGCCGAGGGACGGCGCCACGCGCACATGCTCGCGCCCGGCGGCACGGTGATAGACTCGACGGGTGCGCTCGAGGCGAGCCTGCCCGATCCGCGCACGCTCAACATGTTCATCCTCGGCAAGCTCGCCGCCCGGCTGCCGTTCCCGAGCGAAGCGTGGCTGAGTGTGATTGCTGCCCGTGTGCCGCCGCGCACACTCGAGGCGAACAACCGGGCCTTCACACTCGGATGGGACTACCGATCGAGGGACTTACAATGATCTGGAAGAAGGAAGTCGAATGTATGCCGGTCGGCGAACTGCGCGAGCTTCAGCTTGTGCGGCTCAAGGCGCTCATCGCGCGCGTGGCCGACCGAGTGCCGTTCTACAAAGCGGCACTGGCCGAGGCGGGTGTGACGGCGGACGACATCGCGTCGCTCGATGACATGCAGAAGCTGCCGTTCACGCGCAAGACCGAGCTGCGCGACAGCTACCCCTTCGGCATGTTCGCCGTGCCGCTCGACCAGGTGATCGAGCTCCACGCCTCCTCGGGCACGACGGGCAACCCGACCGTGGTCGCCTACACGAAGAACGACATCGCGCTGTGGTCCGACGTGATGGCGCGCGCGCTCGTGTGCGCCGGCGCGATGCCCGGCGACATCATCCAGAACGCGTACGGCTACGGCCTGTTTACCGGCGGGCTCGGCGTGCACTACGGCGCGCTCGAGCTCGGCGCTACCGTCGTGCCGATGTCGGCCGGCGGCACGAAGCGGCAGATCAAACTGATGCACGACTTCGGCGCGACCGTGCTCACCTGCACACCCTCGTATGCGCTGTTCATGGCCGAGGAGGCCGCCGACATGGGCATTGAGATGCGCCGCTCGCCGATCCGCATCGGCATCCACGGCGCCGAGCCCTGGAGCGACGGAATACGACGCGAGATTGAAGACGTCTGGAACATCAAGGCGATGGACATCTACGGCCTGTCCGAGGTCATCGGCCCGGGCGTGGCGATGGAGTGCGAAGCGCAGAACGGCCTCCACCTGTTCGCCGACGTCTTCTTGCCGGAGATCGTCAATCCAAAAACGGACGAGCCGGTGCCCGACGGACAGAGCGGCGAGCTCGTCATCACCACGCTCACCAAGGAAGCACTCCCGCTGATCCGCTACCGCACGGGCGACATCGTCTCGATCACGCACGAGCCGTGCGAGGTGTGCGGCCGCACGAGCCCGCGCATCAGCAAGATCCGCGGCCGCACCGACGACATGCTCATCATCCGCGGTGTCAATGTCTTCCCCTCGCAGATCGAGGCAGTGCTGCTCGAGGTCGAGGGCGCCAAGCCGCACTACCAGCTCATCGTGGATCGCACGGGCTCGCTCGACCAGCTCGAGGTACAGGTCGAAGTGGACGAGGGGATTTTCTCCGACGAGATCAAGGTGCTCGAGGAGCTCGAGCGCCGCATCCACCGCGAGATCGAGAGCGTGCTCGGGCTGTCCGTGGCGGTCAAGCTCGTTGAGCCGCGCTCGATCGAGCGCTCGATGGGCAAAGCGAAACGTGTTATTGACAAGCGCCAACTCTAGCGACAGGAGGCGGCCATGAGAGTCAAGCAACTGTCGGTCTTTCTCGAGAACAAAGGCGGGCGGCTCGCCGAGGTGCTCACGATTCTCGCCGGCGAGGGGATCAACATGCGCGCATTGTCACTCGCCGACACGCGCGACTTCGGCGTGCTCAGGATCATCGTAAACGACGTGGAGAAGGCACACTCCGTCCTCAAGGCCAACGGCGTCACCGCGTGTGAAACGGACGTCATCGCCATCGAAGTCCCGGATAGGCCCGGCGGCCTCGCCGAGATCCTCGAGCTGCTCGGCAAGCAGAACGTGAGCGTGGAGTACATGTACGCCTTCGTGACCAAGAGCGGCGACAAGGCGATCATGATCTTCCGCTTCGACAATCCCGACCAGGCAACTGGCGCGCTGCAACGCGGCGGGGTGCGAATCCTCGCCGGCAGCGAGCTCTACTCGCTCTAGCAAAGGAAGCTGACGATGCGAATCACACAACTCGCCGTGTTCATCGAGGACAAGCCGGGACGCGTCGCCCACGTCGCCCGCGAACTCGCCGCCGCGGGCGTCAACATACTCGGCTTCGACCTCGCCGACACCGCCGAGGGCTACGGCGTGCTCCGCCTCATTACGAACGACCCGAACCGAGCGCTCGACGCGCTCAGCAGCCACAACTACTCCGTTACGACGATGGACGTGCTCTGCGCGAAGGTGCCGACCGAGACCGGCGGGCTGGCGCGCACACTCGAATGGCTCGCCGAGCACAAGATCGGCCTCGATTGCCTTTACGTGATCCTCAACTCGTTCGTGATCCTCGGTGTCCGCGACATTGACGCGGCCATCGAGGAACTCACGCAGCGGGGGGTCGAGCTTGTATCCAACGACGACCTGCGCAGCATCTGAGAAGGACAAGCAATGTTCTGGCAACAGGAGATGGAGACACTGGAGCGGGACCGGCTCGACGCGCTCCAGCTCGAGCGGCTGCGCACAAGCGTCGAACGCGCCGCGCAATCGCCCTTCTACAAGCAACGCCTCGAGGCGGCCGGCGTCAGCGCCGACGACATCACCTCACTCGACGACCTACGCCGGATCCCGTTCACCACCAAACAGGACCTCCGGGACAGCTACCCCCTCGGGATGCTGACCGTGCCGGCCGACGACGTGGTGCGCCTGCACGGCTCGTCGGGGACGACCGGCCAGTCCACGGTCATTTTCCATACACAGCGCGACCTCGATTCGTGGAGCGACCTCGTCTCGCGTGGCCTCATCATGTGTGGCGGCGGCCCGGCCGATGTGTTCCAGAACATGATGAGCTACGGGCTGTTCACCGGCGGCCTTGGCTTGCACTACGGCGCCGAGCGCATCGGCATGCTCGTGATCCCAGCCGGCAGCGGCAACACGCGGCGCCAGATCACACTCATGAAGGACTTTGGTACGACGATCGTGCACATCACGCCGAGCTACGCGCTCCATGTGAGCAATGCGATGGCCGAGGGCGGCGTGGACCCGCGTACGCTCAAGCTCCGCATCGGCATCTTCGGCGCGGAACCCTACTCCGAGGAGACGCGCCAGAAGCTCGAGCGGCTCCTCGCTATCGAGGGCTACAACTGCTACGGCCTCTCCGAGATGAACGGCCCCGCCGTCGCCTTCGAGTGCCCCGCCAAGAACGGCCTCCACGTGTGGGAAGACAATTACATCGTCGAGGTGATTGACCCTGAAACCGGCGAACCCATCGAGGAAGGCACCGAGGGCGAACTCGTCTTTACCACAATCAACCGCGAAGCGATGCCGATCCTGCGCTACCGCACGCGCGATCGCTCGTCCATCGCGCCCGGCGATTGTGCCTGCGGCCGGCACCATCGCCGGATCAGGCCGATCGTCGGGCGGACCGACGACATGCTCATCATCGGCGGCGTCAACGTCTTCCCGAGCCAGCTCGAGGCGGTCCTCATGCGCATCCCCGAGGTCGGCACGAACTATCAGATCGTGCTCAAGCGCGCCGGCGAGCTCGACAAGATGACCGTACGCGTCGAGCTCTGCTCGAAGAGCTTCCACGGCGACCTCAAGGAGCTGCGCGCGATCAGTCGCCGCGTCGTGAACGAGCTTCGCGACGAGCTCGTCATCAACCCGATCATCGAGCTGCTCGAGCCGGGAACGTTGGAGCCCTCGATGGGCAAAGCGAAGCGAGTGGTTGACATGCGCGAGAAGCGCTAGCGGCCACCCGCCGCGTACGACGATTCACTCACCTACAGAAAACGCAGTGATTCGCACGCGTCCTTCGGAAAGGAGCGCAAACATGACCCTTCGGATTGGACTCATCGGATGCGGCGGTATGGCCGGCGCACACCTCCGTGGCTGGCTCCCCGAGCAGGGAAAGGGCCGCGCGCAGATCACGGCCATCAACGATGTCCACGAAGATGCCATCGCGCGGATCAAGCAGCACGCGCCCGATGCCCAAGTCTACACCGACTTCAACGCGCTGATTCGCGAGGCGGCCGTTGACGCGGTGGACATCACGCTGCCGCACAACGTGCATCTGCCCGTGATCCTTGCGAGCATCGAAGCAGGCAAGCACTGGCTCTGCGAGAAGCCGCTCTGCCTCAGCCTCGACGAGGCGGCACAGATCGAGTCGGCGATGGCCGGCGCGCCCAACCTCGTCGGGATGAGCGCGCACAACCAGCTCCACATGCCGAGCATCTCCGAGGCAAAACGGTTGCTCGGCGAGGGCCTCCTCGGACGCATCTACTTCATCACAACGAACGATTGTTTCCTCATGAGCGGCCGAAAGCCGGGCGCGCTTCCGGGCACGCCCGATGAGATACCGATCCAGCCCGGGACTTGGCGCGCTGACCCGAAGCAGATGGGCGGCGGCGAGCTCATTGATACCGGCTACCACCCGAGCTACCTTCTCACCTTCCTTGCCGGCACGGAGCCGGAACGCGTCGAGGCGATCGTCGGCCGGTATCGTCACGAGGCGTTCCATAGCGAGGATACGGCGACGCTGCTTGTTCGTTACGAGGGCGGCATGACCGGCCTGATGCGCACGAGCTGGGCGGTGCCGCTTCCCGTCGGGCAGTACCCGTTCCACGTCGTGGGTGAGCGCGGCGAGCTCTACGGCGACTCGACGACGCTCTTCTTCAAGCCGACGCGCTTCGCCGAACCTGCCCGGTGGGATTTCGAGCAGCGCGACACGTTCGCTGCCGAAGTGAGGCACTTCGTTGACTGCATTCTCGACGGTGTGCCGTGCGTCTCGCCTTACGAGCAGGGAATCTCTGTGCTCAAGCTCATTCTGAAAGCGTACGAATCCGCGCGGAGACCGTGAGTTCTCGTCGAGAAGGCGCCGATCCGAAAAGCTAGCCGGCCGGCGCCCACAGCCCCGGCGTCGGCAGGTGGCGCCATCCGGCACTCACCGGTTCGAGCGGCCTGTACGAGCAGCTCGCCAGTTGCTCGAGCGTTTCCTCGTATGAGCGCACGCCGCTGACCGTGTCAACAGCGCTTAGGTTCTGTGCCCCAACGGCGCATGAGATTCGCGCTGCCGTCTCGAGCCCTTCAGCGCGGCTCATCGCCGCGAGGAAGCCGGCCACCGCGCAATCGCCCGCGCCCGTCGCCGTGCCGGTCTGCTCGACGACGAGCGCTTCGGCCCAGAGCGTGCGGTCTTTCCACGCGCCGAGATCAAGCCCGAGCTTCTGCGCGACCGGCGCGAGCGCCTCAGCCGTTCCGGTCCGCACGCAAAGCCCATTGCTGCCGCACTTGACGACCGCGACCGCCGTCCCGAGGTCGAGGATCGTCCGGCACACCTTGCTAACGCCATCCGGCCCGATGCGGGCAAACAGCTCCTCAGCCGTTCCGCCCCCGAGCGCCGTGAGCTGTTCGCGCTCGAGAAGAAAGAGCGATTCCTCGATGTTCGGCAGGAACACGTCAACGTACGGTAATGCGCCCGCAAGGATCTCGCGCCAATCGAGCCTGCCCGACTCGCTTGCCGCATCCGGCAGCGATACATCAAGCGTAACCACCGCGCCCGACCTGTGGAGGCCGCTCAGGAGCTTGACGAGCTCCTTGCCGCCGTCGAGGTACATGCCACGCATGACCGACGGGTAGCCGAAGTGTACGATCTTGGGTTGTGGTTCAAGCGCCCCGAGCGCGTCATCGGCGACGAAGGAATCGTTTGCGCCGGGGTGATGCAGAAACATCCTGTCCACGCCGGGCGGCGCGATGACGATGGCGTACGACGTCTCCTCGCCGTCCACGACAATCATCCCATCATCGAGACCATGTTTAGCCAATATCGAGAGCACCACACGGCCGAGTTCGTCGTTACCGACTTTGCCCGCGAGCCTCGTCGAAACACCGAGTCGGCTTAGCGCAGTACCCACGTTGGTCACTGCTCCGCCAGTCGAGACAGTTGCCGGACCCGTTCGCACCATCGTGCCTGGAAGCAGCAGTCGCTTCAAATCGCCGCTCAAGCCTTCGAGCGACGGTGTGATGTCCAGGGACACATGCCCCGCAACCAGCACGTCGGCGCGCTGTTCAGTCATCCCCATCTCCCAGTTTGTGCGTAATCCTATTGCCGGCGAGCTATCCTAGCCAGCTCGCGCACCCGAGTCAACGCACATGTTGCTCCCGGATTTTCGGATAAGGGGGAGAAGAAAGCCTCCCGATTGCTTGGCGGCCAAGGATGGTGGACTCCGGACTGAGGTTGGCATATAAAAGGGTTTTTATGTTCCATGAATGAGCTGGCCAGGAGGCTTTGATGGTGGCTGACGATAACGCGATGCTGCTTGGCTACTTGCGGCAGATGCTGGAGATCCGGGCGTTCGAGGACAAGGTGTACGAGCTGCTCGGCCGCAACGTGATCACGGGGGCCTCGCACCTCTACGCGGGCCAGGAAGCGGTGGCGGTCGGCGCGTGTGCGGCGCTTGGGCCGGAGGACGTGATCACCTCCACCCACCGGGGCCACGGGCACTGCATCGCCAAGGGCGGCGAGCTGCCGCAGATGATGGCCGAGCTGTGCGGCAAGTCCACCGGCTACTCGCGCGGCCGGGGCGGCTCGATGCACATTGCCGACGTGGCGAAGGGCAACCTCGGCGCGACCGGCATCGTCGGCGGCAACATCCCGGTGGCGACGGGTGCCGGGCTGGCGATCAAGATGCGGGGCGAGAAGCGGGTGGTGCTCTGCTTCTTCGGTGACGGGGCGTGCAACAACGGCGTGTTCCACGAGTCGCTCAATATGGCGGGGCTGTGGCGCCTGCCGGTGGTCTATATCGTCGAGAATAACCTGTACGGGATGAGCGTCTCGACACAACGGGCGTGCGCGGATGAGTCGATCGGCAATCGGGCAAGCGCCTATGCGATGCCCGGGGCCACCGTGGACGGCCAGGACGTGTTTGCCGTGCGCGAGGCGGTGCGCGAGGCGGTCGCCCGGGCGCGGGCGGGCAAGGGCCCAACGCTCATCGAGGCGCGCACCTACCGCTACTACGGCCACTCGCGTAGCGATCCGCGCAAGTACCGTACGCGCGAGGAGGAAGAGCATTACCGCACTGAGCGCGACCCAATCATGTTGCTCAAGCGCCACCTGCTGGAGAAAAAGATCGCGTCGGCCAACGAGATCGAAGCGCTTGAGAAGTCGGTCGCAGGCGCGATCGAGGAAGCGACCACGTTCGCGCTTGAGAGCCCATATCCGGACGAGTCCGAGTTGTACGATTTTCTGTACGTGGAGTAGGCGATGGCTGAGCGGTTCTACTGGGAGGCGATACGCGACGCGCTGGCCGAGGAGATGCGGCGCGATCCGGCGGTCTTCGTGATGGGCGAGGACGTGGCGATCTACGGCGGCGCCTACGGCGCCACACGTGGGCTGTATGAGGAGTTCGGCGAGGAGCGCGTGCGGGACACCCCGATCAGCGAGAACACGATCGCCGGCGCCGCCACGGGCGCGGCCATGATGGGCATGCGGCCGGTGGCGGAAATCATGTATGCGGACTTCCTGACGCTGGCGATGGACCAGCTCGTGAATACGGCGGCGAAGAACCGCTATATGTTCGGCGGCCGGACGACGGTGCCGATGGTGCTGCGGACCGAAGGCGGCGCGGGCCGTGGGATCGCGGCGCAGCATTCGCAGTCCATCGAGGCGTGGTTCAATCACGTGCCCGGGCTCTATCTTGTGATGCCGGCAACGCCTTATGACGCGAAGGGTCTTTTGCGGACCTGCATCCGCGACGACAACCCGATCCTGTTCATTGAGCACAAGATGCTTTACGGCACGAAGGGCGAGGTGCCCGACGAGGAGTACACGATCCCGCTGGGCGTCGCGGACGTGAAGCGCCCGGGCGATGACGTGACGGTCCTTGTGTACTCGAAGATGGTGCTCGATACGCTCGAGGCAGCGGACGCCCTCGCCGACGAGGGGATCGAGGCCGAGGTGATTGACCTGCGCACGATCAAGCCGCTCGACATGCGGACGATTCTCAAATCGGTGCGCAAGACGGGGCGCGTGGTGTGCGTGTCGGAAGGATGCCGGATGAACGGCGTGCCGAGCGAGATCATTGCGCGCATCCAGGAAGAGGCGTTCGACTCGCTCGACGGGCCGATCGCACGTGTGTGCGGCGAAGACGTGCCGATCCCGATGAGCCCGCCGCTCGAGGCCGCAGCGGTGCCATCGCCCGAGAGGATTGCCGCCGCCGTTATGCAAGTAATGGAGTAAGGCGCGAATGGCTACCGAGATTATTCTGCCGAAGCTTGGTCAGACGATGGAATCGGCGGCGATCGTGCGCTGGCTTGTCGCCGAGGGCGACCAGGTCGAGAAGGGCCAGCCGATCCTGGAGATTGAAACGGACAAGGCGGTGCTCGAGGTGGAGAGCCTCGCGCGCGGCACGATGCTGAAGATCATCGCCCAGCCCGGCGAGACGCACGAGGTGCTCGACGTGCTCGGGTACATCGGCGAGCCGGGCGAGTCGATTCCGGAAGCGCCGCCGAAAAGGAAAGTGGAAAAGCCCGAGGAGAAGCCCGCCAAACCGGCACTGACGAAGGCGCCGCGCGCGAGGCCTTCGGCTGCACCTGGACCTGTCGCCGTGCGTGAGGAGGCGCCCGAGGCGGCGGCGCCGGTGGCTCGCGTGTCGCCGCGCGCGAGGAAGCTCGCTGAGGAATGGCTGCTGGATCTCAAGCGCATTCCGGGCAGCGGGCCCCAAGGGCGTGTTGTCGAGCGGGACGTGCAGGCGTACCTTGATGAGCGTAAGCTCGGACCGTCGGCCATCGCGCCGGCGGAGAGGGAGCTTGCCCGAAAGAACGGCCTGGGTCTCGACGAGTTGCTGCGGCTCGCCCACGGCGAGCCGATCAGCGTCGAGGTGGTCGAGCGTGCGCTGCGGACGCGGCCGAAGCCGCTGAGCCCTATGCGGCGGGTGATCGCCGAGCGCATGAGCGAGAGTGCGCGCACGATTCCGCATTTCTACGTGACGATGAGCGTGGACATGGAAGCGGTCGTGCGCACCCGCGAAGAGCATCCCGGCCCGGACGGCGCGAAGATTTCGTACAACGATTTCGTCGTGGCTGCGTGCGCGGCGGCACTGCGCGAGATGCCCATCGTGAACGCCCGCTGCGTGGGCGATGCGGTGCAGATGAACGAGGAAGTCAACATCGGCATCGCGGTGAGCGTTGAGGATGGCCTTGTCGTGCCGGTGATTCGCGGCGCGGATAAGCGGTCGCTCGAAGAGATTGCGGCCGAGTCGAAGCGGCTTGTCGAGCGGACGCGCTCGAAGGCGTTACGGCCCGAGGCAATGGCGGGCGGCACGTTCACGATCACGAACATGGGGATGCTCGGCGTTGAGCAATTCGGCGCGATCATCCATCCTGATCAGGGCGCGATCCTTGCCGTGGGCGCGGTGGAGGCGGTGCCGGCGGCCCAGGACGGCGAGCTCAGTGTGCGCAAGCGGATGAAGATGACGCTGAGCTGTGACCACCGGATTATTGACGGCGCGGTGGCGGCGGAGTTTCTCGGGCTTGTCAAGAAACGGCTCGAAACGTTCACGGCGTAGCTGGCAGCATGGCTGGGTGCCGCGCTTCGTTTTTCACGCTTTCGCCGGATCCAGGAGCTTGACGCTTCGCGCAGCATCGGGTATTCACACGCCCGCATCCAGGCAGGCATGAGGGAAGGAGTCATCCAAAGATGAAGCAGCACACGCTGGTGCACGAAAAGCTCCGGCACCGGTTCAAGATCGTCGCGTTCGATTGGGACGGCACGGCGGTGAAGAACCGCGCGGCGCCGGTTGGCGACATCCTGCCACGGCTTGAGGCGCTTATGACGCTCGGCGTGAAGATCGCGATCATCACCGGCACGCACCCGGGCAATCCAAACAAACAATTCTGCTCGAAGGTGCGGCCGGAGCTCAAGCGTAGCCTGTTTGCGCGCGTCAACCGTGGCGCCGAGGTGTACGGCTTTGACGACGCGGGCGAGCCGCTGCGTGTCCGAAGCCGCGAGGCCAACGACGAGGAGAACCGGAAAATGGACCGCGTCAGCGTCGAGCTCGAGTAGGAGTTCAAGGAAGAATACGGGCTCGACATAGCGATCATTTGCGACCGCTTCAACCGGCGCAAGCTCGACATCATCCCCACGCCCGAGTGGGCGGACCCGCCGAAGGAGCGCATCGGCGAGCTGCTCGTGGCGATCCGGCCCGAGGCGTGGGCGGTCCTCGAGGACAATCCGGCCGAGCAGGCGGATCGAAGCGATCCGATCGCCGAGCGCGTCTCCAGCTTCGAGCGCGGTGCGCGCGCCTACCGCATCATCGTCGTGCGCTCGCCGAGGCGCCGGCTTTCGATGTAGAGTTGACTTGTACGAGCGAACTCACGAGCCAGCATGAAGACGACGATCATCGGGGCCGGGAACATCGGGCGCGGCTTCCTCGGGCAGATCTTTGCCGAGGCGGACGCTGAGATCACCTTCGTCGAGCTCGACGACAAAGTTGTTGCCGCACTTGAAGACCGCCGTGGCTACGACATCCGCATCGTCGCCGACACGACCACCATCTTCCACGTGCCGGTTGCCCGAGCAATCTGCTCGGCAGATCGGAAAGCAGCCGCCCGTGCCGTCGCCACCGCGGATGTCGCTGCCACCGCTGTAGGCGCCGCCGCGCTGCCCCCCGTCGCCGAGCTGATCGCACTCGGTCTCGAGCAGCGCTTCAAAGGCCCGTGCAGCCCGCTGAACGTCGTCGTGTGCGAGAATGTCATGCATTCCGGCCGGCACGTTGCATCGCTCGTTGAGAAGCACCTGCCGAAGGACCTGCACGCGCGATTTCGCAAAGAGGTCGGGTTTGCGACATCAGTGGTCTCTCGGATGGTCCCTACGCCGTCTCAGTCGCAGCAGCGTGCAGATCCACTCGGTATTGCCGTCGAGCCGTACTGCATCCTGCCCGTGGATGCCACGGCGTTCATCGGCAAGCGTCCGGCAGTGCCCGGATTTCGCTACGTTGAGAACATCGCCGCGCTCGAAGACCAGAAGACCTACACGCACAACGCCGGCCACGCCATGGTTGCCTACCTGGGCTATCGCCGCC
The DNA here is from genome assembly GCA_965369835.1 of uncultured bacterium. Taxonomy (GTDB): domain Bacteria; phylum Auribacterota; class JABMQX01; order JAFGEW01; family JAFGEW01; genus CBDUSE01. Next base: position 23,427 of record CBDUSE010000003.1, read on the forward strand.
GCTACACTTACATCTGGGAGGCGACAGGCGACCGCGTCGTGCGCGGTGTAGTGGCGGCCGCGCTCGACGAGACGAGCCGCGCGCTCATCAAGCGGCACGCCTTTGATCCCGCCGAGCAGCAGCGGCACGTCGAGGATCTCTTCTCTCGCTATGAGAATCGTGCGCTCGGCGACACGATCGCGCGCGTTGCCCGTCATCCGATCCGCAAGCTCCGACCCGAGGGACGGCTCATCGGCAGCGCCCGTCTCGCACTCGAGTACGAGATTACGCCAAGAAGGATTGTTGATGGCATCGTCGCCGCGCTGCTGTACGATCACCCGGACGACGAGCAGGCGATTGTGCTGCAGGCACTGATCGGTGAACAGGGCGTGCGTGCCGCGCTCCAACAGCTCTGCGAACTCGATGAGAACGAATGGCTGACGGGTGAAATCGAAACGCGCTACCTCCGCGCAATGAAAGGACACGCGCCTTGAAAGCTGCCGTCTATGAAGCGCCGGGCCGGATCGAGGTCCGCGAAGTGCCCGACCCGGAATGCCCCGATGAGGGGCTCCTGCTCAAGGTGCTCGCCTGCGCCATCTGCGGCACCGACGTGAAACTCTACCGCCACGGTCACCGCCACATCCGGCCGCCGCGCATCACGGGCCACGAGCTGTGCGGTGAGATCATCAAGGTCGGGCGGCGCGTCGAAGGATACGAACTCGGCCGGCGCGTCGCCGTCGCGCCCGCCGTGCCATGCGACACGTGCGACACCTGCCGGCGCGGCTTCTTCGGCATGTGCGATAACCTGGCGCCGATCGGTTACCAGTTCGACGGCGCCTTCGCCGAGTTGATGGTAGTGCCCCCGATCGCCGTCCGAACTCATTGCGTCAACGCCGTGCCGGACAACGTGAGCGATCACGAGGCCGCGCTCGCGGAACCGCTTGCTTGCGCCATCAACGGCCAGGATCTCTCGCGCGTCGGCGAGGGCGATACCGTGCTCGTGATCGGCGGGGGTCCGCTCGGGTGCCTTCACTCGCAGCTTGCGCATGCGCGCGACGCTTCGACAGTCGTCCTCGCTGACATCTCGCCCGAGCGCCTCGACATGGCCCGCTCCGTTGCCGGCGCGGACGTGTATGTGGTTACGAACGCCGAGCCTCTCAAGGTCGTCGTTGACCGAGTCTCCTCAGGTCGCGGCATGGACCGCGTCATTGTCGCGTGCGCCTCACCGGAGGCACAGGTCGAGGCGCTCGACCTCGTCGCCAAGCGTGGCAGCGTGAACTTCTTCGGCGGGCTGCCTGAAGACGCGCCGACAATCGCGATCAACAGCAATCTCATCCATTACCGCGAGTTCTTCATCACGGGAACCCACGGCTCGGCGCCGGCCGACAACCGCCTCGCTCTCGAGCTCATCGCGACCGGGAAAGTGAACGCGCGCGATCTCGTCACGGAAGTCATCCCCCTCGACGAGCTCCTTGCCGGTATCGAGCGCGTCGAGCAGCGCCGCGTCCTCAAGGTCGTCGTCGAGCCGCACCTCGCGACCTGAGGCTCGGCTATCGCTTGCGCCGTCTTGGGTGTTTCGCGCCCGCTGGCGAAAACTCGGTGAGCTTGCGCTCCAGGCCCTCGAGCCGCCGCTTCAGCTCCTTGTTCTCATCGCGAAGCGTTCCCAGTTCCTTTTCGAGCTTGCCGAGGCGCGCCTGCTTGCCGGTTTCCTCGCGAATCTTCTTGATCGCGCCACGCGCGCCCTTCCGAAGATGCGGCAGCGGATCGTTCTCGACGATCTTCTCCAGCTCGCCAACCGCCGCCTCGTCGGCCAGTTCACCAAGAGCAGCCACGGCGGACGCGCGAACTCGGAAGTGCGGATGTCGCATCAGTTCGACGAGCTCGCCGCGAACGCGATCCCGCTCGCGCGCCTTTTCCTGTTCGCGTCCCAGTTTGCCGAGTGTCACGATCGCGGCCGTCCGCGCCGTCATCGGTTTACCCTCGCCGGCCCACACGCGCGCTTCGCGCATACCGCGCGTGTCCTTTAGCTCGACGAACGCATTGAAGACCGCCCCCCTGACGACATCGCGGTGCGACTCGTACTTGAGCGCAGCGACGAGGAAGTCGTATGCGTCTTCCTCGCGGATCTTTGCGATCGAGCGAACCGTGTCGGCAGCGACGTAGTAGCTCCTGTCCCGGCGGAAGATCGTCTCGAGCCGCTTCGCCACCGCCTTCTGCTTGATCTTGCCGAGCGCCACGACGACGGCACGCCGCACCTTCGACTTCTTGTCCGTCAGGCCGGCCAGCAACGCGTCTCGCGCGGCATCGCCCGCGATCGAGCCCAGCGCTTCTGCCGCCGCGATCCGAACGCCGTAGTAATCCTTGCTCCCCAGCTTCTTGCGCAGCGCAGCCACCACCTCTTCGTCGCCCATGATCTTCCCAAGGCCCTCGCATGCGCGAATCCGGCCAATGACCGTCGCCGAGTCCTTGAGCTGATAGAGAAGCTCCTCCTTCTTCTTCTCGAACTTCAGCGTCTTGGGGATCCAGTTTTCGCGGTCGAACTCGACCATCTTCGGCCGAGTCGTCGTCGGGAAGTGGAACTCCTCGTCGGCCATTTCAATATCGACGCGGCACGATTTGGTACCGCGCGCCGTCGTGCTGGGGATGTCCACCGGCGTCCTGAACACCTGCGTCTCGTCATCGGTCTTCTGCGTCTGCTTGACGCGCACGGTGATCAGCTTGAGCCTCTTGTCATACGACCATGACACCTCGAACTCAGGATGGCCCGCGCGCTTGAGCCACTGGCCGAAGAACCGATCGAGCGAAGCGCCGGTCCCCTCTTCGAGCGCGAGCTTGAACTCTTCCGTCTCGATCGAACGAAACGCGTACGTCCGCGTGTAATGCGAAATGCCGCGCCAGAACAGCTCCTCGCCCAGCTCGTAGCGCAGCGCGTGCAGCACGAGCGCCCCTTTCGCGTACGAGTGCCCGTCGAACATATCGAACGCGTCGGTGAAGGTGCGCGTCACGATCGGGCGACGATAGCGGTCCGACGCCTCGCGCAGGTATCCCTTGAGCGCCTGAAGCATGCGGTACTGGAACTCGTCCTTGCCGCGCCAGTGCTCGAAATAGAGCGGATCAAAGTAACTGGCGAACCCCTCGTTGATCCACGTGTGCTCCCAGCTCTTGGTCGTGATCAGGTCGCCGTACCACATGTGCGCCAGCTCGTGCGCGACAAGGCTCTCGCCCTCGACATCGAGCCGCGCCCGCTCGTCAACGAGCGCCTGGTCGGTCAGCGTCGTGATCGTCGTGTTCTCCATGCCGCCGTACATGAAGTCGCTGATGACAACCTGGCCGTACTTCGCGTAAGGGTAGCTGAAACCTGTCGCCTTCTCGAAGAACGCGATCATCTTCGGCGTGTCGGCGAGCCAGCGCATTGCCTCGTCGCGGCGGCCCTTCGGCACGTAGTAGAGGACCGGGATGTCCTTGTGCCGATCCTCGACGACCTCGAACTCGCCGACAACGATCGTGAGCAGGTACGTGGCGTGCGGCTGCTCCTGACGCCAGTGGGTGCGCTTCGTGCGGCGCTTCGCATCGTGGCGCTCCTCGACGAGCTCGCCGTTGCTGATCGCCAGGTACTGCTCGGGCACCGTCATCACCACGTCCTGCGTCATCTTCTCGTTCGGCGAGTCGTAGCACGGGAACCAGTAGTGATTGTCTTCCATCGCGCCCTGCGTCCAGATCTGCCGCGGCGTCTTCGGGTACTCTTTCGTCGGGCCGACGAAGTACAACCCACGCGTCGGTCGCGCCTCGTATCGGATCGTGAACGAGACCTCCTCGCCGCGTCTCACCGAGCGTCCAAGGTTCACGGTGAGCGTCTCGTCAACGAGTTCCCACTTGAGCTCACGCTTCTCTTCGTCAACGATCTTCCTGATCCGGGTGTCGGCGCAATCGAGCTCCACCTCGCGGAGCGACCGCCCGATCGGCGCGAGCGTCGTCGTGACCGTCCCCTTCACGACCTTCCTGTCGAAATCAAACCGGAGATCGAGCGCCACGTGCTTCACGTCGAACGAACGCGGCCGCGTAAAATGCTCGGTGCTTCTGGCGTCCGTGAACGACTTCTTCTCTTTCTCGTCTGTCATAGAAGGGTTCCTTTCTCGTTCGGTGCAACGACCACGCATTCTACGACGATGACGCCCCCGTAGCAATGCTCGCGTTGGCCGTTGCGCCTGACGGCCTTTCGGCTCGAATGCCGCAAATACGGACGGTGCCTCCTTAGTCGCCTTTTGCTAAACTCTCGCCGGACCAAACAAAGCCGAAAAAGCCACCCACTGATGCCGAAGCCGACCGTGCTGACAGGACCGCCCGGCCCCGTGACGAACGAGGTGTTTTTTGCGCGCGTCGTCGAGTGGTGCACGAACATACGCCGCGCCACCCGGCTGCGTTACATCGTCCCGACAGCGCGCCGCCGCATCGAGGTCGAGAACGCAATCCTCAACGCCTGCTGCGAAGGTCGTGCCCTGTGCCAGTCGCCCGTCGAGACGCTCGATCGCTTTGCCCAGAAGCTCTTCATCGCAAGCGAACCCTCGCGCCTCATCTCGTGGCGGGCGGCCGCAATGATCGTCGAGATGCTTTTGAGCGATGCGCCCGCCGACTTCCCATCGCTCCTCGGCGAGCGCACCGCTCCCCTTCCCGGCCTCGTCCGCGAAATCGTACGCTCGCTCCGCGAACTCAAACGCTTCGCGGTTGAACCCGGGAGACTTCTGCACGACGCAGGCGGTGACCTGAAGGCGAAGGACCTCGCCCTCGTTTTCCGGCGCTACAACGCCTTCCTCGCCGAGAAGGGGTGGAACGACTTGCGGGATTGCCTTCTCGTCGTCGGGCGGCGACTCGCCGATCCGATCTTCCGCCACGACCACCTCGCCGACGTCGAGTGGATCGTCTTCGATGGCTTTGCCGAGTTCAGCCCCTCCGAGATGCCGATCGTCCGTGCGCTCGCCGCGCAGGTCGAAACGACCTTCGTCTTCGACAGCGACCCGGAAATTCCAGGGCTCTTCCAGTCCCTCCCCGACCTTGCTGCACAGCCGAAGGAGCGGCTCCTCACAGGCCCCTTCGTGCCTGTCGCGCGCCTGGCTCTCACAGGGGGCGAAGAGCCGGTTCTACCCACACGGCCAGATGTCAGACTGATCGAAGCTGACACGCGCGACGACGAGATCGAGCAAATCGCCGCCGAGATCAAGCAGCTCCTTTGTGAAGGCGTCGCACAAGCGGACATCGTCATCGCCGTGCCGAATCTCGAACAGTACGCCGAGCTCGTCGAGGAAACGTTCGCCGCGCACGGCGTGCCCTGCACGCTCGCTCGCCGTGCGCCCCTTCTCGAATCACCCGTCACGGCAGCGGCCTTGATGCTGCTTGAGGCGCCTGCACGCGGATTCGAGCGCCGCGGCCTCATTCGCTTGTTCCAGTCGCCTCTCGTACGCTTCGAGGAAAACGGATCGTCGGTCGGTTCGAGCGCCCTCGACGACCTTGCCCGTGAGATGCGCATCTTCCGAGACAAAGAGGCGTGGCTCGCGGGCCTCCGGAATCGTCTGGCTCGCCTCGAAAGCGAACAGGCACGTCCCGAACTTCAGGCTCTCGACGAGGAACAAAGCGCAAGCCCTCGCTCGCGTGAACACGAACTCAGAACGCTGCGGTCGCTTGAAAACCCGTTGAAATCGGCGCTCGATCTACTCGACGGCTTACGGAAGTCGCGCCCCGCCGCCGCCTACGCCGCTTCCCTGCGCGACCTCATTGCCCGGTTTGGCATCAAAGACCTCGCGGAGAAGCTCGCGACATCAACGGCGCACTCGGGCGCCCACATGCAGAGCCTCCGCGAACTCCTCGCCGTTCTCGAGGAGATTGAGTTGCTCGACCGGGGTCGGGCAGAGCCTCGCGCCGTCTCGCTTGATCGGTTCATCGAGCTTCTTCGGTCATCGGTCGCCGCGACGCAAGTCAACGCCCACACGGCGCTCGAGGGCATCGAGGTCCTCGACATTCGACGTGCCGCCGAGCGCCGTTCGGAGGTCCTTTTCCTCGCCGGTCTCGTCGAGGGCGCTGTGCCGGTGCCGAGGCGGCGTGACGCATTGCTCCGCCCTTCCACGCGCGACAAACTCGGCCTGCCGGACAGAGAACGCCTTGCAGCTGACGCCGGGATCGAGGTGTACCGCGCACTTGCGAGCGCGTCCGAAAAACTGTTCCTGTGCCGGCCCAAGGCCGAAGGCGATACGCCTCTGCTTCGACCGACGCTCCTTGAGCGAATCGAGGCAACGTTGGCGTTGACCGCTGAGCCGAAGCCTCGTGTGCCGACGTCCTGGGCCGGTCTGCTTCTTGCGCTTGGACGCCATGACCGCGCCTTTCCGCCCGTCGAGGCTTTGCTCGGCAACGAAGCATTCGCCGAGCAGGCCGCTCTCCACGCCTTCGCGCACAGCGAAGCCGTGCGACAAGCGCGTGCGGCGGCGCTCGGCACTCCGTCTCCGTATGCCGGTCGCCTCTCAGAACATCTTCTCGACGAGGTATGTCGCGTTTACGACCGTGAGCACGAGTTCAGCGCTACCGAGCTCGAGACCTACCGGCGCTGTCCCTTCCGCTTCTTCGCCACGTGGCTGCTCGGCCTTGCGCCGATCGAGGAACCGGAGGAAGAGATCCCCGCCGACAAGAAGGGGACACTCCTGCACACCATCTTCCGCAAGTTCTATGCTCAATGGATTGCGCAGCGGACGCCGCGTCGAATCACGCCGGAGAACTACCGAGAGGCTCTTGAGCTGCTGACGGCGATCGCGTGGCGGCACCTCGACGAGCAACCGTATAGCGGGTTCGTCTGGGAGAAGCTCCGGGATCGCCTGCTTGGCCGTGCCTCCAGCACGGGCGAGCGGACACCGGGCCTTTTCGAGAGCTTTGTTCGTGAGGAGATCAAGACCACCGGCAGCGTGACCGCGTGCACGCCGCGCTACTTCGAGCTCGGCTTCGGCCGCCACCGCCACGCCAAGCCGCTCGATCCGGCGTCGAGAAAAGAGCCGATCGCAATCGAGGTTGGCGATCGCACGATTCGCCTCCACGGCGTCATTGACCGGATCGACACGAACGAAGGAGACGGCACCTTCTGCGTGCTCGACTACAAATCGGGAAGCACGATCCCGAAGGCGAGCGAGATCCGCAAGGGCCTGAGCCTGCAACTTCCCATCTACATCATGGCCGCGCGGGAAATCCTCGGCGAGGCGTACCGCTTTGCCGCGGCAGGCTACTTCCAGACGAAGGACGCATCCAACTGCGGCAAGAAGGGGTTCCTCGGCAACGAGACGCTTGCGCCCCGGGCCGTGGACCGCCGTTGGAGCAGGAGCTTCACGCTCGACGACGAAGGACTAGATAACTTGCTCGAGGAAGAGCGCAAGAGGATAGGCGAATCGGTCGTGGGCATCGAGTCGGGCCGGTTCCAAGTCACGGACCTCGCGCCCGACGACGCCGGCTGCCGCTCGTGCGATTTCAAGCACATCTGCCGCTACAACGGCATCACGGTGCGCACGTTTCGGGGTCGCACATGAGCAATGTGGACTACACACTGGGTCAGCGCAAAGCGATTGATTCCCGGGGCAGTGTCTCCGTTCGAGCCGGTGCAGGCTCGGGCAAGACGCGTGTGCTCACCGCCCGCTATAGACGCGCCCTTGAAAAGAACCTCGTGCCTGCCGACATCGTCGCGATCACGTTTACCGAGAAAGCCGCCGCCGAGATGCGCGAGCGCATTCGCGATGCAATCGGCCAAATTGACAAGGACGCATCCGAGATTGCCCGCCTGCAGGAGCTGCTTGCCGACGCGCCCATCAGCACGATCCACGCCTTCTGCGCAGGTCTCCTGCACGAGTTTCCCGTCGAGGCCGGAGTGGATCCCGCGTTTGAGGTTGCGGAAGAGTCTCGGTCATGGCAGCTCAGGCGCCAGGCGGTGGATGCAGCTATCGCCGAGGCCGCCGCCGACTCCAAACATCCGGCCCGGCCGCACCTCGATACGCTGCTGACGTTCTATCCGCGGCGCCAGGTTGCCGACATGCTCGCGGAGATTCTTGACAAGCGCCGCTACTTCCCCGACGAGACGTGCCGCCTCCTCGAGCTTCAGCCGAACGAACTCGCGGCCAAGTGGCAGTGGCTCCTTCGGAAGGAGATCTGCGCCGTGATGCACGCTATCGCGGGGAACGCCGCCGTCGCTTCCTTAGTTGCGGAACTCGCCTCGCGTGCCGATCAATGCGCCGACTCGAGGGACAAGCTCTACGAAAAGGTCCGACTGATCCTCGACGCTTTCGATGAGCTTGCCGGCAATTCGGAAGAGGGCGCGCTTGCCGCAGCGGCCGCACTCGGCGACGCTCTTCTCACAAAGGACGGCAAGCCCAGGGGCTTCAGCAGAGTCGCCAGCGCCGGTAACTGGCCCGGCGGTACGCTCGAGGAGGTGAAACGGTTACTCGGCGATCTTGCCCGGCACATGACGCCGCTCAAGTCGCTGCGGAAGATCGCGCTCGACGACACCGACCGCCTCATCGCGCGCGTCGTCCATTCGCTGTGGCGGCTCGTCGTCGAGGTCGAAGCAGAGTACCGGGCGATCAAGGGCAACGGCCGAGTCCTCGACTTCGACGATCTCGAAAGCGACGCGATCGCGCTGCTGGAGTCCGAGCGCGGTAAGTCAATCCGCGAGACCATCCGGAAACGCTATCGCCTGATCCTCGTTGACGAGTCCCAGGACCTGAACTTCTTGCAGTTTCGGCTCATTACGCTCTTGCTCGACAGCCACTCACAAAGCAAGGCCAACGACCTGTTCGTCGTCGGCGACCCGCAGCAGTCCATTTTCGCGTTTCGTAACGCCGATGTGCGGCTCTTCGACGAGATTCGCGAGAAACTTGTACCGCGGAGCGCGTCGCACCTTCCGCTTGGCAACAACTTCCGCAGCACACCCGCGCTCGTAGCGTTCGCCAACAGACTGTTCGCCGGCTTGATGACGGGCGGCGAGGACTTCGACGTTACGTACAGTCCCATGCAAGCGGACCGGAAGCCCGAATTCGACTCCTCGATCGAGCTGCTGCTGCCAAACGTCCCCGACGACACGCACGACTATGGCGGCGAACGGGACGATCCTCGAGCCCGCGCAATCGCCGAGCGAATCACCGCGCTCGTCGAGAACGGCCCTGAGCGGGTGCCCGACGATAGGAAGAAGGGCGAGGGCAACCTTCGCCGGCCCAACTACGGCGAGATCGCCATACTCCTCCGCACACGGAATCCCCTCCCCGCCTTACTCGACGCCTTTTGCGCGAGCAACATCCCATGTACGGTCTACAAGGGCATCGGGTTCTACCAGACGCAGGAAGTGCGCGACGTCTACACATGCTTTCGTTTCCTTGCCGACCCGTCGAGAGACCTCGACCTCGCGGGCCTTCTCCGGTCACCGTTCTTCGGCCTCTCGGACGACGGGCTCTTCCTCCTCGCACACGGCCGCGGCGACGCAACGCTCTACGATGAACTGCTCAAGCCGCGCAGACCCGGCGAGTTTTCCGCGAAAGATCAGAACGTGGTCGAGCGCGCCCAGGCCCTTATCCCCTCGTGGCTGAGCATGGTTGACCTGGCGAAGCCGTCGTCGCTGCTGCACCGCCTTCTCGACGACACGGGCGCCTGGGGGATTTTTAGCGCGATGGGGAGCGCGGGTACCCTCAGGAAACTCCTTCGGGTCCTGCGCGGCTTTCAGGCGTCCGGCGCGTCGCTCGCGCAAGTCGTCGAGGTGCTCGACGAACACATCCACAACGTTCCACGAGAGGGCATTGAACTGGACGAGTCGCTGTCCGACAACACGGTCAAGATCATGACGGTCCACGCGGCCAAGGGCCTCGAGTTCCCGATCGTATTCGTCGTCGGCCTCGACGACAACCTGAAGCGGGGCGGCCCGCCGTCAGCCCTCCAGGTTGATCCTGATCTTGGCTTTGCACTCGATACGCCACCCGCCCTCCGGGATGCCGAGAACAAGGGCGCCATCCATCAGCTCATCGCCGAACGCAGCCGGCGCAAGGAACTCGCCGAGGCGCGGCGTCTCCTCTACGTCGCCTGCACCCGCGCACAAGACCACCTCTTCCTCGTGGGCAACAGCGAAAAACGGCCGCCGGCCGAAAGCTGGCAGCGGTGGATCCTTGACTCGCTCGGCGTTTCAGACAATGGCGCTTTGCGCGACGTGGTAATCGGTGAAGGAGTGACGCTTCGGATTGTGCGGGAAGCTCCGCGCGCTCCCGAGTCGCTTCCGTCACCCGAGGTATTTGCTGGTGTTGAGCAGGATGGTGATACTCATCGAGAAGCCGTGGACATCGAGCAGCTTGCGAGGTTGCTTGCACCAATCCCTCCCAAGAGGCATCAACCCGCCTTCTCGGTCACGCAACTGCGGGACTTCGAGCGCTGTCCGCGCCTATACTACGTGCGGCACGTTCTCGGCATTCGCTTTGACGAGCGGCCGATGTTGCCGGACGACGTGCGCGACGAATATCCCGACGAGGAAGATCACGACGGCGATCAGCGAATCCTTGGCGTCGTCGTTCACGCATTACTCGAGCAGTTCGGCGCCACGACGAGCACGACGCTCGAAGCGGTCGCGCAACGGACCGCGTACAACGAAACGTCCAAAGACGCCAGGGCGGACCAGCTCGCCTATCACGCCGTGGAGATCGTTCGTTCCTTGACGAAAAGCGAACTTGGCGCATCGCTCCTGAAGGCCGAGTCCTTTCGCGAACTGCCGTTCGCACTCCGACTCGACGGCGCCATCCTGCGCGGCCGCATTGACCGCCTCTTCGAGGGCACGCCGCCTCTCGTCGTGGACTTCAAGCTGCCGCGCGAACCTCATAAGGCGACCCGCGAGTCTCTCGACGAGAAGTACGGCCTTCAATTACGCGCGTACTCGCTTGCGGTCTCGAGGCTTCTCGAAACGGACGTGGTGCGCGCGGCAATCGTCCTGCCCGAGACTAAAGCGTCCTTCGAGTGGAAGTACGGCCCCGACGACTTGGCGCGAATAGAGCGCGAGCTCGTCGAGCGCATCGCCGCGATCACGGTCACCGACCTGCCAGAGCTATTCCGGTCCGGCCCTTGCTGCGGGCGATGCATCGTCTGCCGCACCATGCCCGCCGCGACGGCTACTCGTACCTGAGATCGAAAATGGCCGTCCCGTCGCTCCCGATCCCGACGAGCTTCGTGTAGTGGATCGAGTAGAGGTGGACCACCTTGTCGGGCGAGCCGTGCGTCTCGATAACGTCGGCGATGAAGATCGTGTGATCGCCGGCCGTGATCGTGTTGACGACCCTGCACTCGAACGCCGCCGTCGAGCCCTCGATCAGCGGCGGCCGCACTTGCTTCGCCGGCACGGCGACCAGGCCGCCCTCGCCGAACTTGTCGAAGTCTCGGCCCGACGCCCGGCCTGCCTTCCACGCGGGCCGCGCAAGTTGTGCTGAGGGGAAACAGAGCGCGAACTCGCCGCACGCCTCGAGGTTCGCGTGCGAATAGCGCCCCGGCGCAACCGAGATGGCCACCATCAGCGGCGAGCCCGAAGCAAACGTCCACCACGCCAGCCCGATCGCGTTCGGTTTCCCCTCGGCGTTCACCGTCGTCGCCAACACGTAAGGGAACGGCGACGCAAGCGTGACCGCCATCTGCCTGTCAACCGTCTGCATACTGCGTCCTCCGCGCGTTCACGTCTGAGACATTCTCCTCGTGTTTCATCATATCGCATTGCCCCGCTCAGCGCCAGACGCGGAACTTTCGGGTTGCGCCTCATCGCCGGGAACGCTATACGTACGGAGCGGGTCTTCGCCCGCGCCGGTCGAGCAAAGCACGCACAGCATAAGGGGAGGTAGAGAATGTTTCGCAGGATGGTTTGCATGGCAGCCGTCTTGTCATTCGTCGCCTTGGGCATGCCGGCAATGGCCGCCGAGGAAGGAGAGTTCATTTTCTTCGGCGTCGTCACCGTGCGCGACGGCAAGACCGTACTTTTCCAGAATCCTGACTTAACCAAAGAGCAGGTCGCGCTTTGCAGGGACAAGCTCAAGCACTTCCTCGGTCTTGACCGGACCTTCACAACGTCCAAGTACGAGAAGGGCGGCCTCAAGTATGAGTGGGGCAGCTTGAAGGGTGGTCTTGCTGAGGATGGGCTCGTCCCCTACGTCGCCTATTTCGTCACGCCGAATCAGTACGTCAGCCTCACCGCTGGGAACGCCGAGCCGCGCGCGCTGAACATGATCTTCCAGCGTGGCTCGACGCCGGGCATCGCCTCCCTTCGCTGGTGGGCGCCCGAGACCACCGAGAAGTGCGACCTCTCGCTCGAGTACTACGACGACTCGAGCTACAAGGCCGTCGCCACGCTCAAGGACGACGAGATCGGCCCCGGCCCAAGCGGCAAAAGCCCCGACGGCGTGAACTGGAAGGTCACGGGCATCGAGCCGAAGGGGAACGGCCTCGTCGTCAAAGTTGAGACGGACGAGGGACCGGAAGGCCATCAGTTTGTCTTTTGGATCGCAACGAAAAGGTTCAAAACTCCACGCCAAACGTCCCCATCGCCTCAGAAAACCGAGGACGGGAAAGGGTTTGTTTACTCCGTGTTCTACATGGTGAAAAGCGAAGAGGAACTTGGGTATCTCGATATTCGTGAGCGGCTCCCCGAGCGCACCAACACATGGGAGGCGAAGGGGTTCTTGCTCAGAGGCAAGTGAGCCGATACATCCTACAACAGCCGATACGTGGCAGAGGGAGACTGGAAATGCTTCAAAAAGCTGTGTTTTGTGGAGCGTTGCTATTGGTCATCGCCTTAGGCGTGCCGGCAACAGCCGCCGAGGAGGGAGAGTTCATTTTCTTCGGCGTCGTCACCGTGCGCGAAGGCAAAACAGTGCTCTTCCAGAACTCCGACCTTACGGAAGAGCAGATCAAGACGTGCAAGGAGGCCCTTAAGAGATGCATCCAGCTCGACCGGACATACACGACGGGCAAGGACAAGGAAGGCGAGCTCACGTACAAGTGGGGCGATGACGAGGGTACACTCAGCGAAGGTGGGCTCGTCCCATACATCGCCTACTTCGTCACACCCGACCAGTTCATCCAGATTGACAAGGCGAACGCCCAGCCGCGCGCGCAGTACATGACCTTCCAGCGCTCCTCCACGATCGGTTTCGCCGACCTCCGCTGGTGGGCGCCGGAGACGACCGAGAAATGTGACCTGTCGCTCGAGTACTACGACGACTCGAGCTACAACGTCGTCGCCGTCCTCAAGAACGATAAGATCGCCGTCGGCACCGGCGGCACAAGCCCGGACGGCGTCAACTGGAAGATCGCCAGCATCGAGGAGAAGGAACGGGAGGTCGTGATCAACGTCGAGACGGACAAGGGACCGGAAGGCCACGAGTTCGTCTTCTGGATCGCGACGAAGAAGTTCAAGACACTACGACAGGACTCGCCCTGGACGAAGGAGAGCGAGGACGGCGAGAAGCTCATCTATCCCGCATCGCACTGGGCCAAGAGCAAAGCTGACATCAGCCACTTCGAGATCCGCGAGCGCCACCCCGATCGCATCAAGAAATGGGAGACCAAGGGCTTTCGCTTGAAGCCCAAGTAGTTCACGCGCTACCCGGCGCCAAGAAGACGGCTTCGCGCTTTCCGGCGGTGACGCACGTCATCGGGAGACCGATCAAGGAAGTCGCTGTAGCGGAGGCAATCGAGGCCCACTGGAAAACCCGCCCCGGCCTCTCGAGCCGGCACGTAGCGAGCTTCGGGCCGCGCACGACGAGGATGCCGATCAGTTGGGAGGGGCGCCGCCACTATCCGATGACGGCGCCTCGTTCCTCTCTTCCGGGGCGATGTCGTCGCTTCCATCCATCGGTTGAGGCGCCGCGGCGCCGGTCTCGTCGTTAGTTTCCGTCGCCACGTTATCCTCCAACGCAGCCGATTCCCGGCCCGTGCTCGGCGTCTTGAGTAAAGGTCTCGCAGCGGCGTAAGCCAAGGCGAGGCCGATCAGGCAGATGAGGATCGAGGAGGTAATCGCAGCGTACTGAAAGAAGTGCCCCGGTTTCTTGAGCCGGCGTGTGATGACCTTCGAGCCCCGCACCACAAGAATACCGATTGCCACAAGCGTTGCCGCCAGACCCAGGCTGAAACTCACAAGGACCATGATGCCGAACGCAACCACTTGCGCATACGCGCACGCGAGAATGATTAGAATCCCGTCCGGGCATGGCACCACGCCACCGGTGATGCCCAGGGCGAGTAAGCGCTTGAGCCTCGGTGGCTCGACGTCCTGCTCCATCGTCTGATCGTGAGTGCGCTCCTGCTCGTGGTTGTGACTATGACCGTGAGCGTGGTCGTGATGATCGTGGTGGCCACCGCCAACGTGCACGTGCGGCAGCGCCTTTCCTCGTATCGCCCGGCTGAACATCCAGGCGCCGATGGCGAAAATGCCGATTCCGGAACCAAGCTGGATCCACCAGATCACATTCTGGTCCGAGGCGCTCTTCACGCCGTGAAGCACGGCGAGCGCGATGATGTAAACACTGAAGGTGTGGGTCAGTGTCACGATGAGCCCCAGCAGCACCGCGTGACGTATCTTGCCGTGCGTGCCCACGAGATAGGCCGCCACGAGGGTTTTGCCGTGGCCCGGTTGAACCGCGTGGAGCATACCGATAACGAAGGCCAGGCCCAGCGCCAGCAGCAGAACGGCCCGGCTGTGGTTCTCGGCGAAATCCCGTATCAGCGAGAACAGCGTGTCCTTCAGTGACAACAACGTCTTGGTGAGCCACCCCTTCCTCTCCGGCAGCGGCGTGCGTTTGCGAGCTGCCAGCGCCTCCGGCTCCTCGGCCCCGCCAATGTCCTGCGAAGGAACCGTACCGGATTCTCCGACCTTTACTTCGAAAACCACCGTGGCCTCGCGGTAGTCCGGCGGCAGGAGCCCGATGGCAACCTGATAGAGCTCCGGGTCTCGCGAGTCAATCTTGGTAGGCTCGCCGACGATCTCGACCCGCCCGGGCTCCCGCACCCTGAAGTAGAGGTCCCTCGTCCCCAGCGTGTTGATATGGCACAGGTTGTGCACGTGCAGCGTATTCCGGCCGAGCTTCGGCTGCGGCTTCACCACCCTGAACCGGAACAGCATCTGCAACTGCGGCATCGGTGTAACGCCCGAAATGACCGACGCGCTGCCCGACTCGAAGGCAAGCACGGCCCGCTTACCGTTCAGCGTGATCTTCAGGTCGTCGCGCAAGCTCTCCTCGTAGCCCACAACGAGTTTCTCCGATTCCTCGTCGCTGAGCTCGCCGTCGCGATCCTCGTCCACCGTTGCCAACAACGAAGCCGTCGGGATCTCGGCGGGCATCACGACCATCCTGAGCGCGATCCCGTCCGGAGCGATCGTGACGCTGATGTCGTGGTCTATCGCGTGGTAGCCGAAGATGTGCGCATGCGCCGGCGCGCACACGCCGCCCAAGACGAACGCGAGTGTGATCACGAGAACGATGAAGCGAGGCCTCATGACGGACGCCTCTCTACGCAAAGGCTTCGACAGATCAGTCTCCCACCGATCCCAGTCCAGATGCACCGGAAGAACGGTCGTCACGACGAACCGCTGAAGAAAGGCAGGGTGGGTCTATTCCCGTGTAGCACCCATCTCGCTCTCGCGCAAGAGGAATCCCCGAACGCGGCGTGCCCGGACGAGATGGATTCGAGCCGTATGCCCTACAGACAGAGGTATACCGAGCTAGCCGTGCCGCTCGAGCTTGTGCGTGGCGTCATGGCCATGACCGTGGCTTGGCCCGGCGCCGTGGCGGTGGTCGTGGGCGACTCCCCGGTGGGCCTCGATCGAGTAGGGCACTTCAAGACCGTGTCGGAGCATCAATTCGGCGTCGCCGAGGATTTCATCCGTCGGCCCCTCGGCAATCAGCTTCCCGTTGTCCATGACCGCCACGCGCAGGCACGTGGCGCGAGCAAACTCCATGTCGTGCGAGCTGATGACCTGCGTGCCGCCGATCCGCGCGAGCAGCTCGATCAGCTCCGCCCGAGCCCTTGGGTCGAGGCCGGCGGCAGGCTCGTCGAGCAACAGCACCTCCGGCTTCATCGCCAGGGCGGTGGCGAGTGCCACGAGCCGTTTCTCGCCCCCGGATAGGTCGTAGCTGATCCGGTCCGCGTAGCCCCCCAGACCAAGCCACGCCAATGTCTCGTCAACGATCTGCGAGGCTTCGGACCCCGACTTGCCAAGGTTGAGCGGCCCGAAGGCGACATCCTCGCGCACCGTCGGCGAGAAGAGCTGGTCCTCCGAGTCCTGGAATAGAAAACCGACCTTGCGCCGCACCTCGTCGAGGTCGGACCGTTTCCGCACGTCGCGCCCAAACGCGCGAATCCGCCCGGCATGCGGCCGCTGCAACCCGACGATCAGGTGGAAGAGCGTGGTCTTGCCGCTGCCGTTCGCGCCGACGACGGCGAGGCGATCGCCCCGGCGCACGGTGAAGTCGAGTCCCCGAAAAAACTTCGGCCGTCCCGGATACCCGAAGTGGATCGCCTCGAGAGCAATCAGCGCGCTATCGCCATCCATTCCAGCCCCACAAGCAGCAGCGTGAACGCGACAATCCCGGCAGCGGCAACGACGTCCCGCCGCCCAAGCCGCCCCTGACCAAACCCCGGGAATCGGCCGCGGAAGCCCCGGCAGAGCATTGCCTCGTAAATGCGTGCGGCCCGGTCGTGGCTCCGCACGAGCAGCATCCCGACGACGTTGGCGTATGTCCGGTAGGTGTGCAGGTTCGTCCTTGGCTTGAACCCGCGAATCCTCATCGCATCAACGAGGCGGCGGTACTCGCCATGGATCACCTGGATATAGCGGACACAGAAGAAGAGCACAACGACGAGCTTCTCGGGCACTCGCAGCTCGCGCAGCCCGTGCGCCAGATCAACGATCCGCGACGTACCCAGCAGCGCGATGCACGCAAAGACGATGGCGTTACACCTCAGCGTCAGCCGCAGCGCGAACACGAGCCCCTCGCGCGTCACCTCGATCGAGCCCCACCTCGCCAGGACCTCGCCGGGAACCGACCACGGCAGAAACAGCCAGAGGAACGCCACAAACGTGTTGACCACCACGAGCCGCCGCGCAAGGCGCCCGGCATCGAGCCGCGCCGCCACGAGCAGCCCCGCTGAGAAGATGATCGCCAGCGCCAAGACGAGGAAGTCGCCAACCACAGCGACTACCACGGAATACACGAGTGCGGCCACGAGCTTGGCGCGCGGGTCAAGCGCATGAAGGAGCGAAGTTCCCCTCGCGAACGGCTCCCGAAACGCCATGAGGAAAGAATCCTGTGCAGTGGTGAAGCGAACCGAACTGCGGCTCCAGTCTACTTCCTCGCGGCGTTCCGCGCCATGAAATACATAGCCACGCCCGTCAGGCCGATGATGAACCCAAGCCCCGCCATCACCTGCTCGATCGAGGGGCCGGCGCGTGGCTTCCGAAGCTGCGCAAGCTGGCGCTGCATGGTGCGCAGGGAGGCGTCAATCCGGGCCAGGGCCGCCTTTATCTCGTCGAGGTCCCGGCCATCCAACGGCAACGGCGCGACCCCCTCCGGGTCGTTGCCGGCACCGACAGAACCAGCGCTCCCTTCCTCGGGACCCTCCGGCTCGTCAATCCCGACCAGGCCCTCGAACTCCTCCGCCTTGAGCGTGTACTCGCCGCGGTGCTCGTCGCCTGATGTGGCAACGATCTTCAGATCGTGCGCAACGACCGGCAACCGGAACGCGTATTCGCCGTTCCTGTCGGTCTTGCCCTCGACGAGCAGCGCCCCGCCGGCGCCGTACACCTTGACGTCGGCCCCCCTCGCTTTCACCCCGTCGCTGAAGTACGCCTCGACCGCGACCTCGTCCCCCACCACATAGGCAAAGACGTTGAGCCTGTGCGCCAGCGCCACCGACGGCTCGAGCACCGTAATGATCAGCACAGACGCCGCCCACCAGAGCGCACGGTTACGCACCATCCGACACCTCCAGCCCGCCGAGCTGAGGCAGCATTCCCGGTTTGACTTTTTTGAGGAAAGCAACGCACAGCACGCAGATGACCCCCTCAACGATCATTACCGGCACGTGTGCGACAACGGTTGTCGCCGCCGCCGCCTCGAATGCTTCACCCGTCAATAACAGCGCCGACGCGACAAACACCCCCGCGAGAAACACCGCGAGCGCCCCGGCCCCAAAGGCCCCGACAGCACTCGCAGCCGGGCTTCCACGAAGCAGCCTCCTAAAAAGAAGATAGGAAACCACGCCGGGGAACGCCATCGTAAAGGTGTTGACGCCAAGCGTCGTTAGACCGCCGAACTGGAACAGGACCGCCTGCAGGAACAGCCCAACAAGCAGCGCCGGAAAGACGGCCCACCCCAACAGGATTCCCGCCAGGCCGTTCAGAATCAAATGAATCGAGGTGGGGCCAATCGGGACGTGCACGAGCGAGGCGACGAAAAACGTTGCCGCCATGACCCCGACGCGGGGCATCTGCTCCGCGTCCAGGCGGCGGAGCCCCACAGCCGTACCGACAGCCGTCAATGCTGCGCCCGTGACTAGCACGGGCGCAGCGAGGACTCCTTCAGAAATGTGCATTCAGAATCCCTACTTCATCTCGTCGGTGTGGACCCAGATCAGCGCGCCGAGCTCGACACCCTTCTCCTCGCCATCCTCGGTCTTCAAGGTGTAGTCCGCCTCGCTCAGCGCGGCGAACGCCCACCAACCCGCCTTCGGCATGGCGTAGGTGAACTCGCCGTGCGCGTTGGCCTTGATCACCTGCGTGATATGCGCGTCCGTCGGCGGCTCGACCGCCGGCTTGCCCGGCTCGTTGTAGTACTCGACCTCGATCTCCGCGTACGGGACCGGCTTGCCGTCGAGCTTCACGATGCCCCGGAACACGTTGCCGGCCCATAGACCATACGGCCGCACGAGCGGGACGATCTCGGTCTTCAGTCCGAGCTCGGTGTCCCAGCCCTCCTCGAGGCCCATCGCGTTCACCACCACCTTCGTATAGTGGATGATGAAGCAATCCTCGGCGGGCTCCCAGTACGGCGCCGGCTCGACGAAAAACACGTAGTCCCCCGGCCGCTGGATCTTGTAGTTTGTGGTCCACGTCGAGTACTTGCCGACCTTTTTCTCCTTGAGCGTGCCGAGCAAGTCAACCGGATCGCCGCCCTTGATCGAGACGCCAAACGCCTTCGGCCTGGCCATGTTCATCATGTGGCCTTCCATCGGGTGGGTGAAGACCAACTCGAGCGCGATGCTTTGCGGTTCATCCACCACGACCTTGGACGGCACCATCAACTGGAAGTGAGCGAGCGCCGGCACAATCACCAGCGCCGCCAGAACCAGCGTCCCCAGAGCGACAAACCAGATCCGCGAGCTCTTGCGTGCGTTCATTCGACCGTCTCCTCCGTTCCAGGTTTCCTTTGGGTTCCATGTTGGCACGATGGTGTGCCACGGCGCCTTTATAGCACGGTTTCTGGAAACGTGCTACTGGAAAACGGCCAATTCCTGCCTCGGCTCTGGCTCTGAACCGGAAGTCGGCCTACCGGTTCTCGGTCGTGGTCTCGAACTCCGGCGGATTCGTGATCGCCTTCTTCACCGTGCACAGATTGACCGCGCGCACGAGTGCTCGCCGGTACTTCTCGGGGAAATCAGGCGGGACAGTAATCTTGATCGTTACCTTCCGGAGCTGCTTGCCCGACTCATCGTATTCCTGGTGCTGCACGAGCTCGAGACCGTCGGTTGGGAGGTTCCGCTCGCGGCAGAAGCTTAGGACGTAGATGCCGGCGCACGTCGCAATCGAGGCGAGGAAGAGCTGGTACGGCTCGGGAGCGGAGCCTTCCCCACCGCTTCGCTTCGACTGGTCGGTTCGTATCACGCGGCCCTTGAGCGCCGCGTCCACCCGCATCCCGCCCGGAAATGTCACTCGAATATCCATCGCCGGTCCCCTTCCCAGCAATCAGTTGAGTGCTTCGGAATAACCCTGCAACCGCAACTGCCGCTCGATGGTTCCGCGCTCGTGTATTGCCTCGAAGATGATCCTTGGACCTGGCAATCCTCGGGATGCGGCTTTTCCCGCCGGCTTCCAGTTCATCCTTTGTAGTAGCTCGTGCTACGCAGCGCTTCGCAGAGTAGCAAACTACTACGGAGAACGGACCGGCATCGTCTCTTTATCACCGGCTTCACGTCAAGTCGGGAAAGGGCGCTTCCCGCGAGCCCGCCTCGGCGGGCTTTCTATCCTCATTAGGCCGTTGCTTCAGCGCCGGTACAGCTACCGCCACTTATACCACCCGGAGCGCGTTTCAACGTGCTTGCGCGCCGAAGGCGCGGCTTCCCATTTGCAGGCAAGGCGCTTAAGCGCCCGCCCCACGAAGAGGACCACGCCTTCGAGCAAGCGCCGCGTTATTTGCCGGACACTGCACTAGCTCGTCGAGAAATCGGCGGGGATCGCCATGATGCAGATGCCGCGGGCGTCGGCGGCCCCGACGGTGGCCTGCTCGTCCACCACGAACGTCCGCTTTGCCTCGATGGCGATGAGGGCCGCGTTCGCTTCGGCCATCACCTCGATCGTCTTCGGCCCGATCACGGGCACGTCGAACCGCATGTCCTGGTCCGGCTTCGCCATCTTGACCACGACGACGCCCGCACCGCCCAGCCGGCCCGCGCGCGCGATCGTCTCGTTCGTTCCCTCGATCGCCTCGACGGCCACTATGGCGCGGTTCTTGACGACCACGGTCTGGCCGACGTCGAGCCCGCCCAGCTCACGAGCGATCGCCGCACCAAACGCCACGTCCTCGGTCTGCGCGGGTGTCGGCTCGGTGTGCGTGAGCACGCCTTCGGCGGGGAGGTGCTCGTCGAGGTACCGCGTGGAGTCCACGAGCCGGATGCCGTCCTTGGCGAGCTCATCGCCGACTGCTGCAAAAATCGTGTCCGCCTTGCGGTTCTTCAAGCCGGCGAAGACCTTGAGGCCGCGTGCGTCGAAGGCGACCTTTGCGAACAGGCGTGTCGGCGTAATCTGACCCGCCATCACCGCCTCTTGCGCGCCCGCCTTCTTGAAACGGCCGATCAAGCGCCCGAGCTGGCCGATGCCGATCCAGGTGAAATCGTCAACGAGGTCCGCGATGGCGGGATCGGTGTCGCCCTTGAACCCAACGGCGACGACGCGGTGCTCGGCGCGCGACTTGTACGCGCGCGCCACAAGGAAAGGAAGCCGGCCGTTGCCGGCGATCAGGCCGAGCGTCGGCATGGCTAGCGACCGATGCCCCGCTCCGACGCCCGCACGAACTCAAGCAGGTGCATGACCTCGGGCAGGTGCGGCCCCTCCGCCTCGACGAGCTCGATGGCGCGGTCCGTCGGGTGGCCGTCGAAAAACAGCGTTTTGAACGCGCGATGCAGCGCCTCGCGCGTCTCGAGCGGCACGTTGCGCCGCTTGAGACCGACGACGTTGACGCCGCGTACTCGGCACGGGTTACCGTCGCTGAGCGCATACGGCGGCACGTCCTGATTGACCTTCGAGGCGCCGCCCGTCATGGACATTGTGCCGATGCGCACGAACTGGTGCACCGCGACCAACCCGCTCAGGATCGCCTTGTCCTCGATCGTGATGTGGCCGGCGAGCGAAGCGACGTTCGCCATGATCACCTCGTCGCCGAGCACGCAGTTGTGCGCGATGTGGCAGTAGGCCATGATCAGGCAGTTCCGCCCGACGACGGTCGCGTCCCCTTCGCCGGTGCTCGAGTTGATCGTCGCGTACTCACGGATCGTCGTGCCGTCGCCGATCCGCACGTACGTCGTCTCGCCCGCGTACTTGAGATCCTGGCAGCGCAGCCCGATCGCGGCGCCGGGAAAAATCTGGCACTGTGCGCCGATCGTCGTATTGCCGTCAATGATGGCGTGAGGATAGATCTTCGTGCCGGCGCCGATGTGCACGTTCGGGCCGATGACCGCGTAGGGACCGATCTCGACGCTCTCCTCGATTGTTGCGCCGGGATCCACGACGGCCGTGGGGTGGAAAGTCATTTTAAGACCCATCGTCACGCATCCGCCAGCGAGCACATCAGCTCCGCCTCAGCCACCTTCTCCTCGCCGACGAATGCCGTTGCCTTGAACTTGGCGATCCGCGACCGAATCGCCACCGCCCTCGCCTCGAGGCGCAACTGGTCGCCCGGCATCACCGGCTTGCGGAAGCGGCACTTGTCCACGCTGGCGAAGTAGGCGATCTTGCTGTCGTTGCCCGACATGTTGAGCAGCAGGATCGCCCCTACCTGGGCCATCGCCTCGAGAATCAACACCCCCGGCATGACCGGACGCCCGGGGAAGTGTCCGCTAAAGAACGGCTCGTTGATCGTTACGTTCTTGATGCCGACGATCCGTTCGTTCCCCTCGATCTCGACGATGCGGTCAACCAGCAGGAACGGATACCGGTGCGGCAGGACGCGCATGATCCGCGTGATATCGAACACCTCGCCCGTTTCGGGATGCACGACGCCCGGCGCCGGCGATTTCGTGGATTCCGTCATGGTGACTCTCTCTCTCAGCAAGCGGGTGAGCTTGATGTGTGACAGGTGGCCCGACTTGATCGCCACCACGTGCGCACGCAGCGGGCGCCCGAGAAGAAACAGGTCGCCCATCAGGTCGAGAATCTTGTGGCGAACGAACTCGTTGTGGAACCGCAGCCCGTCCTTCGTGAGGACCGCCTCGTCCTTGATGACCACCGCGTTGTCGAGGCTGCCGCCCTTGATCAGCCCGTTCCGCATGAGGTGCTCGACCTCGTGATAGAAGCAGAACGTGCGCGACGGCGCGATCTCGTTGGCGAACGTCTCCTCGTTAATCGGCAGCGAGCAGTACTGGCTGTCGAGCCCCGGCCGCTCATAGCAGATCGTAGCCGAAATCCTGAGCAAGTCGGACGGCAGCACGATGAGCGTGACGCCATTCTCGGAGTAATGGATCGGCTCAGTCGGCGCGAACCACCGTTTCGCCACGTCCTGCTCCTCGATGCCCGCCTCCTCGAGCATTGCCACGAACGGGCGCGCGCTGCCGTCGCCCACCGGCGGCTCGTTCGCATCCACCTCGACGACGAGGTTATCAATACCGAAGCCCATCAGCGCCGCGAGCACGTGCTCGACGGTATGCACCTTCACACCGTTCGAGGCGATCGTCGTCCCGCGCACCACGTCGCTGACGTTCTCGATCAGCGCGTCAATCACCACCGGTTCGTCGGTGTCCGTGCGCACGAACTTCACACCGTGGTCCGGCGGCGCGGGCTTGAAGATGAGCCGAGTTTTGTTGCCGGTGTGCACGCCGATGCCCGCGTGGCTCACCTCGCGTTGAATCGTCCGCTGGCGTTCCATCACTCACCCGCCGCCGGCGATCCCCTGGACCGCCGCAGCGCTTCCTCCAACTCGGCGACGCGCTGCTCGAGCGCGCGCACCTTCCGTGTCCACTCGGTCATCGTCGCGAGCGCCGCCTTGCCGCGCACATACTCCGCGTACGGGCGCGCCGGCATACCGGCCACCGTCTGGCCGGGCGGCACCGACTTGGTCACGCCCGCCCGCCCGGTGACAATAGCGCCATCGCCGACGCGGATGTGCCCGGCGAGGCCGGACTGGCCGGCAAGGATCACGTTGTCGCCGATTTCCGTGCTGCCGGAAATCCCGACTTGCGCGATCACGAGTGTGTCCTCACCGATCTGGACATTGTGGGCGACCTGGACAAGGTTGTCAATCTTCGTGCCGCGCTTGATGAGCGTTGTGTCGAACCGCGCCCGGTCCACGCACACGTTGGCGCCGATCTCAACGTCGTCGCCGATCTCGACCGTGCCGACCTGGGGGACCTTCTCGTGCCGGCGGCCGATCTGCACGTACCCGTAACCGTCTGAGCCGATCACGGCGCCGCAGTGCACGATGACCCGGTCGCCGAGCACACACCGTTCGCGGACCGACACGTGCGGGTAGAGCAAGCAATCCGCGCCGATCGTCGCTTCTGTGCCGACGTAAACGAGCGGCGCCAGCACGGTCCGGTCGCCGATGCGCGCGCCGGCCTCAACGACGACGAAGGGGCCGATGGAAACGTCCGTGCCGAGCGACGCGCCCGGATCCACCAGTGACCCGGGATGGACGCCAGGCTCTGGACGCGCCGGCGGAGGAAAGAGCATCTCGACGACCTGCGCGAACGCGAGCGACGGGTCCTCGTGCACCAGGCCGCTTCGGCCCTCGGGAACGGCAATCGCTTCCGAGACGATCACCGCCGAGGCGGACGTCGTCGCCAGGTCGCGCACGTAGCGGGGATTGGCCACGAACGTGATGTCCCCCGGCCCGGCATCGCGTATGCCTGCCACGCCGGTGATCTCGCATCGGGCGTCGCCGAAGAGCCGGCCGCCCGTGCGTTCGGCGATGTCTGCCAGGGTGTGTGCAGCCACGCTTCGATCAATCGCTCCCGTCCGAGTCCGTCTCCGCGTGCTCGTTATCGAAAAGCTCGTCGAGCTTTTTCAGCACTACGTCCGTGAGGTCCCGCGCCTCTTTGTTGTAGATGACGGCGACGCTGTTGAGCACGAGCTCCAACCCCTCCTCGGCCGCCACCTCGTTGACGATCGCCTTGACCTTCTCTTCGAGCTCCTTCATGTAATCGCGGCCCTGCTCCTGGATGGCCTTTTGCGCCTGAACCTCAAACTCCTTGAGCTTCCTTACCTCCGCGGCGATCTCCTTGCGCTTCTCTATCTTGGCCTCTTCGGTCAGCAGCAACATCTCCATCTTGATCGTCTCGACCCGCTGCTCGGCCTCGTTGGCAAGCTTCTTCCTCTCATCCTGTTTCTGCTGGATCATGGCCTTGATGCGCTGTTCGTACTCCGCCTTGTACTTGCTTTCGTCGAGGACGCGCATAATATCCACGATCCCGATCTTGGCCGCCTCTGTACCGAGCGCCATCGGCCCCGCGATCAACGTAACGAGGACGATCGCTGCGACTGTGACTCCGTATCTCATGGGTACTCCTCTCAAGCAAACGTGATCCGATCAGAACTGAAATCCAAACGTGAAATCGAGCCGCGGCTTGTCGTCAACGAACTCGTCGCGATCAATCGGCCACGCGTAGTCAATGTTGAACGGGAACCCGCCGAACGCCGGGATCATAATCCGCAGACCGAATCCCGCGCCCGCCCGCAGGTCGCTCAGATCGTACGAGTAGGCGTCCTCCCACACGTTGCCTGTATCGTAAAAGACCGCCCCGCGAATCGGGGCGATGAGCGGGAACGTGTACTCGACCGAGAGCAGCAGGCTCGACTTGCCGCCCACCGGCCCGCCAAACTCGTCCTTGGGCCCGACGTCGCGGTAATCGAACCCGCGCACCGTGCGCCCACCGCCGAGAAAGAACCGCTCGAAAATCGAGACGTCCTCGGAATCGCCGAACTCCTCGACCGCGCCGATCTCGCCCCGAAGCCTCACAACGTGGCCCTCGAACACCGAGACGTAGAGCGACGTCGCGAGCGTCTCCTTGTGGAACTCCTCGTCGCTGCCGAGGAGGTCCGCGCCGACTTCCTCGGCGAAAACGACCCGGGAGCCCCGCGTCGGCATGAAAAAGCTGTCGCGCGTGTCGCGCACGAGCTGCCCCATGAGGCTGCCCACCGTCTTCTTGCCTGCCTCACGCTGAATCAGCTCCGAGGCGTCCTCCTCGACGTCTATCTCGACTTCCTTGAGGGTGTAGCTGATCGTCCCTTTCACCCGGCGCCACAGCTTCTTCGAGAAATGCACGCTGAATCCGAGCTGGCTCTCGTCATAGTCGTCCGGCGTGAGGTAGTCGCGTTTGAACGCCTTGAAGCCGAAGGCAAGCTGCCGATCGAAGAACCACGGCTCTGTAAAGCTTAGTTCCGCGTCGCGGCGCTTCGTGCCGAAGTTGAACTTCAGCCGCGCCTTCTGCCCCCCGCCGCGGAACGATGGCCAGTTCTTAATGTCGAAATTGGACTGGCCGATCTCGACCGTGCCCATCAAGCGATCAATCGAGCTGAACCCCACGCCGCCGAGCAAGCGGCCCGTATGCATCTCCTCGACCACCACCACCAGGTCGCGCACGTCCTCCTTCTCGGTCGGTTCGAGCAGCATGTCCACCTTCTCGAAGTACCGCAGGTTCACGAGCCTCGATCGCGACCTGCGCAGCTTCACCCCGTCGTAGTAGTCGCCCGGAACAAGGCTGATCTCGCGGCGGATCACCTTGTCCTTAGTCACGAGGTTGCCGGTGATCTCCACCTTGCCGATGCGGATGCGCCTGTTCTCCTCGACCGCGTAGTGGATGTCGAGCACGTGCTCGCCCTCGCCCGGCGACAGGCGGCCGGCCACGCGCACGTCAACATAGCCTCGCTGCGAGTAGAAGTCGGCGATCGCGCGCCGCTGCTCTTCCGCCGTGTCGGCGGCAAGCACGTCACCCTCACCGAGCAGCAACAGGTCGCGCAACGCCGCCTCGGGGAATGCCCGGATCCCGGAAAACGCCGTCCGGCCCGTCCGGTACTGCGGGCCCTCGACGACCGTGATCGTGAGCCGCACGGCGTCCTTGCGCCCCTCGATGAACTCCTCGACTGGCGCCTCGATCTTCACGTCGAGGTAGCCGAGCGAGCGCCCATGGGCGGCGAGCCGCAGCACGTCCTCCTCGAGGACCTCCCGGCGCAGCTTGCCGCGGCCCGTGATCCAGCTCAGCGCGTTGCGCCGCTTGGTTTTCATCAGCCGAAGCAGCGTGCGGCGCCGCGCGTGCTCGGCCCCGACGAACCGGATGTCGTACACGATCGCCCGGCGGCCCTCACGGATGGTGATGAGCACCGTCACCTCGTTCGCCTTCCGGTCGTACTCGGGCTTGTGCACGACGGCCACGTCGTAGTAGCCCTTCTTCTCGTAAAGCTCGTAGATCTTGGCGATCCCCTCGACGAGCGCCACCTCGTTGTAGATCTCGCCGCGCCGGACCGAGATCCGCTTCTGCAGCGCCGCGGTCTTGTACCGCTCGTTGCCCTCGAACACGATCGCCTTGATCATCGGCTTCTCGCGGAAGCTGAAGATCACGCGCACACCGTCCTCGAGTGGCTGCGCCAGCACCGTGACCGAATTGAAGTAGCCGCTCTCGATGAGGCGGCGCTCGTCGGCGCTGACCGTGTCGCCCGAATACGGTTTGCCCACCTTGGTCTTGATCTTGAAAAAGACAATCCGCTTGCGGGTGCGTTGGAGACCTTGGAGGCGGATGTCTCGGACGATTTGCCCCTCGAACGACGTGCGCTCCTCGCTCGCGAGCGCCGAAGCCCAGACCAGGAAGAAAACGACGGTTCCACACAACAGCGCCAGGCGTCTCAGCATCCCATCCT
>CBDUSE010000004.1:0-40176 GCA_965369835.1 uncultured bacterium
GTCGCTTTCTTCGCCATGCGTTATCGTTCCTCGTCACGGTCAGAAGATGAAAAGCATTTCAGTCGCCCCTGAAGGGGCTCTGGGTTTCGCGGGCCCTTGTACCACGGGCTGGCGCCCGTGGCTACTCTCAATCGCGCCTACGGCGCTCGGGGTGCTCGTCAGGCCGCATAGAGCACCTCCGTGCTCTGCAAGATGGCCCTTCGGCGGAACGGGTTCTTGAGTCCGCCCTTGGCGACCAAATCCACTTTCCGCCCGAATATCTGCTCGAGCTCCTCGATCATGTCCACCCAATCGTACAGGCTCAGGCCGTGCCCCGGGCGGAGCTCGACGAGAACGTCAACATCGCTCTCGGGTCCGAAGTCGTCGCGGAGCGCAGAGCCAAACACGGAGAGCTCCTCTACCCTCCATTTACGGCAAAAGGCGCTGATCCGCTCCCGGTCAATTGCGATGCGAAGCGCCATCGCGAGCACCTCCGCTAAACCGTCTTGAGGTCGTCATATGCCCACGCGATCCCCTTCCTGCCCTTGGGCTCAAGCTTCAGATCGGTCACATCATACTTCGCCGCTTTCTTGTGCGCCATTGTGTTCCCTATCCTTCCTTTGATTGCCTGTTGAAGGGAATCTTGGCTTCATCGAAACCAGTGAGCGGCTCGCGTTAGCATCCACGCACATCACCGCGCTCTTCGTCACGCTCTCTTGCCTTTCTACGCTGTACCATCCGCCTCGAAATAATGGAAATCCTCTGGAAAGGCAAACTTCTCATCCATGAGACAGACAAATGCATCTGCGATTCTCTTGCCTAGCTCGCTCAACCCTTGCTCCATCACACGAAAAGAATCATCCAGTATTTTCTGTCTCTCCTTCCATTCATCTCCGAAAGCATTCTTTGTGAGCTGCAAGAACGGGAAGAGCCGCACAAACATCCACCCGATTTCGGCCGCACGATTCATATACACTGCCATTGACTCTTCATTAGCCACAGGCCCAACTGATGGTGGCTTCTTTGTTTGAATCCATTGGTCAAGCTCTCGAAAATACGTGAGTCTTGATCCGTGAACTTCTTGGTGAAACAAGTGCTCCCATTTGCCCAATTGACTCAGTATTTGCCCTGGCAGTCCGCTTTTCTCCCTAAGCATTCTTCCCAGTACCTTACGTTCTTCTTTTCTTCTCTTATTCCTTAACGTGTTCCATTCTTTTCCCGTGACTGCATCCTCGTCTGAATACCCGAAAATCTTTGGGAATGTAGTAATGTTATTTGCGATACCGCCTAAGAAAACTGCACGGTCTTTGAGGTCCCTTAGCCTTGCGTAACCATCTAGCGCATAGCCTCTCGTCAACATGTTCTCGCAAGCTCGGAAGCTCTTGAAATTGATCACATAGAAAAGCAAGATCGGCGCGTAGCTTTCGCAATTATTTGGCCAGCCATTCCCAGCAATGCGCGCATACGCCAGATGAACCGTTTCAATGTAGAAGCTTTGGAATGAATCAAGTAGAACTGATTGGCCATGATATTTGTGTGCGAAGAACTGCCCACATGCCTTTTCCAGGCGATGCACCTCGAGTAGATGCCCGCCAACAACACCATTAACGGTGAAGTTCTGTTCGAGCCTTCGTTGCCACTGAGCTACATCCATCACAGGTAGTCCCTTTTCCACACCCGAGAATAGTCATCTTGCTGCGGACAATACCCCAAGCACCAACGTGCTGCCCGTCTCTGTGAAGCCGCGGAGCGGCGACTGGAAGTAGCCTCCGACGTGAGCCCGTGGTCCACGAGCGCGACGAATGGCCCTGAGCCCCGCCAGGGGCGATTGAGCCACCTTGCCACGCCCTCCTCAATCGCCCCTCCGGGGCTCTATCCTTTCCGTCCTCCTGATCCACGGGCTTGCGCCCGTGGCTACTCTCAATCGCCGCTGCACGGCTCTACATCCTGTGCCGACCTGTGGCGCGGGCGATACCTACTAGACGGCGGCGTCGGCTTTGAGGGCTTCGACCTTGTTGAGGCGTTCCCATGTGAAGTTCTCGTTGGTGCGGCCGAAATGGCCGTGACGCGCGGTCTCCTTGTAAATGGGCCGGCGCAGGTCGAGCTCCTCGATGATGGCTGCGGGGCGGAGATCCCAGTGCCGCTTGATCAGCTCGACGACCTGCTCATGAGGGAGCTTGCCGGTGCCGAACATGACGACGTTGATGGCGAGCGGCTCGGCGACGCCGATAGCGTAGCTGATCTGGACCTCGCACTCGGTGGCGATGCCGGCGGCGACGATGTTCTTGGCGACGTGGCGCGCGGCATACGAGCCGCAACGGTCCACCTTGGTCGGGTCCTTGCCGCTGAACGCGCCGCCGCCGTGGCTGCCCTTGCCGCCGTAGCTGTCCACGATGATCTTGCGGCCCGTGAGACCGCAGTCGCCCTGCGGGCCGCCGATGACAAACCGCCCCGTGGGGTTGATATGATAGATCGTATTGGCATCGAGCATCGCGGCCGGGACGACCGGCTTGATGATTTCCTCGATGACGCCTTCCTTGAGCGTGTCGTACTCGACGTCGGGCGAGTGCTGCGTGGAGATGACCACGGTGTGCACGCGCTTCGGCTTCTTGTCCTCGTACTCGATCGTGACCTGGCTCTTGGCGTCGGGCCGCAGCCAGGGGAGGATCCCCTTCTGGCGCGCCTCGGCCTGGCGCTTCATGAGCTTGTGGGCAATCATGATCGGCAGGGGCATCAGCTCCTCGGTCTCGCGGCAGGCGTAACCGAACATGAGGCCCTGGTCGCCGGCGCCCTGGTCGAGGTGCAGGCCGCGGCCTTTGTCCACGCCCTGGGCGATGTCGGGCGACTGCTTATCAATGCTCGTCACGACGGCGCAGGTCTCGTAGTCGAAGCCCATCGAGGCGTCGGTATAGCCGATCTCCTTGATCGTCCGGCGCACGACGGCCGGGATGTCCACATAGCAGCTCGTGGTGATCTCGCCGGCGACAATGGCAAGCCCCGTGGTCACCAGCGTCTCGCACGCGACCCGGCCGAGCGGGTCCTGGGCCATGACGCCGTCGAGGACGGCGTCGGAGATCTGGTCGGCCACCTTGTCGGGATGGCCCATCGAGACCGATTCGGATGTGAAGAGGTATTCGCTCGCTCCCATGCTCCTTGTGATGCCTCCGTATGGTGTCGTGTGTCCGTCTGTTCGGGGTTGCGTTCTATTTGGCGCCGCCCTGTTCGGTGAAGAAGCGGTCGGCCTCCTCGTACGCTTCGAGGTCGCCGATGTCGTACCACGCGCCCGGGAACGGGAAGCCATAGACCCGGCTTCGCGTGTGGAGCCAGGCGACGTAGTGGCCCGGCGCGTCCGGGTTGTTGCCGTCGCCGAGGTAGTGCGCCACGCGCCGCACGTCTTCGGGCGCGTACAGGTACAGGCAGACGGCGAAAAGGTTCGACTTCGGGTCCGGCGGCTTCTCGCGGAACGAGACGATGCGGTCGGTCTCGTCGAGCACGATCTCATTGTAGCGATTGATCGCTTCGAGATCGTCGAGCTCATGGAGGCCGACCGACGAGCCGTGCTCGTTGTAGAAGCGGACGAACTCGGCGAAGTCGAAGGTGAAGATGTTGTCGCCGCCGACGATGAGCAACGGCTCATTGACGCCGCACTTCTCGATGACGAGGTTCATGTCACCGATGGCGCCGAGCTTGTCGTCGTCGCTCTGTGTGCCGTCGTTGATCGCGGTGACCGGCGTGGCGCTCTCGACCTCGGCGGCCCAGCGCTCGAAGTCGCCCGCGAACTTATTGTTGGTCACGACGTAGATGCGGTCGAGCGCCTCGATCGCGTTGATCTGGTCGAGCAGGTAGTTGATGATCGGCTTGCCGCCGACCGGCAGCAGCGGCTTCGCCTTGTTCTTCGTGAGCGGATAGAGCCGGGTGCCGTATCCGGCGGCGAGAATAAGTGCCTTCATCGTCTCAGGTGTTCCTCCGTGTCGTATCGTGACCGTGCGCGTGCCGAAGCGCACGAGCTCGGCGAAAAGGATCAGTGCTTTCGTTCTTCCTGCCATCCTTCGTGAAGGGCCGGGCGGCGCGTTCAGCTCCGCTCCTGCTCGTAGAACGCGGGCAGCACGCTCCGAAGCCGCTCGGTAGCCATCTCGCGGATTTTATCCGCCCGGTCGTATGTAAGCATATCGCGCGCGAAGTCCACGACCTCTGCGTACGAGATGCTGCGGATCACTTTCTTGATCTTGGGCACGGCAATGGCGCTCGTGCTCAGCTCGTCAATGCCCATACCGACCAGCAGCAGGGCGATTGCGGGCTCGGCGGCCATCTCGCCGCACATACCGACCCAGATATCGTGCTCATGCGCAGCGTCAATGGTCATCTTGACCAGGCGCAGCACGCCGGGATGACACGGCTTGTACAGGTGCGCGATCCGGTCGTTCGTGCGCTCGACGGCGAGCGTGTACTGGATGAGATCGTTCGTGCCGATGCTGAAGAAGTCCACGTAGCGGGCGATAATGTCGGCGGTGATCGCCGCGGAGGGGACCTCGATCATCGCGCCGATCTCGAAGCTCTCGTTGAAGGGGACCTCCTCGCGCAGCAGCTCCTCCTTCGCCTCGTCGAGGATGGCGTTGGCGCTGATGATCTCGTCCACGCTCGAGATCATCGGGTACATGAGCTTGAGGTTGCCGTGGACACTCGCGCGCAAGATGGCCCGGAGCTGCGTCTTGAAGATGTCCACCCGCTCGAGGCAAAACCGGATGGCGCGCCAGCCGAGGAACGGGTTGAGCTCGAACGGGATGTCCAGGTGCGAGACGAACTTGTCGCCGCCGAGGTCGAAGGTGCGGATGATCACGGGATCGGGCGCGAGGCCCTCGAGGATCGTCTTGTAGGCCGTGTACTGCTCGTCCTCGTTCGGCAGCTCGTCGCGGCTCATGTAGAGGAATTCGGTGCGGTACAGGCCGACGCCCTCGGCGCCGTTGGCGCGCACGTTCTCGATCTCCTCGGGCAGCTCGATGTTGGCCGAGAGCACGACGCGGTGGCCGTCGGTGGTGACGGCGGGCTGGTCGCGGATCTCGGCGAGCTCGTCCTCGAAGACCTTGATGCGGAAGATCTCGCGGTTGTAGCGCTGGACCGTCTCCTCGGCCGGGTTGACCACAACGATGCCACGGTTGCCGTCAACGATGAGCGAGTCGCCGCTGCGCACCTTGAGGCTCAGGTCGTGCAGGCCCACGACGGCAGGAATGCCGAGCGAGGCGGCCATGATCGCCGTGTGCGAGGTGCGGCCACCCAAGTCGGTGGCGAAGGCGAGGACCTTGCCGCGCTCCATCATCGCGGCGTCCGATGGCGCGATGTCATGCGCTACGACGACCGAGGCGAACGGGAGCTCGTCAATGCCGCGCGGGCGGCGCTCGGCGAGGTTCGTCAGGATGCGGTCGCGTACGTCGCGGATGTCGGTGCGGCGATCGCGGAAGAGCTCGTCGTCAATGTCGCTCAGCAGTTGGATGTAGCGCTCGATGCTCTCGGTGAAGACGATCTCGACGTTCTGGAGCCGGGTGGCCAGGTGCTCCTTGACCTCGCCGGCCAGGTGCGTGTCGTTGATGATGTGGATCTGGAAGTCGAAGATCCTGGCCTGTTCTTCGCCGATCTCGCGCGCGACGCGCTCGCGGATTGACATGACCTGCTCGCGGCTGGCGCCGAGCGCCTCGAGGAAGCGGGCGTACTCGGCCTCGACCTGCTCGGCGCCGATCGAGCGCTGCGGCACCGCGGTCGTCTCCTGCCGAAAGAGGTGCGCGCTCCCGATGGCCACCCCCGGGGAGACGCCGATGCCGTAGTATGACTGCTCTGCCGGCATGCTAGTCCTCGCCAAACTTCTCGTCGACCAGCTCGCCGATCGCCGCGAGCGCCTCGTCGGCATCGGGCCCCGCGGCGATAAACCGAAGCACGGTGTCCTGGCCCGCCGCCAGGGTGATTACGCCCATGATGCTCTTGGCGTTCACTTGGTCGCTTCCCTTGCGAATGTGGATGTCGGCCCGGTACTTCCCGGCCAGCTTGGCCAGCAACGACGCCGGCCGCGCATGCAGCCCGAGCTTGTTGACAATACGGATGTCGCGGACGATCTTCTTCGGCTTCGCTGCGCTGGGTTTGCTCATCAATGCTGACATGCTCCACGCCACCGGCGCTCGCTCAGAGCGCTGAGCCGTTACCGTTTGGTCATCAGGGCCATGAGCTTTTCGTTCAGTTGCTTGGCCGGGTTGTGTCCCGTGGCTTTGAGCCGGTGGCTGAGCGCGGCGGTCTCGACCATGAGCACGATGTCGCGCCCGACCCGCACAGGGATAAGCAGGTGCGGCACCGGCTTGCCGAGGATCGAGATCGTCTCTTCCTCGATGCCGAGCCGCTCGTACTCCTTCTCGGGGTCCCAGCGCTCGAGCGTCACCACCATGTCAATCGGCGCCTCCTCCTTGAAGCAGACGGCGCCGAAGAGCGCCTGCACATTGATGATGCCGAGGCCGCGGATCTCCATGTGGTGGCGCGTCAGCTCCGCGCCGGTGCCGACCAGGTAGCGCCCCTCGCGCAGCCGGATACGCACGATGTCGTCGGTGATGAGCCGGTGGCCCTTCTCGATCAGGCCGAGCGAGGTCTCGCTCTTGCCGACCCCGCCCTTGCCGCGGATCAGCACGCCGACGCCGAACACCTCCATCATGTTGCCCGGGATCGAGACGGTCGGTGCGAACTCCTCGTCGAGAAAGAGCGTGAGCCGGTTCACCAGGTTCATCGTGATCATCGGCGTGCGGAACAGCGGCACGTTGTATTTGTCCGCCTCCTCGACGAGCTCCTCCGGCGGCCGGTAGTTGCGCGCGACAATCAGACATGGGACGTTGTGCTCCATGATCTGGCGGATCCGCTCGCGGCGAACCTCGCTCGTGAGCGAGCGCAGGTAATAGATCTCCACCTTGCCGAGCACCTGGATGCGCCGGGAGGCGAAGTAGTCGAAGTAACCCGTGATCGCCAGCCCGGGCCGCTCGACCTCGGCGACCTTGATGCGGCGATTCACCCCGCGCCGGCCCGCTTGGAGCGAGAGGCGGAGATCATTGCTCATCCGCTCGTAGAGATATGCTACGCGCAGTCCGCGCATACGAATACCACCCCTTCATCAAAACAGCGCAGAATACCATTGAGCAGGCCGTGATTCACGTAAAAAAACGCCCCGTCTCAGGGCGGCTGACCCGCCGGCCTTCCCTCGGACCGATACGACGCGGACCACACCAGTGATCACGTACGGATGGCGCAAGCCCAACCTGCTATTGGCATGGATTGCCTGCGTTCCGGAGGGGATGTTTCGCAAGCTACTCGGCGAGGGCTTCGTTGCTCGGCTCGAACTCCTCGTACTCGAACTCGCCTTCGTCGTCTACGACCGGCTCGACCGGGGCCGGTGCGGGCTCGAGCTCGTGCTTGTGCTTGCGCTGGACCTTTTCCCGGAAGCGCTGGAGCTGTCGCTCGACTTTTTCGATGGCGCTATCAATCGAGGCGCGGGCGTCGGGGAGCTTGTCCTCGCCGAAGAAGCGATGGTGGTCGGCCCTGAGGATCAACTCGGTGTGATAGTTCCCGCGGCCGTGCCCGAGCACGATGTGGACCTTGATGATGTTGGGGGAGTATTTCTTGAGGCACCTGATCTTCTCGGTGACGTACTCGCGGAGATCGTCTTCCAGTTCAAGTTTGCGACCCGTAATCGAGATCTGCATCGGCGGTACGTCCTCCATTCGGCACGGCGCACGCCGGAGCACACGCCACTTTGGCCATCAATGGGTCTGGTTTGAATCCCGACAAATCCCTCCGACTCTTCGCCCCCCACCTATCAAAGCACACACGGTGAGTCAACCGTTTTTTCGGCCGCTCACCGCGGCAAAAGGCGTCCGCCAGACATCACGTACGCCGCGTCCCGTTGACCGCTCGCGGGGCATGTGCTAGCGTCCCCCAACGACCGCAATTGACGCAGGACAAGGCGGCTATGGCGGACAAGCGGATCGAGAAAATGGCGCGGATGCTCGATCGCCGAGTCGGGCGGCAAGAATAAGTCGGTGCTGCACTGGGACATGATCTGCGACTTGCGCAGGGCGAGCGCGATCTACGGCGACGACAAGGTGATCTACAGGAACGGGAAGTTTGTGATCTGAGAAGGACTGCCTGAAGGCCCTTGTCGAGAAGCCCACTGAAGCCCGCTAGAAGATGATTGGTTGTTGGGCTCGATAACCACCGGCTGAAGCCGGTGGCAATCGGGGATGGCGGCTGAAGCCGCCACAACACAGCAGCGACGGGGGAAGCGGCTGTCAGCAGGTGTGATCAGCGTGGTACGTGATCCAAGAGAGAAGGTTGTGGACCGGGAGAGGCTCGAGGCGATCGTACGTGAGCTGCAGGCCGCGGGGAAGAAGGTGGTGTTCACGAACGGCTGCTTCGACCTCATCCACGTGGGCCATACGCGCTACCTGCGCGAGGCCAGGCTGCTCGGCGACGCGCTGGTAGTGGGCGTGAACTCCGACGCCAGTGTGCGCGCGATCAAGGGGCCATCGCGACCGTTTCAGCCCGAAGCCGACCGCGCGGAGATCCTCGCTTCGCTCGAGTGCGTGGACTACGTGACGCTCTTCGACGAGGAGACGCCGGCCGAGCTGATCGCCGCGCTCGTGCCCGACGTGCTGGCGAAGGGGGGCGACTGGGCGCCCGACCAGATCGTCGGCCGCGAAACCGTCGAGGCCCACGGCGGCACGGTCACCACGATCCCGCTCGTCGGGGGCCGCTCAACAAGCGATATCCTCAACCGCATCAACTCAGAGAAGTGACAGCGTGCCGAAGAACGCAGCCAAACGTGTGATGCTGTTCGGCGTGGACTGCATGAGCAGCGAGCTGACGCAGTTGTTCGTCAAGCAGGGGAAGCTGCCGACCATCGCGAAGCTGATGGAGCGCGGGGTGTTTTTCGACAACGCGCTGCCGTGTTTCCCGACGCTGACGCCATCGAACTGGACGACGATCGCCACCGGCGCGCTACCCGGCACGCACGGCATCACCGATTTCACGGTGCACCACCCGGGCGAACCGCTCGACGTGACGCACCCCGGCTTCACAACGGAGGAGAACTCGGCCGAGTACCTGTGGAACGCGGCGGCGCGCGCGGGGAAGCGCTCGGTGCTGATGAAGTACACGGCGTCGTGGCCGCCGGTGCTCGAGAACGGCGTGCAGGTGGACGGCTGCGTGCCCGGCTGCCAGCACACTCTCTGCCCGGACCACCTCTTCGTGTGTGCGAAGGACGACGCGGGGCTGCCGACGACTGAGCAGATCGAGCGCAAGCCCGACGCGTGGACGCAACAGAAGAAAATGGACATCTACCAGAAAGGGGCCGAGTACGTCCCGCTCAAGGCACAGGACGGCGCGCTCGTCGGGGAGATCGTCCTTAGACCCTTCAAGGGGAAAGCGTGCACGCTCGGTCTGGTCGTCCAGAAGAATGGAACTGTACGAGTCGTTGACGGCGCAAAGGCACTCGCATCGGCGACTCTTAAAGAATGGTCTGACTGGTTCGAGGTGAGGTTTGGCGACGGGCCGGCGTTCGAGGGGCGGACGCGGTTCAAGGTGCTCGAGTGGGCGCCCGACGGCTCGAGGGCGAAAGTCTATACGACGAGCATGATGCCGAAGACGGGCTATACGCAGCCGGAGTCGCTCGGCGTCGAGCTGGCGGAGAACGTGCCGGGGGGCTTCATCCAGAGCCCGCCGGTCGGGGCGGCTGAAGCCGGCTGGATTGACCCGACGACGTTCTGCGAGGTGGCCGAGTTCCAAGCGGAGTGGTTCGCGGCGGCCTCGATCTACCTGCTCGAGAAGCAGCCCTGGGATCTGTACTTCATCCAGACGCACGCGGTGGACCATGCGTCGCACCTGTGGATCAACCAGGCGGACCCGCACACGGCGTCGAGCAAGGAGGAGTCGGAGGAGTACCTGGGCTATCTCGCGCGGGTCTATGCGGCGTCGGACACGCTAATCGGGAAGGTCTTCGAGGCTTGCGGCGACAACGAGACGCTGCTGGTCGTCGTGAGCGACCACGGGATGCGCTGCTACGAGACGCAGATCGTCGAGGAGCCGACGTGGGATCGGGCGGCTCCCGCGCGGAAGGTGCTGACAGAGGCGGGGCTGTGCGCCACGTATCTTGACGAGAACGGCAAGGAGCGGATTGATTGGTCGAGGTCGCGCGTTGTGCCGGTGCGCGACTGCTTCCTCTACGTCAACCTCAAGGGGCGTGACCCGCACGGGATCGTCGAGCCGGGCGAGGAGTACGAGCAGGCGGTGGCCGAGGCGATCACGGCGATGCGCACGTACGTCGAGCCGCGGCTCGGCCGCTGCCCGTTTTCGCTGGTGCTCACGCGCGAGGACGCGCGTATCCTGGGGCACTATACCGACCGCTCGGGCGACATCGTGTATGCCGTGGACAACCCCTACGCCTATATCCACGGTCAGCAGCTTCCGGCGAACAAGCTGGGGCTGTCGTCGCTGCGGTTCACGTGGATCATGGTGGGCCCGGGCGTCAAGCGCAGCGCCCGCATCGCGCGCAACGTCTGGCTCACCGATGTCTGCCCGACGATCTGCCACCTCGCGGACCTGCCGGTGCCGAGGCAGTGCGAGGGGGCGGTCGCGTACCAGGCGCTGGAGCAGATGCCGTAGGAAACACATATCCACTCTGAAAACTGTTCTCGGGTGTATTTGGACACACGGGGGTGCAATGATGAAGGTACTCGTACTCAACGGCAGCCCAAGGGAAAACGGCACCGTGGCCAGCTTACTGAAAGCGATTGCAGAAGGAATCGCGCAAAATCATGAGACGGAGTGGGTGGATGTGTACGACCTGAAAATGCAGCCGTGCCGCGCGTGCATGAAGTGCAGGCCGGACGGCGACTGCGTTCTGCCTGACGATGACGCCCACGCAGTCGGCCGCAAGATAAAGGACGCTGACGGTCTCGTCGTTGGAACGCCTACTCACTGGCGCAACATGAGTGCCCAGCTCAAGCTCCTCTTCGACCGCAACGTGCCGGTCTTCATGGGCGAGAAATCCAACGGCATGCCGCTACCACGCCAGAAGGGGAAACCGGCCGCAATCGTCACCGCGTGCACCACGCCCTGGCCGTTCAACTGGATCGCCCCCGAGAGCCGTGGCGCCGTGCGCGCCGTGCGCGAGGTGCTGCACTACGGCGGCTACAGGATTCTCGGCAAGGTAGTCAAGCCCGGCACCAAGTCCAAGCCAAGCATTCCGCCAAAGCTCCTGAAGCAGGCCAAGAAGCTTGGCCGGAAGTTCTGATTGGTGTGCAAGACGTAGCTCAAGCTCACTGGACTTCCTCTGCGAGCTCCTTGATGATCCGCAGGTTGGCGGCGGGGAAGGTGTATTTCGTGAAGTCGGCGGGGCGGGCCCAGCGGAGTTGCTGGGCATAAAGGGGCGTCGGGCGGCCGCGCACGATGCGGCACCAGTGGACGTGCAGCGTGACGCGGTAGTGCGTGTAGGTATGGCTGACCTCGCACAACTTGTCCCCTACCTCGACCTCGATGCCGAGCTCCTCGTCGAGCTCGCGGCGAATGCAGGCGGCGATTGATTCGCCCGGGTGGCGCTTGCCGCCGGGGAACTCCCACAGGCCGGCGAGCAGCGCGCCGTCGGGCCGTTGCTGAATGAGGTAGCGGCCTCGCTCGCGGATGACGGCGACGCCGATGTCGTGTTTGATCGTCTTCGGGCGCCGCGCCTTGACGGGCAGTTTCTTCTGCAGGTCGCGCGAATAGGCATTGCACAGCGCCCTCACACAGCATTCGGCGCATCCCGGGCTTTGCGGCGTGCAGACGAGAGCGCCGTGCTCCATGAGCGCCTGGTTGAAGTCGCGCGCGTCGCCATCGGGGATCAGCGCTTCGGCGAGTGTCCATAACAGCTTCTTCGTGTCGGCCTTCGTCGGATCGCGACGAATGGCGAAGACGCGGCAGAGGACGCGGGCGACATTGCCGTCGAGGACGGGGACGCTCATGTTGCAGGCAATGCTCAGGACTGCGCCGGCGGTGTAGCGGCCGATCCCGGGGAGTTTCTGCAGCGTTTCGAGGCGGCGTGGGACGCGACCGTGATGCTTCTCGACGATGAGGCGGGCCGCTTTGCGCAGGTTGCGCGCGCGTGTGTAGTAGCCGAGGCCCTCCCACTGCTTGAGTACCTCGTCGAGCGGCGCGGCGGCGAGCGCTTTGATCGAGGGGAAGCGGCGCATCCAGCGGCGGAAGTACTGTGCGACACGCTCGACCTGCGTTTGTTGCAGCATCACCTCGGCCACAAGCACGCGGTAGGGCGTCGAACGGCGGCGCCACGGCAGCGCGCGCATCGTCGCGCGAAAGTGGCGCAGCAGGCGGCGCTGAAAGGCCGCCCGTTCGCGCGAATCAGGTTGTCCTCGACGGTGTTTCATCCGCAGCTCCGGGCGGGACTGAAGATCGCGCCATGCTACAGGCATGGGCCGGCCGTGTCAAAGCGGGGATGCGACGGCGGGCAAGATGCCCGCCGGACAGCCGGCAAGATGCCGGCGCTACGATGTCCCGCTCCCGGCCCTACACGTGGCACGTGCCCGGCGAAGGCAGGCCACGCATACGGCGGGCAAGATGCCCGCCGGACAGCCGGTTCATCCTTCGTAGTACTTGCTACTCTGCGAAGTACGCTACGTAACACGAGACGGAGAATGGACAAGATGCCGGCGCTACAATTCGCCCATGGCCGTCGTGGATGTGCCGGAGATGCAAGAGAAGGCCGTAATCGCGGTGCCGCGCACGACGGTAGCCGTCCACTACGGGACGGCGAAGGAGATGGGACCTGTCAACGGGCATCGGCGCGTTTGGCGATGCCGAACGAGCGGCCCTGGGTCCTGCCGAATGAACAGCGGCTCGGGAGCCTCGCCGCCCAGCTCGACTGTCGCGCTACCAGCCCTTGAGCCACGGCAGCAGGATCGCTGAGATGTAGATCACGAAGATCAGCCCGTTCACGACGGTCCCTATGATGGCGGGGACGTGCTTCTCTTCTCTCATCGTGATCCCGACAATTCCCAGGACGAGGCCCAGCAGGGAGATTGCGCCCACAACACGGGGCCACCAAATGAACAAGGGCGGGACGTTTCCGGGATCCTGACCGGACTGGAGGAACACCCAGACGATGAGCACGATGGCCACGCCAAACCCGATTTTAAGGGAGACCCTGCCCGCCGGGTTTGGCGCGCCCTCCTCGAGCGTGACGGCCTTGACCTTCGGGCGATCCAGCTTCCGCGTCTTGTCGGCGGTTGCCGTATCCACCTCTTCGGGCGGGGCCTCTTCGAGCTTCGAGAGGCTCTGGTACGCGTCGCGGGCCGCATTGCGAACGTCCTCATCGAGCTCGTTCTCGATGGCCCAGTGCAGCGCCGGAAGGGCGTGCTCCTTGTCAATGGCGCTGAGTTCCTCGATCGCCTCGAGCCGGACCTCCACGGCGACGTCGCGGAGCTTCTCGACGAGCACGTCCACCCGTGCCTTGATTTCCCCCATGGTCACAGCCTCCCGGATTCCCGTCTCCGTCCTGGTGCTTCCGATGCCGGATCACGCGATGACACATCCCAACCCTATTTAGTGTAAGGCCCGCCGTCCGAAAGTGCAACAGGAAATCGGGCTCCGACGATCTTCATAACGGGATCACAGGATCAACCGGACTGTCCTGATCCTGCAAATCCTGCTATCCTGTCAACTCCTTGCAATCGTGGAGCGCCGAACTGAAGCGACATGGATACGCCTGTGACACGACGAGAAGACGCGTCCCTTGCAGGGCGCCTTGCGTTCCTGCTCTCGGCGATCATGACGCCGGCGCTGACGGCGACAGAGACGATGGCGCTCATCACGTGGCGGTTCGAGTCCGGATGGCGGGCCGCCGGATGTTTTGGGGTAATGCTGCTCTTCGGGAGCGTGTTCGGGATAGCGCTGGCCGTTGTCCGGACGCGCAGGAAAGGGCTGGCCGATATCCACATCAGCGAGCGGCGGGACCGGCCCGGGTTCTTTGCCGCGTGCCTCGGCGCGGCGGCGGTCGGCTGGGGCGTGTTGCTGGTCGCCGGCGCTCGGGCGCCCTTGCTCATCTTTATGGCCGCCTACTGCGGCTGCCTCGGCGTCATCGCGCTGACGACGCTGCTCACAAAGCCGAGCGTGCACTGCGCGACGATGGCGGCGTTTGCAGGGGCGCTGCTGATCGTGCGACCGGTTTTCGTGCCGGTCGCCGCGATAGGGCTTACAGCCCTGGTGTGGGCACGACTGTACCGGAAGCGCCACACGCTGCCGCAGTGCGTGTTCGGCATCGCCATCGGCGCCGTGACCGTCGCGGCGGCCTACATCGCGTGGAAGTATCTGACATAGTGCAGTGCGCCGTGGATGACTTGACGTGTGCTTGGGGGTCGTCACATACCCTGGTCTTGTCTGCCACCGGTTTTTAGTCATCAACCCGGAGGATCCGGACGAGAAGCTCGATGAGATGGAGTACCACTTGTACGTCGAGTGCCCAGGAGCTTCGCTATGCGAGCGGCGATTGCGCAGCAGCGTGTGCCGCATCTTTCCGACGTATCCCTACATGGACGAGAACGGGCGGGCGACCGGCCTCTTCTTCAACACGGTGCTAAGGGATAAGTGCTATCTGGTCGGACGGCCCGAGCTGGTCCGGACGGCGTTCATCTGCAACCACCTCGAGTTCTGGAACGTGCTCTTCGAGCGCCACGGCGGCGAGCAGGCCTTTCACGCCGCGCTTTATCGCCAGACGGAAGCGCGCTACCGGCGGCTCGGCAAGCCGTTCATCGTCATGACGCCGACAGGCACGCTCACGAAGCACTTCGAGAACAACGGCGAGGAAATATGGACGCCCCGGTGAACGGCCCCTCCAGGAAGAGAGGGAGCTTCTCGGAGAGAAGGCGCGAGTCCCCTGCCATGCGGCGTCTCGTCGAGGGGCTCCGCCCCGCCCTCCGCTTCATAGACGCACGCCGGGACAAGACGACAGCGCAGCAGATCGCCATCTGCGAGGTGCCCGCGCCGACGTTCCACGAGGAACGCCGCGCCCGATACGTAGGGAAGCTGCTGGTCGGTTCGTCACTCAGGCAAGTCCGCACTGACAAGGTCGGCAACCTCCTCGGCCTCCGCAGGGGAACGAAAGGGGAGCGTTGCCTCGTCGTGGTGGCGCACCTCGACACGGTCTTCCCGCCCGATGTTGTGCCGAAGGTGGTTCGCAGCGGCAGTCGCGGGCAACTGCTCAGGGCGCCGGGCATCGCGGACAATGCCGGGGGCATTGCGACGATGCTCGCGGTGATCGAGGCGCTCGATCATGCAGGTGTCCGGACGCGCGACGACGTGCTCTTCGTCGGGAGCATCGGCGAGGAGGCACTCGGCAACCTTCGCGGTATGAGGCACCTGCTGCAAAGCGCCTCGCTTCGCCAGCGGGTGTCGGGCTTCATCGTGCTCGACGGGGCGAACCCGAAGAAGCTCGTGACGAGCGGGCCCGCGATCAAGCGCTACCGGGTCACGTTCAGAGCGCGCGGCGGCCATTCGTGGGGACGGTTCGGCACGCCGAGCCCGCTTCACGCGGCCGGTCGGCTCATCGCAAGGCTTGCCTCGATGCGGGTGCCGGCGAAGCCGAAGACGACGTTCAACGTCGGCATCGTGAGCGACGGGGAGAACCTGGACGCGCGCGCAGGCGTCGTCGTCACGGCCGTGCCGTCGAGCACGGCAATCGAGGTGGACCTGCGCTCCGAGAGCGCGGCATCGCTGGCGCGGCTCGAGGCGGCGTTTCGGGTCGCCCTCGAACAGGCGATCGAGGAGGAGAAGCGGCACGCGACGCAGCATGCCGAGACGCTGCGGGTGCGGGTCGAAGTGCTCGGCGAGCGGCCGGGGGGCCGCACGCCGCGCAACTCGAAGATCGTTCGTGCGGCGCTCGAGTCGTATGCGCACTTTGGGATGCCGCTCAGGTGTGTCTGCTCATCTACGGACGCGACGCACCCGATGAGTCTCGGGATTCCCGCGGTCACGGTGCCGCAGGGAGGTCGCGGCCGGGACATCCACACGCTCGACGAGCGGGTTAATATCGCCGGCCGCGAGCGCGCCAT
Organism: uncultured bacterium; assembly: GCA_965369835.1. Classification (GTDB taxonomy): domain Bacteria; phylum Auribacterota; class JABMQX01; order JAFGEW01; family JAFGEW01; genus CBDUSE01. Next base: position 16,095 of record CBDUSE010000004.1, read on the forward strand.
CAAGGCGGCGCTGCTGCTCATCGTCCGCCTTGCAGGCGACCCATAATCTCTCCTCTGCGTGAGGTTCTTTCTGTCTCATGCAGAGGCGCGGAGACCGCAGAGAGGAAAACGAATCGGGGGTTATCCAGCGTCCTCCGTCGAGGGTTCTTCCTTGTTCTCTGAGGGAGCTTTCTCTTCCACTGAGCCCTCTTTGTAGAAGCGCTTGACCTCGACCTTGTCGTAGATCTCCCTGATGATCTCGGGGAGCTTCCTGTCGAGAAGCGGCTTTTTGGACGGCTCCTTGCTGCGGTCGGTCACCTTGATGAGGTGGTAGCCGAACTGAGTTCGAACCGGCTCGCTTACCTCGCCGATCTTCAGCGCGTAGGCGGCTTTGGCGAACGGTTCGACCATCGCGCCCTTTCGGGGGAAGAATCCGCGGTCGCCTCCCTTGACCTTGGACGGACAATAAGAGTAGGCCTTCGCGCACTCTTCGAAGGACTGGCCGCTCTCGATCTCCTTCTTGATAAAGAGGATCTTCTTCTTCGCCTCCTCGTCGCTCACCTCGTCGGTTATGCTCACTAGGATATGGCTTGCGCGGACCTGCTCTTCGATCGAGTCGAGCTCTTCCTCAGTGAGCCTCGACTCGGCAAGCTTCTCGAGCCCGAGCTGGACGAAGATGATTTCCTTGAACTCCTCTTCGGTGAGTTGCTGCGCCTTAAGGACATCGGCAAAGGTTATCCCCGTGGCGGCGAGTCGCTGCTTCATTTGCTCCAATCGCGCATCAATCACCGAGGGCTCGACCGTGATGTCGCTCGCCAGGATGAAGTGCCGGATTGATTCGCGCCGGATCAGCTCTTCGACAAGCTCTCCTTGATCGAGGGCGCCGGGGCCGGTAGCGCCGCTGGCCAGGCGTTGCTGGTAGAGGTGGGCAACATCCGACCGGAGGATCGGGTGGCCATCCACTGTGGCAAGGATCGGATCATCCGCGCCGGCGGCGTTTGACTCTGCCGTAGGAGCGTCTTCCGCCGCCCAAACCTGACCCGGCATGCCGAGTAGGGCAAGAGAGCAGGCGGCGGTGATGAGAACGAGAGCAATGGTGCGCACCGGAATCTCCTTTCACGCTTTAGCGCCAAGCCGGGCGATCCTGGCGGGTCGGGGCGACTTTGGCACCGTGATTGCTACCTTGTACGACTTTGACGGGCTGAACGCGCGACTTTGCCGTTACGTAATGGTTCCGGCGCGCGCCCTTCGGGCACGATGGAAAAATGCTTTGACAGCCCGTACGGCCCTGTGTAGTAGTCGTATGATTGTATTCGACAAGCCACCACGTGGCAAGGGGACAAATGATGCCCAGCCCGGACGACAAGGATCTCGAAGGTAACGGTTCTTCGGCACCTATGGAGAAGCCTGCCATCCATGAGGAGGAGCAGGAAGAGCTCGCCGAAGCGGCCGAGGCCCTCGCTGACCAGCAGGAACCCGAGGCGATGGCCGAGGAGGCGGTGGCCGAGGAGCAGAGCCTCGTCCCGTCCGCGGGCAGGGCGCTGTCCACGGAAGGCATCGAGGACACCACGCTCGATTTCATCCAATCGTTCAACCGCCAGCTCGACCAGATCCAGGAGGTCAAAGAGAACCTCGAGGCGGAGGCGGTCGAGCTGAAGAAGGAAATCGCCGCGCGGGAACGGACCATCGCCCAGCAGCGTCGGCGCATGCTCGAGCTGGAGCAGGACTCGCAACGTGCCCGCGAGCTCGAGAAGGAGCTGAAGCGGGTGCGGGACGCGCTCGAGGCCCGCGAGAGCGAACTCGACACGGCCAAGGCCGAACTGCGTGCCCGGGAAGCGACGGCGAAGCAAAAGGACTCGTTCATCGCCGAGCTCAACGCGAGCCACGATGCGATGGTCACCAAGACCATCGAGTTGAAGGAAGAGATCCAGGCGCTCAAAGAAGAGCGGGCGCGAATGAACGCCCAGATGGAAGCGATCAACAGCGAGAAGGAAGAGATCCTCAACGAGAAGCGCCGCGTCGAACAGGCGATGAACCAGCTCGATGCCAAGTACCAGGCCGCGCACGATGAGGTGATGAGCGCGAAGAAAATCCTGGGCGAACTGCAGTCGGCCTTCGAGACCTCCCAGCGTAAGGCGCGCGCAATTCTCGACAAGAAGATCCGCGGTTCAAGCTCTCCGCCCGGCTGATTGATCGCCGAGCTTCACAGCCGGTCGCGGTCTCCCCCCTTTTTCCCATCGGGCGTAACCATGTCCTGGCACGCTTGTTGCAACTACCTACCCCGACAGAGCCATCACGCATTCTTGCGCCTGCAACACCTTGGGAAAGAAGGACTTCTGCCGTGGCCGCAAGCCGAACTCGCCTGCTGGGCGTCATTGGGGCACACCCGGACCGGGGCCCGAATGTGGTAACTCTCAACCTCGGCATTGCGCTTGCGCAGCTCGGCAAGCGGACAACGATTGCCGATTTCGGGACCTCCGACCTGCGCCGGATGCTCGGTCTTTTCCGCAAGGTGGAGGGCCTGAGGGAGTTCGCGAACTCCGAACGCCGCTCGATCGCCCCCTTTGTCTGCCCGGCGCCCGTGCCGAACCTGTACATCGTCGGCCCCGGTAACCGGACCAACGGCACGACGCCGTTCGCCTACCCCTGGGAGAAGAAGGCCCGGTTGATTCGCGCGCTCGCGGCGATCGAGGGCGACTTCGTGCTGGCCGATCTCGGCACGGAGCTCACGGGCCACGCGGCCGACTTCTTCTCGATGACCAACGCAGGCATTGTCGTGCTGTCGGCCGACCCGAGCGAGGTGCTTCGCTCGTACGAATTTCTCAAGTCGGCGATCTACAAGATAATCCGCCGCCGTCTCGGGCCCGATTCGGAGACCGCGGCGCTGATTGCCCAGATCGAACACGCCGGCAACGGCGCCAGAACGCCGACCATCGCCCACATCACCGGGCTCGTCCGCCACCGCGATCCCGACGAGGCGCAGGTGATCGAGGAGATCTGTGAGCAGTTCGCCTCCCTGCTGATCATCAACGCCGGGCAGTCGCTTCAGGACATGGAGCTCGGTGACAAGCTGCGAGTCATCTGCCGGCGCTACCTCTCGATCCGGGTCGAGTACCTCGGCTTTCTCTACGAGGAGGCGGCCGTTGACCGCGCCCACGGGACCACGGACCCGATCGTTATCCGCCAGCCGAACAGCCGGGCCGCGGTCGCCATGCACCGGATCGCGCACAAGTGCATCCAGTCCCGGGCGCTGGCAAACATGCAACTGGACCCGGATCTCCTCCTGGCACGTCCCGAGAGGCTTGCGGCATCACGCGCCGAATCGGCGGAGGCGGGGGACGTAGGCGGAATGATCGAGACGTTGCTCGCGGGGACGGTGCGACGCGAGATCGGGGAGGTCGAGCGGCACCTTTCGCGCGCCCAGCGCAAGCTCGAAGGGCGGCCACGGATCAAAGCGCGAAAGCCGGAAACCAAAGACAAAGCACCTGAGCCCGCTAAAAACGTCGCGAAATCTCCGGAGGCCCGTACCAGGCGCATCCTGAAGACCGCGTTCGATCCCGCCGACCTGCGCGCCCTCGAGGCGCTGATTGATTCGCTCGACGAGGACTATTTCCCCGACGAGAAGTGGAAATGGAAGGTGCGTGCCCTCAGCACGCCGGACCGCGTGGTACACCATCTCATCTCGAGGGGCATCCGGCGCGACTTCTTCTATCGCGAGGCGCCCAAGGGCGCGCCTCAGAAGAACCCTGCTTAGGCGCGCGATTCCTGGGCCATGACGGCCTATCGGTAAGAACCTCCCGACGTCTTGGTGCGTTGCACTTTGCGTGCCGCCGAGAATGTGGTTGACACGACTGCGCCCCTTTGTCATAAGAATCGCCGGTGGGGATCCCGAACCTGGGTTCACCAAGAGGAGTGATCGGTATGGCCACGAAGAAAAGGTTTACGAAGGCCGAGACATCTGCCGGCAAGGCAGCGAAGAAGCCCAAGACCCGTGCCGCGGCAAAGAAAGCGGCGGCGCCGAAAAGGACCGCATCGAAAACGGTTGCCGGGAAGTCTGCGGCAAAGAAGGTGGCGGCCAAGAAAGCCGCTGCGGCGGTGAGAAAAGCGGCAACGAAAAAGACCGTCGTCGAAAAGGCGGCGCCCCACGCGCCGCGTCGCAAGGTCCCGAAGGTCGAAACGACAACGCCGACTCGCACCGACCTGCGCCGGCGCATCCTGTCGGAGGCCGTGACCCGCTCGTTGCGCACGGTAAAGGAGCGGGTCGAGGCCGCCAAGCTGCACGGCCCCGAGATGCCAGAAGCGCCGGTGCCGCAGGTCGAGGACCTGCCTGAGTGCTACGGGGAGAGCTTCATCGTACTGCTGGCGCGCGACCCGTGGTGGCTGCACAGCTTCTGGGAGGTGTCGCCCGAGCAGCTCGGCGAGGCGGCAGGCCACTTCGGCGACCGCTGGGAGCAAACGCGCTCAGTGCTGCGCATCTACGACGTGACGGCGCTCGACTTCGACGGCGCCAACGCGCATTCGTCGTTCGATATTGAGCTGACCGGGAATGCGTCGAGCTGGTACATCCACGTCGGCAACCCGAACAAGGCCTGGGTCGTTGACATCGGCCGGGTGAGCCCGGACAACGACTTCTTTGTGCTGGCCCGCTCGAACGTGGCGGCGACGCCCCGGGACGGGATGTCGAACGTGCTCGATGAAGAGTGGATGGAGATTGACGAGTTTTACGAGAAGATGTACGCGCTGTCGGGCGGTCTTGATGTGGGTCAGAGCTCGGCCGAGCTCGTGGCCGAGATGCACCGCAGGCTCCGGGCCGAAGGGGCCTCGGGCGCGGTGTCGAGCTTCGGCGCCAGCCCGATCGGGAAGGCCGAGAAGGTGGTCGGCTTCTGGTTCACGCTCGACTGCGAGCTGATCGTGTACGGCGCCACCGAACCGGATGCGACGGTCACCATGCAGGGCCAGCCGGTCAAGCTGCGGCCGGACGGGACGTTCACCGTGCGAATGGCGCTGCCGGATGGCGTGCAGGACCTCGAGACCGTGGCGACGTCGGCCGACGGCTCGGAGGAGCGCACGATCACGCCCATCGTGTCACGCAAGACAACGTCGCGCGAGCGGACCCTTGAGCCCGCGTAAGAAGCCCCTTGCGTCGCTAAACCCTCATCGGAAAACGCCTGAGTGTGTCTTGAGCGTATGGGTAAGCACGGCTACTTGAGCATCGTCCTGCACGCGCACCTGCCATACGTGCGCCATCCCGAGCACGACGAGTTTCTCGAGGAGGACTGGTTCTTCGAGGCGGTCATCGAGACGTACGTGCCGCTTATCGAGATGTTCGAGCGGCTGACGAACGACGGTGTGGACTTCCGGCTCACGATGTCGCTCTCGCCAACGCTGCTCTCGATGCTCGTTGATCCGCTGCTACAGTATCGCCTGCTGCGCCACCTCGACAAGCTGATCGAGCTCGCGGGCAAGGAGGTGGAGCGAACGCGCTGGCAGCCCGCGTTCCACGAGCTGGCGCTCATGTACCACTACAGGCTCACCCGGGCGCGCCACGTCTTCGCCGAGCAGTACCACCACAACCTGGTGGAGGCGTTCCGCAAGTTCCAGGACGCGGGCAAGCTGGAGATCGTCACCTGCGCGGCGACCCACGGCTACCTGCCGCTTTTGGTCGCGAACACGAACGCGGTGCGGGCGCAGATCGCGACCGCCATCCAGCACCACGAGAAGTACCTCGGCCGGCGACCGAACGGGATTTGGCTGCCCGAGTGCGGCTACGAGAGCGGCATTGACGAGGTGCTCAAGGAGCTCGGGATCAAGTTCTTCTTCACCGACGCGCACGGCGTGCTGCACGCCTCGCCGAGGCCGAAGTACGGCGTCTTCGCGCCGATCTTCACGCCGAGCGGGGTCGCCGCGTTCGCCCGCGACCTTGAGAGCTCGAAGCAGGTCTGGAGCGCACGGGAAGGCTACCCGGGCGACTACGACTACCGCGACTTCTACCGCGACGTCGGCTTCGACCTCGAGCTGGACTATGTCCGGCCGTACATTCATCACCTCGGCATCCGCAAGATGACGGGAATCAAGTACTACCGGATCACGGGCGAGACCGACGACAAGGAACCGTACGTCCCCGCCGTCGCGCGCGAGAAGGCCGCCGCGCATGCCGGCAACTTCATGTTCAACCGCGAGAAGCAGTGCGAGCACCTGCACGGCTTCATGGGCCGCAAGCCGATCATCGTGGCCCCGTACGACGCGGAGCTCTTCGGCCACTGGTGGTACGAGGGGCCCGACTGGCTCGAGTTCCTCTTCCGCAAGATCTGCTTCGACCAGGACAATGTCTCGCTCGTCACGCCGATGGAGTACCTTAAGCTTCAGCCGCGCAACCAGGTTTCGGTCCCCTCGATGTCGAGCTGGGGCTATAAAGGCTACAGCGAGGTGTGGCTCGAGGGATCAAACGACTGGATCTACCGCCACCTTCACATGGCGGCCAACCGAATGGTCGAGATCGCGCAGGCGAACCGCAACAACCAAGACGAGCTCAAGCGGCGGGCGCTGAACCAGGCGGCGCGGGAGCTGATGCTCGCGCAGTCGAGCGATTGGGCGTTTATCATGAAGAGCGGCACGGTGATCGAGTACGCCGTCAAGCGCACGAAGGAGCACCTGCTGCGGTTCCTGAGACTGTACCGGCAAATCAAGTCCAACCGGATAGACGAGTCGTTCCTCGCCAATATCGAGAGCAAGGACAACCTCTTCCCCGACATTGACTACCGCTGCTACGCGTAGTCATGGCTGTGACTCCTCAGTCGCCCCTCTGGGGCTCTGGCTTTCTTGGGTGCCCGGTACCACGGGCTTGTCCTCCTTCGCCAAGGCTCCGGAGGAGTAGCGCCCGAGGCTACTCCCAAACGCCCCTGCGGGGCTCCATAATCCACTTCGCCACGAGTACCATGGGCTGCGCTCGCGGCTACCCACGTACTCCCCGTTTGGGGGCTGCGTGATCGGCCGACTCTCCAATAGCCCGTTGGGCCAGATCCCAAGCGTCCTCTCTTTTTCTGAGCTCAAGCGGAGACGCGTTTCGTCCGATACCGTTCATAGAAAAGGTGCGTCTTGTCCGCCCACGGTTCCGGGGGATTCGAATGAGCTACGAGACGAGTATGAGCGGCATCCGCGCGGCGCTGACGCGGCTGCACGTTTCCGCGAACGATGTTGCGAACGCCAACACCGAGGGGCATACCAACCACCGGGTCGTCAACCGCGAGCGCGCGGGAGGCGGCGTGGACGCAACGATCGAGCGGACGGATGAGCCGGTTTCGCTCGAGGAAGAGATCTGCGAACAGATCATCGCGGAGCACGAGCTGAAAGCGAACGCCGTCGCGCTGCGCGCAATGGCCGAGGCGGAAGAGACGATCATTGACCTGCTTGCCTAGCCAACGCACACGTTCAAGAAACGCTCCTGCCTGCACAACCTCCTGATCCCTGCATATTGTCCGTTGTTTTCGCGCCGTGAACAAGGCGCGCTTCTCACCATCAAAGGAACGGTGAATGCCGCACGTCAGTTCAGGAGGGAGCTATGAGGAGTCTTGCGATCATTCTGCTGCTCACGCTTACCGCGTCGGCTTCGGCCACGGTGAGCAACGACCCGGCCAAGGGCGATATCGAGACGTACGATCGTCTTTTCCCTCCACCGGTGATCGTCGAGGACATCTACCCGAGAGATATTGACACGAAGACCTTCATCCTCGTCGAGGGCGCGTTATTGGTGCCGGACAGGATACGCCTCATCGAGGCGCAAGAGGTGTATGAGATCGAGGTGGTGGACGATCAGGAGCTCGACCGCTTCGAGTCGGTCGTGAAGTTTCGCCTTCCTGAAACGCTTGATCTCGACAAGCTCAAGAAGCCCGGCACGCAGCTCATACGGTATGAACAGCGGATGTGGCGTGAGGGCTTGCGCCTCGCCTTCCGCGAGTATCGGGCTCCCGGCGACGCCAGGGTGCGCTACACGGCGTTTCGCGTGACCTTCGAGCCGTGCGGGAACCTCTATCGCGCCGCGCTCACGCTCTACCAGGCCGTGCCCACGCTCGGCGAGCGTTTTGATGTGGCCACCAAGCGCCTTGGGGAGATTCTCAACGCGCTCGCGGCCGTGCGGCAGGAGGTCAGCCAGGCCGGCAAGAACGTGCGCGCTGCCTTCGACAGCCTGAAAAAGGCCGTCGCCTCGCTGGACAGCGAAGTGAACGCGCTCGACAATAAGATCAAGGATCTCGACACCGAGATCGGGTCGCTCAAGAGTCGCATCCACTCGCTCGAACAGACCGAGTAAGCAAAGGCGGTGAGAATCCCTGCGGACGGTTTCAGAGCTGTGCGAGCGCTCGAGGCTTGAGAGCGATGATGCGGGCCATGACCTCGTCGGCGATCGCCTGGTACGTCTCGCGCGTCGGCCGCGTGCGAGCGTACTGATCGAAGCGGACGGGCGCTCCGAAGACAACGACGGTTTTCGCCGGGATCGGCAGAAGCCGATGGCGCGGCCAGGCGCGATAGGAGCCGTGGATATACGCGGGGATCACCGGCACGGCCGCCCGGTATACAAGAAACCCGATCCCGGGCTTCGGCGCTTGGAACTCGCCGTCGGAAGTCCGGATGCCCTCGGGGAAAAGGAGCACCTTCTTCCCTTGCCTTAGTACCCTCAGCACGCGCTTCATACTTCCATAGTCGGCGGTGTCGCGCTCGACGGGAATGGCGCCGAGGCCGTCGCACAGCTTGCGAAACAGAAAGTTGCCGAACAGGCTCTTGCGCGCCAGGTAAGCAATCTGCTCGGGGCAGGCGCTGCCGATCAGCGGCGGGTCGAGAAAGCTCGCATGGTTCGCCGTGATCAACGCCGGCCCCGGAATCCAATGTTCGCGGCCGACGATGCTGCGCCAGAAGAAGAGGCGCGAGAAGAGACACGTCACGATCTTGCCGAAGCCGTACAGCGTGGTGTAGCGCCATCTCATTGCTCGATTTGGCTTCATCGTTCAACGAGGCCTCATCCTTCGATGAGGCCTTATCCTCGGATGAGGTTCAGGAGATGGTTGACGACCTCATCGGGCCTCATGCTCGTCGTGTCCACAACGACGGCGTCCTCCGCCCGCGTGAGCGGCGAGAGCTCGCGCGTTGAGTCGCGGTGATCGCGCTCGGCCAGCTCACGCTTGACCTCATCGAGCGTCGCGGCCTCACTGTGCGAGCGAAACTCCTCGAGCCGTCGCCGGGCACGCTCGTCGAGGCTCGCGTCGAGGTAGAACTTGTACCGCGCGTCGGGATACACGACGGTGGTCACGTCGCGCCCCTCGGCAACGACGTCGTAGTCGCGCGCGAGCCGCCGCTGCTCACGCACCATCAAGGTGCGCACCTCCGGCATGAGCGAGACCGGTGAGACGAGACGGCTCACCTCGGGCGTGCCGATTTCGCGCGTAACGTCCTCGCTGTCGAGAAGCACCCGGACGCCGCCGCTCTCGTCGGGACGGAGCTCGACGGTTGACTCGTTGAGGAGGCGGACGATCTCGTCGCGTTTCTCGATGGGGAGTCCTGCCCGCAGCACCTTGACCGTGAACGCGCGGTACATCGCACCGGTGTTGACGTGCAGCCGCCCCAGCCGCCGCGCGAGCTCGACGGCGATCGTGCTCTTGCCTGAGCCGGCGGGGCCGTCTATGGCGATTACGCTACCGGCCATCAGTCCCACATCACCCCGAAAGCCATGAGGAAGTACATCAGCGGCGTGGCGAAGAGCATGCTGTCAATCACGTCGAGGATGCCGCCCAGGCCCGGCAGGCGGGCGCCGGAGTCCTTAACACCCGCGTCGCGCTTGAGGACCGACTCCGCGATGTCGCCGAACTGCCCGACGACGCTCAGCACGGCGCCAACAAGGATGCCTCGCCACACCGGCAACGTCCGAGGCAGCGGCAGCCAGAGCGCACACGCGACTCCGATGAGCATGCCCACGACGAGCCCGGCCGCGGCGCCCTCGACCGTTTTCTTCGGGCTGATCTTCGGCGCGAGCGGCGTCCGCCCGACGAGCGAGCCGACGAGGTACGCCGCAACGTCCGAGCCTTTGGTCACCAAAATCGCCATCACGAAGTAGAGGTACCAGCGGTGGCCCGACTCCTCGAAGTAAGTGATCTGCGCGACGAAGCCGAAGAACCACGCAACGTAGATCATGCCCGCGATAGTGCCCGAGAAGTTGTACACCGCTGACGAGTCGTCGCGCCGCGCGAGCTGCATGATGAAAAAGAAGACGATCAGGACGTAGAAGCTGAAGGTGAAGTAGTGGGGCGACAACAGCGAGATCGGGCTTTGCGCGGTGAGAAACGAGAAGGTGTTGTACACGACGCCGGCGCTGATGCCGTAGAGCATCAGCGAGGTGCTGCCCTTTTTCTCGACGATGTCGTAGAACTCGAACAGTCCGAGGCCAAGCGCCACGTTCATCACGACGAGCAGGACGATCGAGCCCGCGGGCGTGTAGGCGAGCGCGGGCGCAACGATGAACACGGTCGCGAGCAGGAGGGTGCTGACCGTTCGCTGCGCGATCACGCTTGCGTCACCTCGCCGAACCGCCGTTCGCGCCGGCCGTATTCCTTGATTGCCTCGACGAGATGCCTGCGTCGGAAGTCGGGCCAGAGCACGGGCGTAATCCACAGCTCCGTGTACCAGGTCTGCCACAGGAGGAAGTTGCTGATGCGCCACTCGCCGCTCGTGCGGATGAGCAGGTCCGGATCGGGTATTCCGCGCGTGTAGAGGAACTCGCCGAAGTTTTTCTGGTTGATCTGCCGGAGCGAAAGCTTGCCTTGGACGACCTTCGCCGCGCAGCGTTTGGCCGCGTCAACAATCTCGCTGCGGCCGCCGTAATTGACCGCTAGCACGACGGTGAGGCCGTCGTTGTGGGCCGTCTTTCGCTCGAGCTCGCGCATGTCGCGAATCACTTCGGGCGGCAGCGGCTTGCTTCGGCCGATGGCGCGAAACCGAATGCGATTCTCGAGGATCTTTGGCGTCTCCTCCCTGATGAAACGCCGCAGCAGCCGCATCAGCATATCCACTTCGCGCTTCGGTCTCGACCAGTTCTCGACGGAGAATGCGTAGAGCGTCAGGTACTCGATCCGCAGTTCGACGCACGCCTCGATCGTCTCGCGCACCGCCTTGACCGCCCGGCGGTGCCCCTCGATGCGAGGCAGGTGCCGGCGCCTGGCCCAGCGCCCGTTGCCGTCCATGACGATGGCGATGTGGCGCGGCATGGCGTCGGGATCGAGTCCGTACTTCCCCAAAAAATCCTTCATCCAGCCGGGACCTTCGCTCAGTCAAGCAGCCCGCCGACGAAGATCGTTTCGGAGCGCTCCGAGCCGACGGAGATGATTTCCACGGGCGTGCTGATGAGCGCTTGCAAGCGTTCGATGTACGCGCGGGCGTTGGCGGGCAGCTCGTCGTACGAGCGGATCTGCTTCGTCGGCTCGAGCCAACCGTCCATCTCTTCGTAGATCGGCCGGACGCGATCGAGCACCGCCGCGTCGGTCGGGAAGTCCGTCAGGCGTTGGCCGTCGTCGTCGTAGGCGACGCAGATCTTGATGCGCTCGCAGTTGTCCATCACGTCGAGCTTGGTGAGCGCGATCGCATTGAGCCCGTTGACGCGCACGGCATGGTTGACGATCACAGCGTCGAACCAGCCGCACCGGCGCGTGCGGCCCGTCGTGGCGCCGTACTCGCGGTCGAGCTTGCGGTCAACAAAGTCTTCCTCGGGCGTGAACTCACACGGGAACGGCCCGCTGCCGACGCGCGTCGTGTACGCCTTCGCAACTCCCATGACGATGTCAATGTTCGTCGGGCCGACGCCGCTGCCGGTGCACGCGCCTCCCGCGGTCGTCGAGGAGGCGGTGACAAACGGATAGGTGCCGTGGTCCACGTCGAGCAGCGTGCCCTGCGCCCCCTCGAAGAGCACCTCCTTGCCCTCGGCGATCGCGCGGTTCAGGATGATCTCCGTGTTGGCGACGTAGCGACGGATGCGCTCGGCGTAGGCGCGGTATTCCTCGATGATCGCCTCAGCCTCGAGCGGCTCGTGATCGTAGAGCTTCGTCAGCAGCAGGTTCTTCTCGACGAGGTTGATCTCGAGCTTTTCGCGGAATGCCGCCTCGTCGAGCAGGTCCAGTGCGCGAATCCCCACGTAGCCGACCTTGTCCATGTAGGCGGGGCTGATGCCGCGGAGCGTCGTGCCGATTGCGCCCTTGCCCTTGAGCTTCTCGCGCAACCCGTCGAGCAGCTTGTGGTACGGCATAACGATATGGGCCGTTTCGCTCACGTACAGATTTCCGTCAATGTGCACGCCCTTCGAGGTGAGCGTATCAATCTCCTCGATGAGCACCTTCGGATCAACGACGACGCCGTTGCCGATGATACATTGGGTGCCCGGGTGCAGCACGCCCGAGGGGATCAGGTGCAGGACGAACTCCTCGTCACCGACCACCACCGTGTGACCCGCGTTCGCGCCCCCCTGCGAGCGCACGACGAAATCGGCCTGCTCGGTGAGCAGGTCAATGACCTTCCCTTTCCCCTCGTCGCCCCACTGGGCGCCGACCAGCACGATATTCGCCATGGTCCTCCCTCTTGAGTTGCCGCCTCGACGAGACGGTTAGAGCGTGCAGACGGTGACTTCGACAACCTCGCCGGTCGCTCGAAGCTCGTCCACCGCCGCCGGCGGCACATCACCGTCAATGTTCAACACAACCATCGCGTTGCTCCCTTCCCGCTTGCGGCCCAGCGTCATGTCCGCGATGTTGACGCGATGGTTGCCAAGTGTCATGCCGATCTTGCCGATGGCGCCAGGCACGTCGCGGTTCACGATGATGATGAGGCAGCCCTCGGGGTGTGCATCCACGTGGTAGCCGTTGATGCGCACGATGCGCGGGTCGTTCTTCCCGAAGACCGTGCCCGCCACCGAGACGCTCTCCTTCGCGGCGCTCGCCCTGACACGCACGAGGCTCACGAACTCCTCGGAATCGCCGCCGGTGCTCTCGGCGATCTTAATGCCGCGTTCCTTCGCTTTGATCGGCGCATTGATCGTGTTGACGCCGCCCTCGAGGATCGTGCCAAGGAACCCCTTGAGCGCCGCGACGCTCACGGGGCCGACGTCGTACTCGCCGACGTGGCCGCACGACTCGACCTCGATCGCCTCGATGCTCCCCTTCGTCATCTGCGCGACGAGCGAGCCGAGCTCTTCGGCCAGCGCCACGTAGGGCCGGAGTCGTTCGAGCACTTGCTCGTCAACCATCGGGACGTTCACGGCGCTCGTGATCCGCCCGTCGAGCAGGTAGTCGGCCACCTGCTCGGCGGCGTCCACGGCGACCTGTTCCTGCGCCTCGGCGGTCGAGGCGCCTAGGTGCGGCGTGGCGATCACGTTGCCGAGCTCGAGCAGCTTGCTCCCGGCCGGCGGCTCGGTGGCGAACACGTCGAGGGCCGCGCCGGCGATCCTACCGTTCTCGAGCGCGGCGGCGAGCGCGTCCTCGTCAACGATGCCGCCGCGGGCGCAGTTTATGATCCGCACGCCGGGCTTCATCTTGTCGATTGCGGCGGCGTTGATGACGTTGCGCGTCTCGTTCGTCAGCGGGGTATGCACGGTGATGTAGTCGGCGCGGCCGAAGAGCTCGTCGAGCTCGACAAGCTCGATGGTGAGCTGCTCGGCCTTTTCGCGCGTGATGAACGGGTCGAAGCCGATTACCTTCATCTGGAAGCCCTGGGCGAACCGGGCCACCTGTTTGCCGATCCGGCCCAGGCCGATGATACCGAGAGTCTTGCCCCTGACCTCGACGCCGGCGAACGTGCTCTTCTTCCATTCGCCGCCGCGCACCGAGGCGGCCGCCTGCGGAATGTTCCGCGACATCGCCAGCAGCAGCGAGAACGTGTGCTCGGCGGTCGAGACGGTGTTGCCCTCGGGCGTGTTCATCACCAGGATGCCACGCTCGGTCGCAGCGTCGAGGTCCACGTTGTCCACGCCGACGCCCGCGCGGCCGATCACCCTGAGCGAGCCCGAGTGCTCGAGCACGTCGCGGGTCAACTTGGTCGCGCTGCGGATGAGGATGCCGTCGTACCGGCCGAGACACTGCGTGAGCTTATCGGCCGGCAGGCCGGGCCGGTCGTCGTACGCGATGCCGCGCGCTTCGAGGACACGCTTACCGCTCTCGGCCAGCTTGTCGCTGATAAGGACTTTCATCTCGGTCGCCCTACAAGGACTTCCTGCGCCGCTTTGACGGCCGCGCCGGGCGTGAACGAAACGCCCATCGCGCGCAAGGCGAACTCGACGGCGGCCACGGCGGTGAGCACGTCGAACTCGTTGAGGTAACCCATGCTCGCAATGCGGAATATCTTGCCCTTGAGCGCCTCCTGCCCGCCGGCGAACGTGACGCCCAGCTTGTCACGCAGTATCTTGACGAACTCGGCCCCGTCGGCGCCCTCGGGCATCCGGACCGCGGTCACCGCGTTCGATGGCGAGCGCGAGAAGATCTCGAGGCCGAGCGCCTGCATGCCGGCGCGGACCGCCTCGGCGTACTGTGCTGCGTTGGCGAGCATCGCCTCGCGCCCGTCGGTTTTGATAAGGGCCAGAGTCTCGCGCAGCGCGCGGATGAGGCTCACGGCCGGCGTGTACGGCGTGTCGTTCTTGTCGCCCGATTTCTTGTACTTCTTGAAATCGAAGTAGAACCGGGGCAGCGCCGCCTTCTCGACGAGGTCCCAGGCCTTCTTGCTCACGGAGACGAAGGCGAGGCCCGGCGGGATCATCATTCCCTTCTGCGAGCCGCCGACGACGATGTCCACGGCCCACTCGTCGGTGAGCAGCTCGTCGCACAGCATGCCACTGATCGCGTCCACGACGAGGATCGCGTCGGTCCTGCCGACGACTTCGGCGATTACCTTGACGTCGGTGGCCACGGCCGTCGAGGTTTCGCACAACTGGATGTAGACGGCCTTGACCCCGCCGTTGAGGCGCTCCTTGATCTGGGCAGCGCTGACGGCCGTGCCCCACTCGAGCATGATCTCATCCACGTCGAGGCCGTAGGCGCGGCCGATCTGGCCCCAGCGCTCGCCGAACTTGCCGCCGTTGACCGTGATGATGCGGTCGCCGGGCGAGCAGACGTTGGCGACCGACGCCTCCATGGCACCCGTACCCGAGGCAGCGAAGACGAGCACGTCGTTGACGGTCTGGAGCACGTCCTTGAGCCCCTCGACCACCTCTGCGAACAGCGCGCGGAAGCGCGCCGTGCGATGGTGGAACATCGGCGCGCCCATCACCGAGAGCGCTTCGGGGGGGACCGTCGTCGGTCCCGGCGAGTAGAGATACTCCTTCTTCATGATCCCTCAAATACCTCCGCGATCACTTCGTCCACAGTCTCGACGGGAATGAACTCGCACGCGCGCTTGATCCTCGGGGGGATGTCGTCGAGGTCGCGCTTGTTCTCGCTGGGAATCACGATCCGCTTGATGCCCGAGCGATGGGCCGCGAGCGACTTCTCCTTGAGCCCGCCGACGGGCAGTACGGCGCCACGCAGCGTAACCTCGCCCGTCATCGCGGTGTCGGCCCGCACGGCGCGTTTGGACAGCGCCGAGAGGACCGAGACCATGATCGCCACGCCGGCCGAAGGACCGTCCTTGGGCGTCTGCCCCTCGGGCACGTGCACGTGGATATCCTTGTTCTTGTGAAAGGCCTTGGGGAGTGAGAACGTTTTTTCATGCGCCCGGATGTAGCTGACGGCCGCCCGAGCCGACTCCTTCATGATGTCACCGAGGTGGCCGGTGAGCGTCAGCTCGCCCTTGCCGGGCATGATCAAGGTTTCGACCTTGAGGATCTCGCCCCCGGCCTCGGTCCATGCGAGGCCCGCGGCGACGCCCGGCTCGGCGTGTCGCTCGGCGGACTCTCGACGGTACTTCGGCGTGCCGAGGTATCGCTTCAGGTCGGCAGTCCCGACCTTGAGTTCGCCCCGGCGCCCGTCGGTCGCGATCTCGCGTGCGAGCTTGCGCAGGATCTTCGTGATCTCGCGCTCGAGGTTGCGCACGCCGGCCTCACGGGTGTAGACGCGAATAATGCGCAGCAGTACCTCGTCGCTGATCTTCACCTTGCGGCGGGCGAGCCCGTGCGCCTTGACCTGCTTCGGGATGAGGAACTTCAAGGCGATCGCGAGCTTTTCCCAGTCGGTATAGCCGGGCAACCGAATGATCTCCATCCGGTCGAGCAGCGTCGGGTGGATCGCGTGCGGCGTGTTGGCCGTGGCGACAAAGAGCACGTTCGACAGATCGAAGTCCGCCTCGATGTAATGGTCGTTGAAGGCGGTGTTGAGCTCGGGGTCGAGCACCTCGAGCAGCGCCGACGACGGGTCGCCTCGGAAGTCTGATGAGAGCTTGTCAATCTCGTCGAGCAGGAAGACCGGGTTGCGGCTGCCCACACGCTTGAGCGACTGGATGATCCGCCCGGGCAGCGCGCCGATGTAGGTGCGGCGGTGGCCGCGGATTTCCGCCTCGTCGCGCATCCCGCCCAGCGAAACGCGAACGAACTTGCGCCCGAGCGCGCGGGCGATGGATCTCGCAAGCGAGGTCTTGCCGACGCCGGGCGGTCCTACGAGGCAGAGGATCGGGCCGGTGAGCGAGTCTGCGAGCTGACGCACGGCAAGGTACTCGAGCACGCGCTCCTTCGGCTCGTCGAGGCCGTGGTGGTCTTCGTTGAGGATGCGCTCGGCGCGCCGCACGTCGGTCTTGTCGGTGGTTTCCTTCGACCACGGGAGCTCGACGAGCCACTCGATGTAGTTATGCGAGACGGTCGCCTCGGGCGACATCGGCTGCATCCTGCCCAGCTTTTCGAGCTCGGCGAGGGCCTTCGCCTCGGCCTCGGGCGGCATCTTGGCTTTGCGGATGCGTTTCTCGAGCTCGGCGTATTCGTCCGAGTGGCCCTCACGGCCGAGCTCCTCCTCGATCGCCTTGAGCCGTTCGTGCAGATAGTAGGTGCGCTGGCTCTTCTCGACCTGGTCGCGGACCCGGCCGGTGATGTCACGCTCAATCTTGAGGATCTCGATCTCCTGCGTGAGAACACTGATAAGCCGATTCAGCCGGTCCTCGACGCGCGGGCTCTCGAGCAGCGCCTGCTTCTCGGTGATCTTGAGCAGGGCGTGCGCGCAGACCGTGTCGGCGAGCCGCTCCGGCTCGTCAATCTCGGCAATGGTCGGCGCGATCTCCGACGGCACACGCGGATTGATCTGGAGATAGCTCTGGAACAGGTCGGCCACTGTGCGCATGATGGCCCGCAGTTTCGCCGAGACCCGCTGCCGTTCGCTCACCAGGACCGTCTTGACCCGGAAGTAGTCCTTCTGTGCGAGGAAGCGTTCGATCCGGCGACGAAAGAGCCCTTCAATGAGGACCTTTACCGAGCCGTCCGGCATCTTCAGGATCTGGATGATCTTCGCCTCGGTCCCGACGCGATAGATGTCGTTCGGCTCGGGGTCCTCCTCCTCGACAGACTTCTGGGTGGCGACGAGGATCGTGTCGTTCGAGAAGATCGCGGCCTCGATGGCGCGCACCGACTTATCGCGTCCGACGAGCAACGGCACGACCATGCGCGGGAAGATGACGATATCCTTGAGCGGCAGCAGCGGCAGGAGCACCGCCTCTTTGGCACAGTTCGACGGCTTCTTCTTAGTGGATTTGCTGGACATTGCGGCCGGCCCGTCTCTAGGCGATCTTCTTGTGCTTGCGCGTCCGAAGCTTCGGACGCACCCCCCGCTCGACCGCCTCCTTCGTGATGACGCACCCCTCGATGTTGTCCAGCGAGGGCGTCTCGTACATCACGTCGAGCATGATGGATTCAAGGATGAGGCGCAGGCCACGCGCGCCGGTGCCCTTTTCGACGGCTTTGCGGGCGATCGCGTGCAGTGCCTCGCGAGTGAACGTGAGCGAAATCCCCTCCATCTGGAAGAGCTTCTGATACTGCTTGACCATCGCGTTCTTCGGCTTCGTCAGGATCTTGACGAGATCGTCCTCGGTCAGCGAGTAGAGCGATTCGATCGCGGCGTGGCGCCCGACGAACTCCGGGATGAGGCCGAACTCGATGAGATCCTCCGGCTCGGCCATCGCGAGCACAGCACCGATGTTGTCCTCGTCAATCTCAGTCGTCTCCTTGCCCGAGGAGAAACCGATGGTTGCCTGGCCGATCCGCTTGCGGATGATCTTGTCAAGTTGTGTGAACGTGCCGCCGCAGATGAACAGGATATGCTCGGTGTTGACGGGGATGTACTCCTGGTGCGGGTGCTTGCGGCCACCCTTGGGCGGGACATTCGCCACGGTGCCCTCGACGATCTTGAGCAGGGCCTGCTGCACGCCCTCGCCCGAGACGTCCCGCGTGATCGAGACATTGCTGGTCGTGCGACCGATCTTGTCAATCTCATCAATGTAGATGATGCCGATCTCGGCCTGGGCCACGTTGTAGCTGGCCGCCTGCAGGAGTCGCAGGATGATGTTCTCGACGTCCTCGCCGACGTAGCCGGCCTCCGTGAGCGTCGTGGCGTCGGCCACGCAGAACGGCACATCGAGGATGCGCGCAAGGGTGCTTGCAAGCAGTGTTTTTCCGCATCCGGTCGGCCCGATCAGGAGCACGTTGCTTTTCTGGATCTCCACGTCGTCGCCGGCGCTCGCCGAGGTGATGCGCTTGTAGTGGTTGTAGACCGCCACCGAGATCGAGCGCTTCGCGCGCTCCTGGCCGATGACGTACTCGTCGAGCCGCTCCTTGATCTCCTTGGGTTTGAGCAGCCGGAGCTTCTTCGGCGTCGGTCGCCGCTCGAGGAGGTTCTTGCACAGGTCAACGCACTCGTTGCAGATGAAGGCGTCTTTGCCGCTGATCAGCTTCTCGACCTGATCCTCCGTCTTGTCGCAGAACGAGCACCGGTGCATGAGGAGATGTCCGTATTCCTTCGAGCCCATCGTGTTGGCCCCCGTCGAGCGCGTTGTCCTACTCGCTGTCCGTTTCCTTGTCCTTATTCTCGGTCTCGATCCCGCCGCGGTTCTCGACCACTTGGTCGAGCAGGCCGTAGTCCTTGGCCTCCTCTACCGATCGCTCCAGCAGGCTCGTCAACCTCCCATCTTTCCAGCAACGAAGTACATGCGATGCGTCGGTCGCCTACCGCGAATACTTCTCGCACGCCAAAATCAATGCAAGGTGCTTCATCCAGTTGCTCTTGCGGTTTATCTTATAGCAAATCGTCCAGGCACGAGGGTCGAACTGCGCAAGGCGCACGAAGTCGCAAAGGGCATTAGACGTGCCATTGCCGCCGAGCACGTCGCCTGCGACCTTCGGCTCTTGAATCGAGCCATTCCACATCACCTTGATGAAGGTGTTCGTGAGCTTGCGCATGTCCTCCTTGTCGAACACGATGCCTGCATCGTATGCGTCAATCATGAACCCGACATCTATGTCCGTGTAGTGCGTGTGCTCAACGAACGATGGCTTCGCACGTCCATCCGAATCCGCAACCGGTTCGGCGTAATACCACCAGTAAGCATCGTTCTTTACCTTGAGCAGGCTCTTGACCACCCTCGCCATTTTCGTCGCACGGTCGAGGTAGCGCTCCTTGTTCGTGATCTGCCACAGCTTGATTGTCGTGCGTCCGAACGCCGTGTATTGGTTCATCGGCAACGACGTGGGTTTCTCACGGAAGCTCGTCGGCCCGGAAATATAGAGCCCTCGTCCGCCAGGCAAATCAACCCAGTGGGCCGGTCTCCCCTTCGTGGGCCCACGCTCCCATTTCCCGAAGAAGTGCCGTTCGAGGAACGCAAGATAGGCTTCCGCGGTTTCGCCATACCGCGCCTGCAACTTCTCATCTGAAAACACGATCTCGATGAACCGGGCGATCGGCATCGTCATCATTCCGTCATGAACGACGGAGTCGTACTCGGGCGCCGTCTCCGGCGTGATGATGAACGAGTCGCCCGGCTCCGGTTGGCCCGTGATTGTGCACCTGACCCCACGCACACGCCAGACCTGCTTGCCTGGTTCGTAGCGCTGAATGGGAAGCCAGTGCAACCCCGACTTCGAATGCGGCGAGAGCAACGCGGGCATGCGCATGTCCTCATCCACAACGATGAACCTATGCCTGTCGAGGAAGAGGACCCTGAAGCGATGATTCACCGTGCGCGTGTTCCACGGCTCCTTCTTCGTGATAGCGTCGGGCACTTCGATTTGACCCGTGCCGAGATTGCCGGGCGCCGGCACTACTTCAAACCTCGCCGGCTCCGGCGTGTAGTAGTTCGTGTGCCAGCTCAAGAAGCCGTCGCCATCGTGATCGGTGAGGAAGCACAAGGCGGTATCAATGTGCTTCTTGAATTCGTCCAGCCATTTCGTGTCGCCGGTGGCATAGAACATGTTGATGATTGCGTAAAGCGTATGCCCTTCTCCCCAGCCTAAATCGCCGGAGTCGTTCGTCTGGGCCCCGGCAACACCCGCTTGCATGATGGTTTTCTCGACTCGCTCTATCATCTCGCGCCGCTCGGCATTCGGCATGCTCGCCAGCACACTACCTGCGCCGAACGCGAGGAGTATCATCACGAGAATAACGTGTTTCGTCGCACACATGACGTATCTGGTTTCCATTCGTGCGAGGGTACTGCCGGCTTGTCGGGCACGGCGTTGGGAGTAAGGTGTTGCCCTAGCTGCTATCTTTCTCCTCGTCCTTGTCGTCGGCCTTGAGATCGCTCCGGCTCTGAACCACCTCGTCAAGCAGGCCGTAATCCCTCGCCTCATCGGCGCCCATGAAGAACTCGCGGTCGGTATCCTCCTCGATCTTCGCGAGGTCCCGGCCGGTATGGCCGGCCAGGATGTTGTTCAGGTGCTCCTTGAGCCGCAGAATCTCGTTGGCCTGGATGCTGATGTCGGTGGCCTGGCCCTGCACGCCGCCCCACGGCTGGTGCAGCATGATGCGCGCGTGCGGCAGCGCGTAACGCTTGCCCTTGGCGCCCGAGGCGAGCAGCACGGCCGCCATACTCGCGGCCTGGCCGATGCAGTAAGTGATAATGTCCGGCTTGACGTACTGGAGCGTATCGTAGATCGCGAGTCCGGAGGTCACCGACCCGCCCGGGCTATTAATATAGACGTGGATGTCCTTCTTCGAGTCCTCCATCTGGAGGAACAGGAGCTGCGCGACGATGACGTTCGCCACGTCGTCGTTGATCGGCGTGCCGAGGAAGATGATCCGGTCCTTGAGCAGCCGCGAGAAGAGGTCGAAGGGACGCTCATCGCGCCCGTAGCGCTCGTACACATTGGGAACGTAGATCGTGGCCATACTTGATGCCTCCAGGTGCACGCTGGGTCGGAGTGGCTACTCGATCTCGGCGTGCTCCATCAGAAACGATCGCACTTTACTGTCGAGCAGATCGTCACGGAGCGACTCGAGTGCGCCCTCTTGTTTTTTATAGGCCGCGCGCAGCTCGGTGCCGCTCGCGCCGCGGATCGCGGCGACCTGTTCGAAGTAGGTGTCGAGGTCCTCATCGGTGACGCTGATGTTCTCGGCCTCGGCGATGCGATCGAGCAGCAACGCGAGCTTGATCTGGCGCGCCGACGCCACGGACGCATTCTTGACGATTTCGTCGTGCAGTTCCACCATTTTCTCACGCGGCGCGCCGGAAAACCGTGCACGCTGGTAGGTCCGGGCGATGTTGCGTTCGGTCTGCTCCTTGAGCAGTAACTCCGGCACCTCGAAGTCCGCGGCATCCACAATAGCGTCCAGGACGACGCCTTCTTGGCGGCGCCGCTCTTCATTCTCGCGCTGCCGGCGGATCGTCTCGCGAAACCGCTCGCGCAGGGCGTCAACCGTCTCGACGTCGGCGACTTCTTTCGCGAACTCATCGGTCAGCTCGGGCAGCCGTTTCTCCTTGATCTCGCTGACGGCGGCGGTGCAGGCAACCGTCTTGCCGGCTATCTCCCCGTCCGCGTAGTCGTCGGGGATTGCCAGGTCGAAGCTCTTCGTCGCGCCAAGCTCGATGCCAACCAAGGCCTGCGCTAGGCCGGGCATCAGCGCTTCCTCGACCAGCTCGAGCGAGAGGTCCTTCATCGTGTCCGTCTTGCCGTCCACCGTCTGCTCGAGGGTGGCGATAATCGAGTCTCCCATCTGGACCGGGCGCCCCTCGACCGGCACGAGCGTGGCGCGGCCCTGGCGGTAGCCCTCGATGAACACCTCGACTGCCTCGTCGCCCGGCGGCTCGATCTTGTTCGCGACGACGCGGATCCCCTTGTACCGGGGCAGCTCGAGCTC
This sequence comes from uncultured bacterium, assembly GCA_965369835.1. Lineage (GTDB taxonomy): Bacteria > Auribacterota > JABMQX01 > JAFGEW01 > JAFGEW01 > CBDUSE01. The sequence continues at coordinate 38,348 of CBDUSE010000004.1, forward strand.
GGGCAGCACCTCGATCGTCGCGGTGAAGGTCAGCGGCTCGTCGCCTTCGCACTTGAGGTCCTTCAGCTCGGGCTCGCCGACGGGAAGCAGCTTATTCTCCGTAAGAATCTGCCGGAGCGCCTGGGGCACGAGCCGGCTGATCGCCTCGTTCCGGATCGTCTCGCTGAAGCGGGTGCGCAGGATCCGATCGGGCACGTGGCCGGGCCGAAAGCCCTTGATCGAGGCGGTCTTGCGCACCTCGCCGAGCGCGACCTCGAGCTCGTCGGCGACGCGTTCGTGCGGGATCGAGAAGCGGATGAACTTCTTGCTCCGGCTCAGGTCCTCGACGACGGCTTCCATTCCAACTCCCCAGGATGGTTATCCGGCGACGCAGCCGCGCTCAAAACGCCGTCGCGCTCAAGACGCGGCCTCGTTTAAGCGCGGGTGAACAAAAAAGTGGAGCGAGCGATGGGATTCGAACCCACGACCATCACGTTGGCAACGTGATGCTCTACCGACTGAGCTACGCTCGCTCTCAGAACGTGTTCTCCAAGAACACCTACTCTATTTCTACCGGCAACGGGGCGACGAGTCAAGCCTTTTTCGCCTCTGCCGGCGGATTCTCGACTGCGAAAGGGGGGATTCGAACCCCCACGCCCGAAGGCACGAGATCCTAAATCTCGCGCGTCTGCCGATTCCGCCACTTTCGCTTCGGTGTGCGAGCCATGCTCGTGCGACCACGCCCACCGGGTCGCTATGTAACACCCGTTCTTCTGCAAGATCAAGGCCAAAATGCTGGACGCCGGAGACGCTTGCCTTCATTATTGGGACCGAGGTTCGGACTCGGCGCACCAAGCGGCCGCCGGACGGCATCTGAGGCCCAACGGCGGGCAACCAGCAAGGTCTGACACGGAACAAGGAGGCCCGACGATGAGAGCGATAGCGAGACTGGCGCTGATCGCGGCGGCGGCGAGCATGGCCGGATGCGCGACGCTGTCCTACGAGGGGATGCCCTCAAAAAGCGAGCCGCACGCCATGGCGGTCGAGGAGGGCGGCGTTGACTTTGTCTCCGTGGACGGCCGACCCGTGTACCGCAAGGCGTTCGCCCGGCCGAAGCTGAGCCTGACGCCCGGCGTCCACGAGATCCTCACCCGCTACGACGACAGCCGGCACGACACCGACTACATCGGCGACCTGGAGATCGCCATCACTGTCCATTACTGGTCGCGCTTCGCGCAGGTCATCGCGTTCGAGGCGCGCGAGGGCAACCGCTGCTACATCGGCGCCGAGGCGAACCTGCCCAGCACCGAGATCAGCTACGAGCTGTGGCAGAGCGAGCTGCCGCCCGACTACTCGGACAGTAGGGAGGGCCGGATCAGCATCAACGTCGAGCACGAGCTAACCAACCCAGAGGACTGGCGCCCCATCATCACCCGCATCCTCCCCATCAAGAAGTACTGGCGAAACCGCCCCCTCTCCACCGTTACGCCCACGCCTGCGGGCGCGCCCAAAGATCAGGACGCACCTCCGCCCAAGTAAGCGCACCGTCGTCACCACGAAGCGGAGCCTCAGCCACCAGCGGCCTGGCCGGGCCGCCGTTCGCCTATGCGACCCGCCAGGGTCGCCGCGGCCCTACCTGGCCACCCTTCGCACACCGACAACACGATCATGCACTTCGGCAACGCCCAAAAGACCCTCCTCGACCTCGTCCCAGCAACCAAGAGTCACTGGGATTGGGGATCGCGGCGATCAAGGAAGGATAGCTCTTTTCTCCGTGTCCTCCGTGCCCTCCGTGGTATAGTCCTTCCTCAACCACGGAGGACACGGAGAACACGGAGGTGTGGACATGA
>CBDUSE010000005.1:0-38155 GCA_965369835.1 uncultured bacterium
CAAAGGCGGACACGCCTGCGGCGTACCTGTGTCAATCTGTGCGACTTCGCGGCTCATTTGCGTTTGTCGCCAGTTGTGCTATAGGGGTTTGGACATCTGAGGACAGGGTGCAGCGGAGACGGGAGAGATGATCGAGTCGAGGCAACTCTACGAGCGGATCAAGGCGGGCGTGGACGAGATTTGGCTCGTGGATACCCACGAGCACCTGCCGCTGGAGGCCGAGCGCAACGCAAAGACCGTCGACCTGTTCAGCGAGTACTTCGCGCACTACGCGTCGTCGGACCTGGTGTCGGCGGGCTTTCCGGAGGAGAAGCTCGAGTGGTTGCGCGACACGAGCGTGCCGCTCGACGAGCGGTGGGCGAAGTTCGCGCCGTACTGGGCGCGGATGCGGCATACGGCGTATGCGCGGTCGATCCTCATTGCATCGGAGGGGCTGTTCGGCATTGACGACATCAACGAGCAGACATACGCCGAGCTCTCTTCGGCGATCACGGCGGCGAACAAGCCGGGCTGGTACCGGACCGTGCTCAAGGACAAGTGCCGCATCGACCGATCGATCGTCAATATCGGCACAAGCGACGTTGACCGGGAACTCTTCAAGCCTGTCATTCCGGCCAACTGGCACGCTTATCTTCGGACGGGCGAGAGTATCCGCACGCTGGAACGCCTATCTGGCGTGCCGATCCGCGGCATCGAGACGCTCGTTGACGCCATCGAACAGCACCTGACCGCCGAGGCAGGCAAGGACGTTGCCGGCGTCAAGCTCGGCATCGCCTACCTCCGGTCGCTGCGGTTCGAGAAGACGACGCGGGCCGATGCGGAGCGCGTGCTGCGCCCCCTGCTGGGGGGCGAGTTCGAGGGCGGGCGCTACCCGGGTACGGAGATCTCCTGGGATGATGCGAGGCCGCTGATCGACTTTCTCGTGCACACGGTGGTCGAGATCGCCGAACGGCTCGACCTGCCTGTTCAGATCCATACCGGCCTGCTCGCAGGCACCGGCAACTACATCGTCAACTCGAAGCCGACCGACTTGGCGAACCTGTTCTTCGAGTACCCGCGGTGCCGGTTCGACATCTTCCACGGCGGCTATCCGTACTCGCGCGAGCTGGCGACGCTGGGGAAGAACTTCCAGAACGTCTACGTGGACATGTGCTGGATGCACATCATCAGCCCGGCCGCTTCGTGCGCCATGCTGCACGAGTGGCTCGACACGGTGCCGGAGAGCAAGATCTTCGCCTTTGGCGGCGATTACGTGTTCGTCGAGGGCGTCTACGGCCACGCCGAGATCGCGCGCGAGAACGTTGCCCGGGTGCTGGCCGAGCGCGTGTCGTGGGGATACATCACCGAGGACGAGGCGCTCGGGCTGGCTACGAAGATCCTCCGCACCAACGCCGCCGAGTTCTTCTCGATCGACACGAACGACCCGGTCGACGTCGCCTGAGTCCGCCCCCAGGCAGGCCGGGCCAGGAGGAGGCGGCCACAGATTGCACGGATGAACACAGATTGGCGCGTCGCCTTTGGCGAGGCCCTCGCCGCCATCTGTGCCGATCTGTGAGATCTGTGGCTAGTTTCCTCCTCGTCCTGGTTGTGGTATAGGGGCCGGAAGCACTGAAGAAACCGGACAGCGAGGACGAGAGCGATGGGCGAGTCGAAGCAACTCTACGAACGGATCAAGGCGGGCGTTGACGAGATTTGGCTCGTGGATACCCACGAGCACCTACCCCGCGAGGCGGATCGGGTCAAGCAGAAGACCGACCTGTTCGAGGCGTACTTCGCGCACTACGCGTCGTCGGACCTGGTGTCGGCGGGCTTTCCGGAGGAGAAGATCGAGTGGTTGCGCGACACGAGCGTGCCGCTTGACGAGCGGTGGGCGAAGTTCGCACCGTACTGGGAGCGGATGCGCCACACGGGCTACGCGCGCTCGCTGCTGATCTCGTCGAAGGGGCTGTTCGGCATTGACGACATCAACGAGCACACTTACGCGGAACTTTCGGCGAAGATCACCAAGGCGAACAAGCCGGGCTGGTTTCGCACGGTCCTCAAGGACACGTCGCGGATCGAGCGCTCGATCCTGGACGCGGGAACGACCGAGTGCGACCGCGAGTTCTTCAAGCCTGTGCTCCGCTTCGGCCCGTTCATTGAGGCGATGTCGCGCGCGAAGGTGCGCGAGCTGGAGCGCGCCCACGACGTGACCGTGCGCGGCATAGACACGCTCGTGGACGCGCTCGAACGTGCCATCTGCGAGGCGGCGGAGAAGGATATCGCCGGGATCAAGATCGGGCTGGCGTACGACCGGCCGCTGCGGTTCGACAAGGTCGCACGCGCGGACGCGGAACGCGTCCTGAACCAGGTGCTCGGCGGGGAGTTCGAGAGTGGCCGCTATCTGGACAGCCGGATTTCTTGGCACGAGGCGAAGCCGCTCGTGGACTTCCTGGTGCACAAGATGATCGAGATCGCCGAGCGCCACGGGCTGCCGGTGCAGATCCACACCGGCCTTCAGGAGGGGCGCGGCAACTACATTGTCAACTCGCGGCCGACCGACCTGGCGAATCTGTTTTTTGAGTACCCCAAGTGCCGGTTCGACATCTTCCACGGCGGCTACCCGTACTCGCGCGAGCTGGCGACGCTCGCGAAGAACTTCCAGAACGTGTACGTGGACATGTGCTGGATGCACATCATCAGCCCGACGGCGTCGCGCGCGATGCTCCACGAGTGGCTCGACACGGTGCCCGAGAGCAAGATCCTCGCGTTCGGCGGCGATTACTGCTTCGTCGAGGGGGTGTACGGCCACGCCGAGATGGCACGCGAAAACGTCGCCAAGGTCCTGACGGAACGCGTCCGTTGGGGGTGGATGGCAGAAGACGAGGCCATCCCGCTCGCCGTCAAGCTCCTCCGCACAAATGCCGCCGAGCTGTTCGGCATTGCCTTCTGATGCGCTCAGGCGCCGGGCGGACCAGACGGTGTTGCCGGAAGTAACCTATCTCCCTGCCTCGTTTCTTCAGCAAGCCGCCCGAGGAATGGACCTTTGGGCCGGTTTGTCTACTTAACTGGGTAGAGACGAAGGCACGTTGAGCACCGAAAGGCAGGGCGACGGGAATCTGGAGCCGCCGCTGCCATCGCCGTCATGCAAGAGCGTGATTTGCACACACAGCGCGTTTTGTTCACGCCGACGGCTGTCCGCGCATTGCGGAAAGCGCAGCGCATTCTTTCTGATCCCGTAGCCCTAAGCCGCTGAATCACGGCGTGTTACTCGGGCGGCAACTCGGTGCACGGCTCTCGCTGCCACAATGGCATTGATTCTGCAGCGTGGTCGGCCGGACGGGAGAGATGTCGGTTCTTTCGGTCCCACGGATTGTGCCATCCACGACGCAGAACGCAGGCCACCGCCCTGCCCCGATGGATTTGACGTAGCAAACAACGGCGACCGCTTTGGTGGGGCTAGTCGGAGGTAGAGAAATGAAGAAGAGAGGAATCACACGAGTTGATCTGGCGGTTGTCATCGTCGTGACGGCCGTGTGCGCAACCGCCGTTGTGCCGGTGCTTTCTGCGGGCACCATGAAGGATGACCTGACGCTGTGCCTGCGGCGCACGCTGAACCTATCGGCGGCGATCCTTCAGTACACCGAGGACCACGACGGCATTCTTCCCCCCGGCAAGTATGGGCACCAGAGCGGCAATCCGGTGCCGAAGGTCTGGATGGAGCTGTTGTACGAGCTTGACTACGTCGAGCAGAAGGAGGAGTTCCAGTGCCCGGCCGACGACGTCACGGACAACGAAGCGCTCTACTACGACTACGGGCCCGCCTACCCTTACTGGTGGGCGTCCTACGCCCTGCCCATGAACCTGTGCGACCTGTTTTGGGGAGGAGACCACACACCCCGTAGGGCGGTGCTCGCCAATCACGAGGGCTTCTTTGACAAGCAGATCCTGTTGGGCGAATCCGAGTGCAACTGCATCATGGGAACTTGGTTTGCCCCGGGGGGCGGCTCGGGCCCATGGTCGTTCAGGGGAAGCTACATGCGTCAGTTTCCCTTCGACCGGCACAAGGGCTTCTGCACCTACGCAATGCTCGATGGGCGCGCGAAGGTGATGAGGGTGCCAGCGTCGGACGCTGTGGACGCTTCTCAGTTCGAAGCAGAGATCCGAGCGCAGTTTGAGGATTGTGACGGCGAGCATTTCACGGAACCTCATCCCTGCTTTTGGAACAGGTACAGGCGGGGGCTCGGTGCCTCCAATCCATACGCGAATTGACCGCAGTGTGCTCAAGGAGAGAGACCAATGAAGCTTCGTTTATTTGCCGTGTTCGTTCTTTTCGCACTGATTCCATCCGCGCCGCTTGTGGCGACGACGATCTGCGTGGACGCGAGCAACACCACGCCGCCCTGGGACGGTTCTGCGGCGAATGCCTATCAGTTCATTCAAGACGGCCTCGACAACGCTGCCGACGGCGACACCGTCGTTGTGGCGGACGGCACATACGTCGGCGACGGCAATCGCGATCTCGATTTCGAAGGTAAGGCAATTACGGTTCGAAGCGAGAACGGCCCCGAGCACACGATCATTGACTGCCAGGGCACGGAAGCCGAGCCACACCGGGGGGTCTGGTTCGGGCACTATAACGTGAAGGGGCAGGCGCTCGACGGCTTCACCATCCGCAACGGCTACGCCGACTACGGCGGCGCCATCTACTGCTGCTGCACCAGCCCGACGATCGCCAACTGCACGATCAGCAGCAACACGGCAAGAGTCGGTGGCGGTCTTTGCGGCGGCGGAATGCTTTCCAACTGTACGATCAGCCGCAACGTAGCCACCGTGGACGGCGGCGGCATATTCGGTGAAGCAACTCTCAGCAACTGTGAGATTTCAGACAATGCCGCGGCTTCCAACGGCGGTGGTATCTATTGCCGCGCTCCTAGCTCGTGGGGCCCCCACACTTCGCCAATCAGCAACTGCACAATCAGGGGCAACACCGCCCGGAAGGGAGGCGGCATCTTCTGTTACATCAGCAGTGCAGCGATCACGAACTGCACGATCAAGGCCAATGCCGCCCACATGGGAGGTGGCATTTTCGCCGACCATAGCGGACCGGACATCACTAACTGCATGATCGTCGGCAATACAGGTAGCGTATGTGGGGGCGCCGCCTACTTGTTTTCTGCTTCTGCCACAATCGCCAACTGCACGATGAGTGCGAACACAGCACACAGGGGAGGCGCTATCGTCTGCTACCGCTCCAACAACCTGACGATTAGCCGTTGCATTCTCTGGGGCAATGGCTCAGACGAGATCTACTCTTTCTATTCGAATCTCCCGACTTTGACCTACTGTGACGTGGAAGGCGGCAGTGGCCAGCCATGGTTTGGCACCGGGTGCATTGAAGCCGACCCGAAGTTCCGTAAGCCGGGCGCCGGCGATTTCCATCTCTTGGCCGGATCGGCCTGCATTGACGCATGCCCCGCGGGCCCGGCAAATGACTTTGATGGCGAGGCACGGCCGTTCCCCGCTGGAGGCAGCTATGACATCGGCGCCGACGAGTACGCGGACACCGACGGCGACGGGATGCCCGACTGGTGGGAACTCAACCACTTCGGCTCGACCGCTGGAGCCGACCCGGCAGGCGACGAGGACGCGGACGGACTGACGGACCTCGGGGAGTATGAAAACGTAACAGACCCGCTCAGCACCGACACGGACGGCGACGGCCTCACGGATGGCGCAGAAGTGAACACGTACGGTAGCGATCCCCTCAACACCGACACCGACGATGACGGTCTCACCGACACTGACGAGGTTAGTACTTACGGCACCGACCCGACCGATCCCGACACCGACGGTGACGGATACCCTGACGTGTGGGAGATAACTGCCTGGGGTTCCAATCCGCTGGACCCGAGCTGTCCCGGCACGGTGACAATCTACGTCAGCGCCAGCGCAGGAGACGACAGCTACAACGGCAAGTACGCCACACCGCAGGGCGGACTCGACGGCCCGAAAGCGACGATCCAGGCCGGCATAGACCTCTCCGTGAACGGAGCCGAGGTGCTCGTCGCCGACGGCACATACGCCGGGCCGGGCAATCGCGACCTCGACTTCCGGGCCAAGGCCATCACTGTCCGAGGCCAGAACGGCGCCGCCACCACGATCATTGACTGCGGGGGAACCGAAACCGAACCGCATCGGGGGTTCTGGTTCGGGCCCTATGACGTGGAAGGGCAGACCCTTGACGGTTTCACGATTTGCAACGGCCACGCCGACTTCGGCGCGGGCATATTCTGCGACAGCGACAGCAGGCCGACGATCAAGAACTGCGTCGTCACTGCGAACACGGCGGCAGGCGGCGCCGGTATCTACTGCGAGTACGACAGCAGCCCAACGATTATCGGCTGCATGGTTGTTGGAAATGCGGCCGATGGCGAGGGCGGCGGCATTGGGTGCTGGTTCAGCGATGCGACGATCGTCAATTGCGTCATCGCCGGCAACACTGCCGAGTGGGGCGGCGCGCTTTGCGACGGCGCGAGCAACGCAAGCATGTTCAATTGCACGATGACGGGCAACGCTGCCGACCACGCGGGCGCCAGCTACTGCTACGCGAGTGAATCGTCCATCACAAACTCGATCCTGTGGGGCAACGGGCCCGAGGAGATCGTGGATGATTGGGCCATGCCGATCGTGACGTACTGCGATGTCCAAGGCGGCACGGGCGAGTCGTGGTTCGATCCGGCCACGTGCCTTGATGCTGACCCCGCACTCGGCCCAGCGTACCATCTGCTTGCGACCTCGCCGTGCATCGACCGGGGCACGGCGGCGGGAGCCCCGGCAACGGACTTCGACGGCGATGCGCGATGGGACATGCCGGGGACCGAACCCGATCCATCCATCGTGGACATCGGCGCCGATGAGTTTACACCTTTGGGGCAGCTAGAGGAGATTCTGGAGTTTATTGCGACTTCCGTCGAAGCGGGAACGCTCACCGGCAATGGGCCCGGCCGTTCGGCCGATGGAAGGCTGGGTGCGCTCATCAACATGATCGAGGCGGCGGGCGAGCTGATTGAGGCTGGGTTGTATACTGAAGCGTACTCGCAGCTACTCGACGCCTATGCTCGCTGTGATGGCGAGACTCCGCCTCCTGATTTCGTGGGCGGCGACGCGGCGCCCGAACTGGCGGAGTTGATAAGGGATCTGACCCAGGATCTGATGGCGATATTGACTCCGGGTTGACGTTTGACCTAGAAAATGCAGACGTTGCAGTCTACTCGGTCGCGAGCCGACAGCGACAATTAGCACGTAGAATGCGCGATCAGGACGGCGGTCTTTCCTTCAGAGACGCAGCGGTTGAAGAGCTCGAACGCGTCGGGGGTGGGGAGGATGTGCACCTCGACGCCCTCGATGTTCCCGACCGCGGCGACTACCTGTTCGTCGAGGGGGTGTACGGCCACGCCGAGATGGCGCGCGGGAACGTCGCCCGGGTCTTGACAGAACGGGTACTTTTGTGGTATATGAAATGGGACGAGGCGATGCCGCTGGCGGCGAAGCTCCTCCGCACCAACGCCGCCGAGCTGTTCGGTATAAACACCGGCGACGCCTTGTGAGAGAGCGTCCTTCCGAGAATCTCGGACGAGATTCTCGTAGGTGAGTCCCGCGAGGGACTCACACCTGAGCCGCACCGACCATTCTTGGATGGGTTTATGATACTGAAGTCTCTCGTTATCAGTGTGTTAGTTACTCTTATTTGCGTCTCGTGCAGCACCGTACGACCTGACAGGCTGGCAACCGGTGAGCCAGCGCCCCGCATTGTGAGGCACGGCGATCTCGCCCGGACGATCGTCCGAATGATGGGAGATGAGGCGAAGATGCCCGCCCGGGCCACCGCGCTTGATTATCAGAACTACCTGAGCGGCAAGAGGATCGCGCCGCTCGGCGGCTGGCGCTACATGGAGCCGGTCACCAAGGGAGACCTCGCGGTAGTCACCATCCGCTTCCTCGGCTTGCAGGAGAAGATCGAGGACCCGAAAGACGAGGCCGCCTACATCGCCCTCCTCGAGTCCATCGAGCTGCGCACAATCATCGAGTGACGCGGCTCCGCGCCAAATGCCCCAAATGTACTCTCTGTTTCTTGTGGTTCCCGTCCCGTGGTGGCGCGATCGCAAGAAGGCTGCGGACGGAACTCCACAAGGCGGCAAATGGACGGTGGATTTTCACGGTGGACGTAGATCAGGATCGGTGTCCTCTGTGAGAATCTGTGGTGAATTCCCTTCGCGGCGTCGGGGTGGTCAGGGGCGGAAGGGCATGTGGGCGGCGAAGCGGTCCATGAAGTCGGGCTCGGTGCTTAGCTCGATCAGCTCGATGCGGTTGCCGGCGGAGCAGGTCTCGGCGCGCACGGCGGTCGAGAGGAGGTAGGCCTTTGCGCCCTGGAGCGCGGTGTTGCCGAGGGCGCGGATCCTTTGGAGCGGCACCTGGGGGATGACGCCGATGCGCTGCGCGGCGCGCGGGTTGAGTGTGCTGCCGAACGCGCCCGCGATGAGGACCTCGTCGAGCTGATCGGGCGCGAGGCCGAGGTGCCGCAGGAGGATCTCGATCCCGGCGGCGATGGCGGCCTTGGCGTTCTGGAGCTCGCGCACGTCGCGTTGGCTCAGATAGACATCATCGGTCAGCGCGATGCGCGTGGTGCCGTTGGCCTCGTGCAAGCGCTCGCGCACTTTCGGCGGCACCGTCTTCGGACACTCGGCGCGCGGCAGCAGGCGGCCGCTTTCGGCGATGACGCCGAGGTCAAGGAGCACGGCGGCGACATCCACGAGGCCGGAGCCGCAGATGCCGGCCGGCGCAGCGTTACCGATGACCCCAAAGGAGATATCGCCGTCCCGGAACCGGCAGGAGTCAATCGCGCCGTCAAGCCCGATCATGCCGCACTCGATCTTGACCCCCTCGAATGCGGGGCCGGCCGCCGCCGAGGTGACGAGCATGCGATCGGGCCCGCCCACGAGGATCTCCGCGTTGGTGCCGATGTCGAGGAAGAGCCGCGTGCCGGGCTTCTTGTGGAGCTCGAGGGCGACTACGGCGGCGAGGATGTCGCTGCCGACGAAGGCGCCCATAGCGGCGGGGATGTCGAACGGCTTGTGACCGAGCCGGGCGCCGTTCGGCCCGTCGAGCATCGTCTGGCAAGCGGTGAAGACGGGCGCGTAGGGCAGCTCGCCGAGCGGCGACGGGTCCACCCCGGCGATCAGGTGGGCCATCGTCGTGTTGCCGACGGCGACGCACTCGTTAACGTGGGTGAGATCAACCTGGCGGCTCGAGGTGACCTCGGCGGCCAGGTCGGAGAGGAGGGCCGTGATCTCGCGCGTGAGCGTCTCGGTGCCGTCGGGGCGCTCGCGGCAGAACGAGATGCGCGAGATGACGTCCTCGCCGTACTTGCGCTGCGTGTTGAGGTTCGCGGCGACGCCGAGCTCCTCGCCCGTATTGAGGTCGAGGAGAAGCGCGGCGACCGTCGAGGTGCCGACGTCAAACGCGATGCCGTAGTTCTTTTGGGTGGTGTCACGCGGCTCGATGTCGAGGACCACGTCGTCCCAGACGGTCACGGTGACGTGATAGCCCGCCTTGCGCAGGACGCCCGGCAGCTTGCGCATGGCTTCGGGACGAAACGTGAGCCGCTCGCCGCCGGGGATGGCGCGGCGCACGAGGTCGGCGTCGCTGGCGGGCACCGCCAGTGTGGCCGGCTCGAGTTCGAGGAAGTGCTTGCGGACCTTGGGCGCGAGCTCGATCGTGGGTGCTTCGCCGGCGGTCATAATCCGGCCCGGCAGCACCCCCGGTGGCAGCGGCACGGAGACGCGCAGGTCGTGCTCGACGCGCGCCTGGCACGCGAGGCGCCAGCCCTGGGCGAGGCGCTCGTCGCTGAAGTGCTTGCGGTCCTCGGCGCTGATCGGGAAGTCGTGGTCTATGACCTGGACGGCGCACTTGCCGCAGGCACCGTTGCCGCCGCAGAGCGATTCGATGGGGATGCCGTGAGTCCAGCATATCTCCAAAAGATTCTCGCCGGCGTTGACCTTGATCCGGCGCCCCGTCGGCTCGAAGACGATGGTCGGCATTGATGCTCGCCCGCGCTGATTGAGGGATTGCTCTTCGCCGAACGATTATAGCGGGAAGACGGAAACAGTCACCCATTTCTAGGCAGGATAACAGGATGGACTGGATCAGGATCATCCTGTTGATCCTGTTATCCTGTCTGCGCACGGTGAGCATACCCGTTTCTTCTGTCACAGCTCTGCGGCTTCGGCGGGCAAGATGCCCGCCGGACAGCCGGCAGGATGCCGGCGCTACGAGACTGTAGCTACTCTTTCGACGGGGGCTTGACGTAGTACTCGATCTTCCCCTCGCGGGTGGCGCCGATGTAGTTGGCGCACATCGGGTCCTTGCCGACGATGGCCTCGGCCGCGAGGATCAGTTGCATCAGGTAGCCGTCGTTGGGATCAATGATGGCCGTGTCGAGCCCGGCCTCGAGGCACAGGACCATGAACGCCTGGTTGAGGATCTTGCGCTTGGGCAGGCCGTGGCTGACGTTGCTCACGCCGGCGCTGCAATGCAGGTCGGCCCAGGTCTCCTTGAACTTGCGCAACGTCCAGAGCACTTCGCGGCCGTAGCTGAGCTCCGGGTCAATCGAGGAGGCGATCGGCTGGACGAGCGGATCGAGGTAGATGTTTTCTAGGGGGACGCCGTCGCCCAGCAGGCGGTCCATGAGCTTCTGGGCCTTAGCGAAGCGCTCGGGCCCGTTGGCGGGCATCCCTTCGTCGTCGAGGCAGAGGGCGATCACGCCGCACTGGTACTCCTTGACGAGGCCGATCATCTTCTCGTAGCGCTCCGTCTCGCCGCTGATCGAGTTGACGATCGGTTTCTTTGGTCCGGTATGCGCCGCGAGCGCCGCTTCGGCCGCAGCGGGATTCGGCGTGTCAATCGAGAGCGGGGCGCCGGTCTCGTCCTGCACGAGGCGGGCGAGCCAGACGATGTCGTCCACCTCGGTGTTGATCCGGGTGCCACAGTTGACGTCGAGGTAGCCGGCGCCGGAGTCGAACTGCTTGCGTGCAATCTCGCGAAAGAACGCCTCATCACGGTTGGCGACCGCTTCGTCGAGCCCCTTGCGGGAGGTGTTGATCCGCTCACCGATAATCAGCATGGTTTTCGGTCCTCCAAATGGTGCCGCCGAGCCCCGCAGGTGCGTCACCCAGGAAGTATTAGGAATTTACCACAGAGCCCACAGAGAGCACAGAGATTGACCTCTTCCTCTGTGTCCTCTGTGATCTCTGTGGTGAGTCTTCTTTTCCCTATTGCCGCCGCACCGGGCGGCTGCGGGGCCTACGCCGCGACAAGCGCCTTGATCTTGTCCACGGCGGAGGCGGCGTCGGGCGCGAAGCCGTCGGCGCTGATCTCGTCGGCGTACGCCTGGGTGACCGGCGCGCCGCCGATGATCGTTTTGACCGCGCCGCCAAGGTCGGAGCCTTTGATCGCCTCGATCGTGCTCTTCATGCCCGGCATTGTGGTCGTGAGCAGCGCGGACATCGCCACGACCTGGGCGCCGGCTTTGCGCGCCTCCTCGATGAACTTGTCGGGCGGCACGTCAATGCCGATGTCCACCACGTTGAAGCCCGCGCCCTCGAGCATCATGGCCACGAGGTTCTTGCCGATGTCGTGCAGATCGCCCTTGACCGTGCCGATCACGACGGTGCCGGCCGGCTCGAAGTCGCTCTCGGCCAGCAGCGGCTGGAGCACCTCCATCGCGCCCTTCATGGCGCGCGCGGCAATGAGCACCTCGGGCACGTACACCTCGCACTTCTTGAACCGCTCGCCGATGACGCTCATGCCGCCGATCATCCCTTCCTGGAGGATGTCCTTGACGGAGATGCCCTCGTCGAGGGCGCGCTTGACCAGTTCATCCGACTTGGCCGGCACGCCGATGTTTCCCTTGATGATGGCGTTCGCAAGTTCCTCGAGCGTACTCATGGCTGCTTTGCCCCTGTGCGTGTCTGTTGGCTGTTGTGCACCTTGCGCTGACCCCGAAGCCCCGACCGGGCGCATGTTGTTCAAGCCTTGTACGTTGCACGCAGGGGGATGTCAAGCCCCTGTCGGGGGAAAATGGGGACAGTCACGCGTTTTCCGTAGGGTAGCGCCGGCGTCTCGCCGGCTGTCGTGCGGGCATCTTGCCCGCACCGCTTGCTCCCTGAGCGGCCGATCTCTCTGATACGGCACATGACTGGGGGCGGGACGCCCCCGAGACAGCCGGCAAGATGCCGGCGCTACATGCTTTCAGGACAGGGACAGGCACCTACTCGTCTCGGTCTCGTATCACTGCGCGGCGCGCTCACGACCGACAGTCGAATAACCAACCCCCCGTGATGGAGCAGAAAACAACTGACGGTCCCCATTCTCTGGAAGTAGAGATTGTGCTTGACAAGACGGCGCATCAGCTTTATTATGATGGCGCAAAATTGCCCCAGGAGCGTGCCAACACCTCGGCGCACGGGGCGACGAGCACAAGGGGGATTCGATCAATGAAGGGCATCATCTGCCCTTGCCGGGCACTTCTCATCTTACTGTTCGTAGTCCTTGGCCTCGTCGTGTTGTCCGGGCCGGCGAGCGCCGTCATGCCGTACACCGTCACCGACCTCGGCACCCTCGGCGGTACCGGGAGCTATCCCCGCGGCATTAACGCATCGGGGCAGGTGGTAGGTAGAGCGCACACCGCGAATGGAGACTTACACGCTTTCTTGTGGGAGGACGGCGTGATGCAGGATCTTGGCACCTTCGGTGGCACCTGGAGCCAAGCTCGGGGCATCAACGCGTCGGGGCAAGTGGTGGGCAGGGCGGCCAGCGCGTACGGGCACGACCGTGCCTTCCTGTGGGAAGACGGCGTGATGCAGGACCTCGGCACCTTCGGCGGCGCCTCGAGCTATGCCAATAGCATCAACGCGTCGGGGCAGGTGGTCGGCTACGCGGCGACTTCGGTCGGCAATTACCATGCCTTCCTGTGGGAGGATGGCATGATGCGGGACCTCGGCACCCTCGGTGGCTCCGACAGCTATGCCGAAAGCGTCAACACGTCGGGGCAGGTGGTGGGCCAAGCGATCACCGCGGACTGGTATGGCCACGCCTTCCTATGGGAAAACGGCGTGATGCAGGACCTGGGCACTCTTGGCGGCAGCTCGAGCTCCGCTCAGGGCATCAACACTTCTGGGCAGGTGGTGGGCAGGGCGTACACGTCGAGCGGGTACGTACACGCTTTCTTGTGGGAGGACGGCGTGATGCAGGACCTCGGGACCCTTGGCGGCTCCCGCAGCTATGCCGAGAGTATCAACGCGTCGGGGCAGGTGGTTGGCTACGCGTACACCGCGAGCGAGGTGCGGCACCCTTTCCTATGGGAGGACGGCGTGATGTACGACTTGAACGACCTTGTTTCTTCCGGCTCAGGATGGGTCCTTGAGCGTGCGTGGGGCATTAATGATCTCGGCCAGATTGTGGCCCACGCTACGCATGAGGGTCAAACTCACGGCTTTTTGCTGACGCCGATTCCTGAGCCGTCGGCGCTGGCGTTGCTCGTGCTGGGCGCGCTCGGGCTGCTTGCACGCAAGACAAGAAGGAGCTAGCCGGCCGAAAGATCCGGCAAAGGAGATAAGGGGGATTCGATTCATGAAGGGCACCATCAGCCCTTGCCGGGCACTTCTCGTCTCGGTGCTCGTACTGCTTGGACTCGTCGTGTCGTCCGGACCGGCGAGCGCCGTAATGCCGTACACGATAACCGACCTCGGCACGCTGGGCGGCGGTTCATGGAGCAAGGCTTACGCCATCAATGCGTCGGGGCAGGTAGTGGGGCAGGCGGAGACGGCCAGTGGGGAGGCGCGTGCCTTCCTGTGGGAGGACGGAGTGATGGAAGATCTCGGCACCCTGGGCGGCTTCCATAGCGCTGCATACGGCATCAATGCGTCGGGTCACGTGGTCGGCGGAGCGTGCGTTGTGAGCGGGAGCGGGAACGAGCACGCGTTCCTCTGGGAGAGCGGCGTCATGGAGGATCTTCTCGGTGTCTACAGCTACGCCTACAGCATCAACGCGTCGGGACAAGTGGTGGGCGAGGCGTGCTTCGTGGCCGGCAGCGGGCACGCCTTCCTCTGGGACCACGGCGTGGCGCACGACCTAGGCACCCTGGGCGGCTCCGCGAGCGCGGCCAGGGGGATCAACGCGTCGGGGCAGGTGGTCGGGTACGCGGAGACTACGTCCGTCTATCAGCACGCTTTCCTCTGGGAGGGTGGCGTGATGCAGGATCTCGGGACCCTGGGTGGCTCCTCGAGCAACGCCTTCGGGATCAACGTCTTGGAGCAGGTAGTGGGGCAGGCGCAGACTGCCAGCGGGAACTGGCACGCCTTCCTGTGGGAGAACGGCGGCATGCACGATCTCGGTGCCCTTGGTGGCGCCTCCAGCTGTGCCAGGAGCATCAACGCGGCAGGACAGGTGGTTGGCGAAGCAGCGGGGCGCGCCTTCCTGTGGGAGGAGGGCGTGATGTACGACCTGAACAGCCTTGTCCTGTACAGCTCAGAATGGATGCTGCAAGGGGCTTTGGATATCAACGACCTCGGCCAGATTGTGGGCTGGGGCGACCACAACGGTGAAATGCGCGCCTTTCTGTTGACGCCGATTCCCGAGCCCTCGGCGGTGGGGGTGGTCGGCTTGGCGCTGGTCGTGGCGATGCGGCGGCTGCGGCGGGGATGAGGACGAGAAACAGCCACAGATTACACAGATAAGCACTGAGCCTTGACCGCCTCGCACGCTGCGCGTGTGAGGCGTTTTCTCTGTTGTCATCTGTGAGATCTGTGGCGGATTACTTTCCCTCGCCGAGCAGCTCGTCAATGCGGCGCTTGACCTCGGGGGTCATCTCGATCGTGTCGGGCCATTCCCGTGGAAAACCTTCGCCGGGCCATTTTTTCGTGGCGTCGATGCCGATCTTGGTGCCGAGGGTGGGGCGCTGGGCGGCGTGGTCGAGGACGTCGGCGGGGCCTTCGGTGAAGGTGATGTCGCGCTTGGGGTCTATGTTGCTCAGAGAACGCCAGACGACCTCGCTCAGGTCCTGCACGTTGACCTCCTCGTCCACGACGACGATAACCTTGGTGAACATCATCTGGCCGAGTCCCCAGAGCGCGTGCATGACCTTGCGGGCGTGGAACGGGTACTGCTTGCGGATGCTGACGAGGGCGAGGTTGTGGAAGACGCCCTCGATCGGCAGGTTCATGTCAACGATCTCGGGCAGCACGACCTTGAGCATCGGCAGGAAGAGGCGCTCGGTCGTCTTGGCAATGAAGCAGTCCTCCATCGGCGGGCGGCCGACGATCGTGGCGGGGTGGATCGGGTCAGCGCGGCGCGTGATGCACTCGAGGTGGAAGACCGGGTAGTCGTCGGCGAGCGAGTAGTAGCCGGTGTGGTCGCCGAAGGGGCCTTCGCGGCGGCGCTCGCCCGGCTCGACGTACCCCTCGAGCACGAAGTCGGCGTCGGCGGGCACCTCGAGGTCCGAGGTCTCGCATTTGACGAGCTCGACCCCCTTCTTGCGTAAGAACCCGGCGAAGTAGACCTCGTCCACCGCTTCGGGCAGCGGGGCGGTGGCGGCGTACGTCATCGCCGGGTCGCCGCCGAGGGCGACGGCCACGGGCATCCGCTCGCCGCGGGCCTCGTAGGCGCGGTAGTGGGCGGCGCCGACCTTGTGGATGTGCCAGTGCATGCCGGTGGTGCGGGCGTCGTAGACCTGCATGCGGTACATGCCGACGTTCCGTCGGGCGACGTTGCGCTGGCCGGTCTCGGGGTGGCGCGTGAAGACCATCGGCAAGGTGATGAACGGGCCGGCGTCCTGCGGCCAGCAGGTAAGCACCGGCAGCTTCCCCAGGTCGGGCTCGCGCTCGATGACCTCCTTGCACGGGCCGGTCCTGACCGTGCGAGGGGCGTAGCGCGAGAGGTGGAAGAGCTGCAAAAGAGTCTTGACCTTGTCGGCGAGAGTTGTCGGGGCCTGCTTTGAAAGCAGATCCTCGATCTCGCGCGCGATGGACTCGACGTCGTCGGCGCCGAGGGCGAGCGCCATCCGCTTCATCGAGCCGAACGCGTTCATGAGCACGGGGAACGCCGAGCCGGCGACATTGGTGAACAGCAGCGCCGGCCCGGCGACCTTGCAGACGCGGTCGGTGTACTCCGTGATTTCGAGGTGCGGGCTGATCTCGGCGGTGACCCGCTTGAGCTCGCCTTCGGCCTCGAGCTTTGCGACGAATGCCTTGAGGGAGTTGAACGGCATCGGACCGCTCCTTTATCATCGGCCTGTTCTGGGACGCTACCTGAGGGCGAGCGGCGCGTCAACGCCTCGGTGCCCAAGGCCCGGTGCCCAAGGTCGGTGATTTCGCTTGACAACGTGTTGGGCCGTGCGAGATTGTCGCTTCCGAGGCGGCGGCAGGGCGTGGCGCGCCTACGCCGGTTGCGTGGTGCCTATCGGAGAATGGGTCAAGGGAACAGACTGGTTTCCTAATTTGGTTTTTTTGCTGGGAAGGAGGGTCTTCTCATGACGGACAATCGGAGTTTCGAAGGGGAACTGACCAAGGCGATCAGCGGAAGCCTTATTGTTGGCCGGATCGTCGTGATGGCGGTCGCGATCGCGATTGCTTCTATCGCCATATATGGGTTTGGCGAACTTGGGAAGCTCATGAGGCCCGGGGACAACGTACCACAGTGGTTGTTCTTCATACGGTATGCGCTGATCGGCATCGGCTGGGTCTTGGGGGCGTACTTGGTTCTGTCGGGTATGGTGGCTGTCTGCAAGATGGCGGCCGCACGTGAGAGCGGCGAGAGCAAGAATATCTTCTCGGGTATCATTGGCATTTTTGCCAATCTCTTCGTCGTGTTCTTCGCCACAGTGAGATACCTCTGCTGGTTCATCGCGCCCTTGATAGTCATCTGGGGCTTGGGCTTCATCGGCAGGATTCCGGGGTTCGGTCCGATCATCTACGGAGCCGCCCTCGGGCTTGTCTCACTCGCGGCGGCGCTGTGGATTGGCTTGCACGTTGCAAAGTTCTTCCTTAGCGCCCTCGTGCTCCCCGCCATCATTGCGACCTCGGGCCAGAAGGGGATTTCGTGCTTCAAGGAGTCGAAGCGGGTGCTCAACGGGCAGCCGATCCGGCTCGTGAAGCGCTTCCTTTCGGTAGGCTTGGTCCTGGTTCTGTTCTCCTTTCTGGTGGCGCAGGGAATCGCCTTCCTTGCAGGCGACGGGCAGACCACTCCCGGCCAGGGAGGGAACGCCCTTGGCAGGAGCTACGAGGTGCTCATTGGCGGCCCGCCACTGAAGAAGCTTCCCCTGCTGCCGGCCTATCCTGCCCTGCCCCTTAACCAGCGAGTGACGATGGCCACCGGGGTTCAGTTGGGTCAGGCGACCAAGGCGAGACTGGCCGGCGCATGGATCTTCGGCATCGAGTTCATTATCATCTTGCTGGTGCTAAAAGCGGTCGCGGCGAACTTCTTTGCCCTGGCGGGGCTATCCGCGTATCAGACGCTCAAGGGCGAACCCGACATGCCGATCACCGCGCCGGACGTGAAGGTGGACCTCTCGAAGCTCAAGGGGTCGTTCGATGCGGTCGGCGCGAAGATCAAAGAGTAGATGCAGGAGCAAGGCGAAACGCCCGCGCCGAAGAAGAAGACAGCGCCCAAGAGCGGCGAGGGCAGTTGATTTCATAACATGCCACGCGCATTTCGAGGGGGCCTTCGAGCGCGGAGGCCCCCTTGTTGCGTCTGAAGCTATGAGCGAGGAGAGGAAGGGAAGACCGGTGCGGGGCCGATGTCCGACGTGCATACGGGAGGTTGTCTGCGCGCCGGGCGATGCGGAGGCGGTGGCGCTGTTCCCGTTTTGCTCGGAGCGCTGCCGTCTGGCCGACCTCGACAAGTGGTTCGAGGAGGAGTACCGCGTCGAGCGCCCCGCCACCGAGGCGGACATCGAACAGGAGGATTGAGGAGAATGAGCCACAGATTACACAGATTCTCACTGATTACCGGCGGGCTGCGCCCGCCGTGGCACAATCGCCGCAAAGCGGCGTATCTGTGCCGATCTGTGTGATCTGTGGCTCGTTCAGGCAATATACAATCATGGCGTTGAGTCATGCAGAGGTGGCGCGCGTCGTCGAGGAGCTGGGCTGGGTGCTGCCCGGCGCGACGGTCGAGCGCTTCTTCCAGTACGCGCCGAGGCGGTTCATCCTCTCGGTGCGGCAAAGCCCGTCCGAAGGACGGGCCGACTACGGGCACAACGTATTGATCTGCTTGCAGCCGCCGCATGTGCGCCTGCACCTGACGCGCCAGCGGCTGCGCGATAAGCGGGAGCGGCTCTCGTTCGGCGAGTACGTGCGCTCGCGGATCGAGGGCGCGCGGGTCGTTGAGGTGGCGCAGCTCAACTCGGACCGGATCGTTGAGTTTCTGTTTGAGAGGCAGGCGGACAAGCTTTCGCTCGTCGTGGAGCTCTTCCCGCGCGGCCCGCACATCGAGCTGCTTGACGCGGGCCGCAAGGTCCTGGCCTCGCTCGATAGTAGGCGCGTCGGTTCTGTGTACGAGCCGCCGCCGAAGCCGAAGCTGACGAGGCATGAGCGGCCGCCGGAGGTCCCGGAGGGCAAGCTCTACAACTACGTGCTCGACGAGTCTTTTAGCGCGGTCGAGACGCAGGAGCTGTTCGAGACGGACAAACGGCAACTCGTCTCGCAGCTCCGGCGCGAGCGGCGGCGGCTCCGGAAGCTCGTCGAGCGGCTCGAGCGCGAGATCGAGCAGGGGCGGCAGTGGCAGGAGCTCGCACGCCACGGTGAGCTCCTGAAGGCCGCGCTCGGCACGCGTGGCGCGGGGCGGGCCGAGATCGCGGTCGAGGATTTCTCCTTGGGCGAGACGGTCACCGTGCCGCTTGACCCGAAGCTCGGCGTGCGCGAGAACATGGAGGCGTACTTCAAGCGCAGCCGGAAGCTCAGGCGCACGCTCGAGAAGGCCGAGGGGCAGATCGGCGACGCCGAGGCGCGGCTCGCCGAGGTCGAGGCATCGTGCGAAGCGGCGGAAGGGATCAAGTCGCCCGACGAGCTTGAGCGCTTCCTTGACGAGCGAGGCCTGAGACTCAAGCCGAAACAAGCGCCGAAACGCGCCGTGCCGAAGAAGGAGAGAGCGACCGAGGCGTTTCGGTACTTTCTCTCGGCGACGGGCAAGAAGATCTACGTCGGCCGCAGCGACGCGGAGAACGACCGGCTGACGATCTCGTTCGCGCGCGGCCACGATCTGTGGCTGCACTGCCACGACTACGCGGGGTCGCACGTGGTGGTGCCGCTCAGGAAGGGCGAGGAGGTGGACCGCGAGACGCTGCTCGATGCGGCGACGCTCGCGCTCGCCTACAGCAAGGCGCGCAACGCGGGCTCGGGCGACGTGCTGTACGCGCAGCGGCGGTACGTGTCGAAACCAAAGCGGATGCCGCCGGGCAAGGTGTATGTGAGCACGCACAAGGTGATGCACCTGAAGCTCGACGAGGCGCGCCTCCGCAAGATCCGCGAACGAACGAAAGAAGGGAAAGAAAGTTAGCCACAGATTTCACGGATAGGCACAGATACGCCGCTGCGCGACGATCAGGATACGGCGAGCGGAGCTCGCCGGGAATCAGTGAGAATCAGTGAAATCTGTGGCTAAGAAAAGCGAGTGGAGAGATGGAGCGGACGCTCGAGGTACTGGAGTTTGATCGAGTGCGGCAGGTCGTGGGCGAGTGCGCGGCATCCGACCTGGGGCGCACGCTGATCACCACCGCGCCGATTGGGACGACGTCCTTCGAGGTACGGCTCGACTACGAGCGCGTGGCCGAGATGCTCGATCTGTTCGACACGGGCGAACGGCCGCCGATGGACGGGTTGAGCGACGTGCGGCCCGCGCTCGAGCGGATCGAAACGCCGGGGACGGTCCTCGAGCCGATCGAGTGCGTCCGCATCGCCGACCTGCAGCACGGCGGCGTCATCCTGCGCCAGTTCCTGCAGAAAAGGCAGGCCGCCGCGCCGCGCCTGTGGGTGGTGGCTGAGCCGTTCGAGCCGCTGCCGGAGTTCGAGCGGGAGTGCGATCGCGTGTTCGAGCCGGATGCATCGGTCAAGGACACGGCGTCGCCGCTGCTGGCGGAGCTGCGCGCCGAGCAGCGCGAGGTGACGGCGAAGATCGCGAAGGTCCTGGAGCACTACTTGCGCTCGCCGAAGACACAACTGTTCCTGCAGGAGCAGTTCATCACGCAGCGCAACAACCGGACGGTGCTGCCGATCAAGATCGAGTACAAGCACAAGGTGCCGGGCATCATCCACGACTACTCGATCAGCGAGGAGACGGCGTTCATCGAGCCGTTCGAGGTGGTCGAGCTATCGAACCGGCTGCTCGACCTCGGCAAGGACGAGCAGAAGGAGATCCGCCGCATCCTCGTGATGCTCGCCGATCTGCTTCGGCGCGACCTCGATACCGCGCGGGCGAACGTGGCGATCTGCGCGGCGCTCGACGCCGCGTACGGCAAGGCGGAGTTCGCCGTGCGCTACGGCTGCTCAATCCCGCAGGTGACCGGCTCGGGCGGGCTGAAGGTGGTGAACGGGCGCCACCCGCTGCTGCTCTTCTCGATCGGGGAGCGGTGCGTGCCGCTGACGGTTGAGCTGCGGGAATCCGACCGGGCGCTCGTGATCTCGGGGCCGAACGCCGGGGGCAAGACAACGGCGGTCAAAACGCTGGGCGTGCTCGCGCTCATGGTGCAGTGCGCGATCCCGATTCCGGCGGAAAACTCGTCGGTCTTCCCGGTATTCAGCGGGTTCTTTGCCGACATCGGCGACTACCAAGACCTCACCGGCGGCGTGAGCACGTTCACGTCGCACCTCGGCGAGGTCAAACGAATCCTCGAACGGGCGGAAGAGGATAGCTTGATTATCCTCGACGAGCTCGGCACGGCGACCGACCCTTCCGAGGGCGCGCTGCTCGCGCAGGCGATCCTCGAGGAGATCGCCGAGCGCGGCGCGCTCGCGCTGGTGACCTCGCACCTGCCGGCGCTCAAGACGCTCGACCGACGCTGCGAGTGGGCGCGCACGGCGTCGTTCTCACTCGACCCGGACACGGAGCGGCCAACGTATAGGCTCGCGATGGACGTGCCGGGCGAGAGCAACGCGCTGAAGATCGCCCGGATGATCGGCCTGCCGCAGGCGATCATTGACCGGAGCCTCGCGCTGATGTCGCCCGAGGAGCGCGAGCTCAAGGAGGTGCTCAGCTCGGTCAAGGCGGAACAGGAACGCCTGCGGCGCGAGCGAGCGCTGGCCGAGGAGGAACGGCGCCGCGCCGCCGAGGAGCAGAGTCGGATGCGGGCCCGGATCGAGCAGGCGCACAAGGACGTGGCCCGGCTGAAAGCGGAAGCGCTTCAGGCGCGGCGCGAGGCGCTCGAGGAGCGGCGGCGCATCGTGCGAGACGGCCGAAAGCGCGTCGAGAAAATGGTCGCCAGGCTCGGGTCTCGCGAAGAGGTGATCGCCTCGAAGGGCCGGCTCGCCGACGAGGCGGCGGCGATTGACGAGGCGCTGACCGGTGTCAGCAAAGAACTGAGTGAGCTGGCGCCGAAGCCGGCGCGGCGTCGCCCTCTCGACGAGCCGCGCGAGGGGTTGACCGTCTGGGTGCCGTCGCTGAACGACCGCGGCACGATCGTGCGCGTCTACGGCGGTGGGCGCCATGCCGACGTGCTTGTGAACAGGACGGAGTTTCAGGTTGCGGTGAAGGAGCTTGAGCTGATCGAGGATGCCGCTGACCAGGAGACCCCGGCGCTGCGAAAGGGCGGGGCGCGCGTGCCGGCGTCCCGGCTCGCATCGAGCGAGATCAACCTGATCGGCAAACACGTCGAGGACGCGCAGCTCGAGATCGAGCGATTCATCGGCGAGGCGGCCGCCGCGGGTTTCGAGATGGTGCGCATCGTCCACGGTTACGGCACCGGCGCGCTTCGCCGGGGCATTCGCGAGTACCTCAGGGAAGATGCGCGCGTAAAATCATTTGAGGACGCGGACGTCGAGGGCGGTGGCGCCGCGGTAACGATCGCCCGGCTGCGCTGAGGGCGCCGCGCCGCGCAGCGTGCCGTAAGGAGCGGCGTTTTCGGTTGCGAGCCGTCACGACGCGGCTTATACTTGAATAGAGATCGGCTGATGCCTGAGTTCGGGTCACGGCCCGCTTCCGACAGGCCGACGAAGAGAGACCGCCATGCTTCTGATTCCCGCGATAGACCTGATGGACGGCAAGTGCGTGCGGCTCGTGCAGGGTCGTGCCGGGACGGAGACGGTCTATTCGGACGACCCGGTGGCAACGGCGAAGCGCTGGGAGTCCGAAGGGGCGCGGATGCTGCACGTGGTGGACCTCGATGGCGCGTTCGCCGGCCGGCCCGCCAACTTCGACGCGGTCTGCGCGATCGTCGAGGCGGTCGCCATTCCCGTCGAGTTCGGCGGGGGCGTGCGCGACGAGACGACGCTCGCCCGCGTGCTCGAGGCGCCGCTCCGGCGCGTGATCCTCGGGACCAAGGCGTGCGAGGAAGGCTTCCTGCGCGCCGCCGTCGAGCAGTACGGCGAGCGGATCGCCGTCGGGATTGACGCCCGTGAGGGTCTTGTGACGGTCAAGGGCTGGAAGGAGTTCACGGCGCTCGAGGCCCCGCAGTTCGCGCAGCAGGTCGAGGCGATCGGCGTGCGCACGATCATCTTCACGGACGTGGCCGCCGACGGCACGCTCGAGGGCCCGTGCACTGCCTCGCTCGAGGCGGTACTGCGCGCGGTCTCGTGCGAGGTGATCGCTTCGGGCGGCGTGGGCAGCCTCGACGACATCCGGGCGTTGCGGCGCTACGAACGGGACGGACTCGCGGGCGTGATCGTCGGCAAGGCGCTCTACACCGGCGACATCAGGCTCGCGGATGCGCTGGAGGCGATAGGGTAATGTTGGCGAAACGGATCATTCCGTGTCTCGACGTGACCGGCGGGCGCGTCGTCAAGGGGATCAACTTCGTGCGGCTGCGCGACGCAGGCGATCCGGTCGAGTGCGCCCGGGTCTACGACGAGCAGGGCGCCGATGAGCTGGTGTTTCTCGACATCACGGCGTCGAGCGACGAGCGGGCGATCATGATCGAGGTGGTTTCGCACACGGCCGAGCAGGTGTTCATCCCACTGACGGTGGGCGGCGGTACCCGCACGGTCGAGGACATCCGGGCGCTGCTCAACGCGGGCGCCGACAAGGTGTCCATCAACACCGCGGCGGTCCTGGACCCGGAGCTCATTCGGCGCGCCTCGGCGCGCGTGGGCGTACAGTGCATCGTCGTGGCGATTGACGCGAAGCGGCGCGACGGCGGCTGGGAAGTCTACACGCACGGCGGCCGGCGACCGACCGGCATTGATGCGGTGGAGTGGGCCGCGCGGGTCGAGCAGCTTGGCGCGGGCGAGATCCTGCTCACGAGCATGGATTGCGACGGCACGAAGAACGGCTACGACGTGGAGCTGACGCGCGCGGTGTCCGAAGCGGTCGGCATTCCGGTGATCGCCTCGGGCGGCGCGGGCACGCTGGAACACCTGCGCGAGGTTCTTGTGCACGGAAAGGCGGACGCGGTGCTCGCCGCCTCGATCTTTCACTACGGCGAGTACAGCGTCGGGCAGGCGAAGGACTACTTGCGGCAGCACGGGATCGAGGTACGAACGTGAGTTTTCTCGACGAGGTGAAGTTCAATGACCAGGGACTCGTGCCGGCCGTGGTCCAGGACGCGGCGAACGGGCAGGTGCTGATGCTCGCGTACATGAACCGCGAAACGCTCGAGGAGACGATCGAGGGCGACCGGCCGGTCTATTGGAGCCGCAGCCGCCGGCAGCGCTGGGTCAAAGGCGAAACGAGCGGCCACACGCAGCGGACCGTAGAGGTGCTGTACGACTGCGACGTTGACACGCTGCTCATCAAGATCGAGCAGACGGGGCCCGCGTGCCACCTCAATTACCGGAGCTGCTTTTTTCGGCGCATCAACCGGGACGGCACGACGGAGATTATTGCGAGTAAACACGAGCGTTCGCCGAACCAATAGGCGCGGAGGACAACGCATGTCGGACGACGAGAAAGAGCCCGGGGAAGAACCGAAAGAAGAGGCGCAAGAGAAACCAGCCGAAGAGGCCGGCGCTGGAGAGGCTGACGAAGCCGGCTTGAACAGGGCCGAGCGCCGCCGCCGGAAACACAAGCGCAAGGGCGAGCTTCGCCAGTTGCACGACCGAGACCGGTCTTTCCCGAAACAGACAAAAGGACACGGGGGCCGGGTTCATCGCCGCAAGGCGATTTAGCCGCTCCCGCAAGTGCAGATATTCGGGGGAGGTATGACGGGCCGCATAGTGAGAAGACGCCGATGCGGGCGGTGATCCAGCGTGTGAGCCGCGCCGCCGTGGACGTGGATGAGCGGCGCACGGGCGAGATCGGCGCCGGCTTGCTCGTGCTGCTTGGGCTGCACCGCGACGATACCGAAGCGCATGCCGAGAAGCTGGCCGCCAAGCTCGTCGAGCTCCGTTGCTTTACGGACGAGGCGGGCAAGATGAACCGCTCGTGCCGCGACGTGGACGGCGAGGTCCTGGTGGTCTCGCAGTTCAGGCTCTCCGGCGATTGCCGCACGGGGCGGGGTCCGAGCTACCCGGACGCCGCGCCGCCCGACAAGGCGGACGCGCTGTACGAGTGCGTCGTCGAGCAGCTTCGGCGTCTCGGCGTGCGCAAGGTCGCCACGGGCGAGTTCGGCGCGATGATGTCGGTGTCGCTCGTAAACGACGGGCCCGTCACGTTGATCGTTGATGTCTAGGACCGAACACACCATTGCCTGCTTCAGTGCATACGTCATTGCGATGTCGGTGTGCGTGGCGTGCTTTGCCCTCGGCGAAGCGCGGGGCGCTGCGAGCGCCACTGTGCGCAGCTACAACGGTCAGTTCGTCGTCAGCGCGCCTGACATCGAGTACGCCAGCGAGGCGGCGCGGATGTGCGAGCGGACTCGCGAGCACGCGCAGCGGCGGCTCGGCCTCCGAAGGTTCTGGCAGGGGCAGGCGTCGGTCTGGATCGTGCCGCGCAGCGTCGCGGGCGTGGACGGCCCAGAGACGGTTTGGGACGTGGGCGTCTCTCGCGGCGGCACGGCGCGGACGGCGCGCGGGCTCTGGTACGGGCAGGTGGAGGATTTTTTGCGGCTCGCGGTCTGCTACCACGTCGTTCGAGATATCGCCGCAGCCTCGGCGGCGGCGCACAAGGGCAACCTGCGCGACCGGCCAATCCCGTTTTGGCTCTACGCTGGGCTGGCCGAATTGATGGAGCCGGAGCAGCGGCTCGACCTGTTCCGCAACACGGCCACGGCTATCAAGGAGAGGCGATCGTACGTGCTCGACGATCTTCTGCGGCATTCCGGCCGGTTCGACAGCGACGAGCAGCGGGCTATCTACGTGCAGCAGGCGGCGACGGTGGTGGACTTCCTGCTCGGCGTCAGGCGCGGTCCCGAGCGGCTGCGCCGCTCGCTCGAGAACCTCTGGCGCAGGAGCAGCTTCGCGTTCTCGCTCCGCTGGGAGTACCGGGATTTGTTCCCGTCGCTCGAGGCGATGGCGCCGTCGTGGGAGCAATACGTGCATGAGCGGCCGTTGCGCATGTTCAGCCAGCAGCGGATGACGCTGGCCCAGACGGAGGCGCTTCTTGAACGGCTTCTCGAAGTCGAGATCCCGGTCATCGCCGAGGACACGATCGAGCAATCGGTTGTGCGGACGGACTTCGCCGGCCTGTCGAAGCACGAGAACCGTCGCGTGGTGCAGAAGATCTGCAACGAGAAGGCCGCGCAGCTCCTGCAGATCGCGCTTCGGAGCGCGCCGGAGTTCAAGCCGGCGCTCGAGGCATACGCACGCGCGCTCAACGCGATCCGCGACGGCCGAACCGGTAGCTTTCGCCGCTGGTACAAGCGCGCGCAGCGCCGGCACGCGGCCGTGCGCGAGCTGCCGTATTTCACGACGATCGAAGGTGAATAATGCGATTTCTCGTCACAAACGACGACGGCATCCACGGCGCCGGGCTCGAGGCGCTGGCACAGGCGCTTGCCGAGCTCGGCGAGGTGCTCATCGTTGCGCCGGACCGCGAGCGCAGCGCCACGGGCCACGCGATTACCCTGCACAAGCCGTTACGTGTGGAGAAAGTGAAGCGCAACGGCGCGTTCTACGGCCACGCGGTGAGCGGCACGCCGGTGGACTGCGTCAAGCTGGCAATCAACGCGCTGTGTGTCGAGGCGCCCGACTTCGTTGTGGCCGGCATCAATCCGGGCACGAACGTCGGGACGAACGCCATCTACTCCGGCACGGTCTCGGCCGCGATCGAGGGCGCGATGAACGGCGTGACCTCGCTGGCCGTCAGCATCGCGAGCATCGAGGAGCCGGACTACGCGGGCGCGGCGGCGTTCGCGAAAAAATTCATCGAGAAGCTCATCGCAAATGACTGCCCGAAGGGGATGCTGTTCAACGTCAACCTGCCCGACCTGCCGCCCAGCGAGGTCCGCGGCGTGCGCATCACGCGCCAGGGCCGGATGATGTTCCGCGAAGAGTTCCACGAGCGAACCGACCCGCAGCGGCGTACCTACTACTGGCTCGGCGGCGAGCTGCCCGAGCTCGATGAGGCGGACGAGACGTCCGACGACGACGCCGACAGCACCGCCGTCCACCAGGGCTACATCTCGGTCACCCCGCTGCACTACGACCTCACCGACCACGCCGCCCTCAAAAAGCTCCGCTCCTGGTCGTTTGAGTAGTCGGCCCCCCATGCAGGTCGGCGATCAGTGACCTCTTCACGTATCCGTTCTTCCATGCTATACTTACTATGATGCGGCGAGTGCAACGCTTGGCCGGACACCCTGAAGAAACCCCCGCCGCCCGGAAGGCTTTCTTCTTCAGGAGAGAGGTTCACCATGGTGAAAAACCGCCTCTGGCTCTTCGTCCTTGCCGCTGGCATTGCTGCCGCCCCGTGCTCGGCGGCCATGGACAGCGGGCAAATCACCGGCAAGGTTCTCGGTCCCGGGGGCAAGCCGGTCAAAGCCGCCACTGTTTCCTGTCGTCCGACAGAACAGCACTGGGCCGGCGACTACGTTCCTCCTGTGGCAGAGGCAACTACCAGAGAGGACGGGTCCTTCAATCTTACTGGCGTGCCGCCGGGGGACTACCTTCTTGATGGCTATGCAGATGGTTTTGCTGACGGCTTCGTCTGGTGCTACCCGAGAATCGGCCGCGTCTCAGAAGAAATCACGATCAAGCTCAGCCCCGCCGCGGACATCAGGGGCCGCGTTGTCGACGGTGCCGGAAAGCCCCTTCCAGGTGTTCAATTGTACTTCGTAGACAGCGATTGCATCGCCAGCCGGCCTGTTGTAACTGCTCCGGATGGTTCCTTCCTTTTCACTTATGGGCCCCTGGAAGGCGTGAGGGTCCAGGTACAGAAAGACGGCTACAACCCATATGAGATCTACGTTGCGAAAGCTGAGTCTAAGGCTAGGAAGAAGCCGTACGAAGTCGTCTTGATTTGCAGTCCCGTCATCACCGGTGTCGTCACGAACGCTGCAACGGGCAAGCCCCTTGCAGGCACTAGCGTCTACTGCATGCAGACCAAGGAGCCGGTCACGACCGACGAGGACGGCCGCTACCGCTTCGACGACCTGGGGGCCGGCGTCAAGGCGTTCGCCGCTGTGGCACCAGGGCTGTCAACGCGTCGCCTCGTCGCGGCAAGGCTCGAAGATGACAAGGTCACGACGCTGGATCTCGCCCTGCATCCGAGCAGACCGATCAAGGGTGTCATCCTCGACGACAGGACTGGTCGGCCAGTCGCGGACGGACTGGTCATGGTTGGCTTAGGCTTCGCCGGGCCGGAGGAAGATGAGCCACCTGAGCGAACCCTCCATGTGCCCGGCGAGGAAGGGGCAATAAAGGTTCCGGCCGGAGTCAGCACGCTCGAGGCACTGAGAGGCGCGCGTAACTCGCCGATCATCGTACGTTCCGACGAGAAGGGGAAGTTCACGATTCCTCTGTCTTTTCCCGAGATGCTCATGCTCCTCATCTTCGCCGAGGACTATTACGAGGAGTACTTCCAGTTGGCCGATGTTGACCTCTCAAAGCCTCTCGAGATCAGGCTCGACGAGGGCCGGGTCATCATCGGCCGGGTTCTCGATCACAACGGCGCCCCTGCTCCTGCCGTGACCGTTTACTGTGGCGCGGGTTTCCTTGTCGAAAAAAGGCTCACGGGTAATGAGGGGCGCTTCCGCATCGGCGGGCTGCTTCCCGGCCGATATGAAATAGCGGCTGTGGATCGCGTGACGCATCGCCACGCCGGAGGCGAAGTCGAGATCAAGAGGCGCCGCGTTGCGGAGGTCGAGTTGTCGCTTCTTACGCCCGGCTTCATCTCCGGGAGGGTCACCGACAAACAAGGCAACCCCGTTTCGGATGCATGCATCAGCTTCTACACAAAGAACGTCCCACACGTGGTGAACGACGAAGCCGATCTGCCCGAGAGTGAGCTGGAGTTCAGCGAGGAGGAGATAGGGCCGTACGTTGTTGATGACCCGTCATTCTGGAGCCACCATTTCGGCTCCGCGGAGCTCGGCCGCTCCGTCTGCACGGACATGGAAGGGCGCTTTGTCTCGGGACCCGTCCTCCCTGGAACGTGTGTCGTCAGTATCTCCTTGCCGGCTCAGGATGATGGACCTCCTGGAGGCTTCCGGCCGACGCACGAAGACGAGAGGAAGCCGCCTGCCGAACCGAAGACGATTGAGCTGCCTCCTGGCGGGACGGTCCGGGAAGTGAACTTCGTCGTCAAGGTCGAGAAGCAGGCAAAACCCGAAGAGCCGAAAGCTGCCGTTTCTGGCAAGGTCGTTGACACCAGAGGGAAACCCATCCCCGGGGCTCACGTCAAGGATGCCACGACAGATGACAGAGGCCGCTTCCTCGTGACGGGGCTCAGGCCGGGTGCGCGTAGCATCGACGCGTACGCTGATGGTTACCTGTCAGGCCACGTGCTCGTCCGTGCCCCCGCCGAGAACGTGACGGTCAAGCTGTGGCCCGCCGGCAGGATCGTAGGCAAGGTAGTTGACGCCGAGACCGGGGAAACGATCGAGGATTTCGGCTTGTCGTACTGGGGGCCGGCCGAGGCTGACCCGCCTTGCAGAGACCGATGCCGTTGACAATTCGTATCTCAATCCTTATTGGGGGCGCGTCTCCACCAGCGTCTCACTGAGGCTCTTGAAGTCAATGCCGATCCGGCGCATCATCACGTCGTAAGCGCAGCGCAGATGGACCGACTAATGCCGGAGACGTATTCAATCCAGCTCGAGGTTGATAAGTGCACGAAGTGCGGTAAATGTCTCTCCGTCTGCCCGTCGTATATCGAGACGCGCGACGAGGTGCGGGTCGCGCGCGGGCGAATCGCGCTGTTCGATGCGGTGCTCAGGCAGCGCCTGCCGTACACGAGTCGTGTCGCGGAGGCGGCGCAGTCGTGCCTCGGCTGCCTGCGGTGCGCCTACATCTGCCCGAACGACGTGGCGTACTATCGCGTTTTCACCGAGCTCAAGCGCCGCATGCCGCGGGCGGCGGCGCTGTCGTGGTGGAACAAGCTCATCTTCCGCTGGGTGCTGACGCGCCGCCGATTGATGGACGCGCTCGTGCGCGCAGCGGCCGTCTTCCAGCGACTCCTGCCGAGGGGCAAGGGAATGACGCGCCACCTGCCGCTGCTATTCAAGGGCGGCCGCCGGCTGCCGGAGCTGTCGAAGCGGACTGCGCTCGACAGGCTCGGAACAGGGCGAAAGCCGGATTCTGGCGCAACGAAGACGGTTTATTTTTTCTCCGGCTGCATGACGAACTACGCGTACGCGGAGGTGGCCGACTCGATTGTGAACGTGCTGCGGCACTTCGGCTTCGACGTGATCACGCCACGCGGCCAGGTCTGCTGCGGCACGCCGGTGCTGTCGCTCGGCGACGTCGAGCAGGCGAAGCACCTTGCGCGGATCAACATGCGCGAGATGCCGGGCGACGTGCCGATCCTGACCGGCTGCGCCTCGTGCGGCGAAACGCTCAAGAACGCGTATCGCGACCTGCTCGGCGAGGAGGCCGAGCCGTTCTCGTCGAGGGTGTACGACTTCGCCGAGTTCCTCGACCGCTTCGTGGACTTTCCTGCGCTCGGCATCCCGACAAAGGTCGTGTACCACGACCCGTGTCACCTGCGGTTCGGTCAGCGCATCGCGCAGGCGCCGCGTCGCTTGCTCGAGGCGGCGGCGCAGTACGAGGAGGTCGAGGGCGCCGACTTCTGCTGCGGCATGGCGGGGCTGTTCAGCGTGCACCACTACGGGCTCGCGACGAGGATCGCGCGGCGCAAGACCGAGTCGTTGCGCCACGTCGAGGCGGAGGTCGTGGCGACCGAATGCCCGGGCTGCGTGCTGCAATTGCGCGACCGGCTTGCCGCCGACGGCGTGCCGATCCGCGTGACGCACCTCGCCGAGCTGCTCGAGGAGGCGCTTGACCTCAAGCGCGCGGCGCGGCAATGAGCGTGCGTATTGATGACGAGGCGATGACGATCTCGCTCAGCGTGCGTGACCTGGCGGCCGGCGTTTCCTTTGCGGGGAGCATTTCCGCTGAGGCGATGCCGGCGGCCCGCGCCGCGCTCGGCCGCGAGCTCCACACGGCGCACCAGCAGTCGCGCGCCGCCACGCACAAGACCTACCGCGGCGAGTACACGCTGAAACACACCTTCCCCTTCGACGCATGGACCGTAACCGTGCAGGGCCGGATTGACGGCCTGTACGAGCACCGAGGCCGCTATGTGATTGAGGAGATCAAGAGCGTCCATTCGCTCGAGCGTGCACTCGGGCAGCTTGGCGAAGAGGCGCACCGGTCGTGGACGCTGCAGCTCAGGATTTACATGCTCTTGCTCGCGCGTGAGTCGGGCAAAGCGACGGAGGGATACCTCGTGCTGGCCGAGCTTCGCAGCGGTGACACACGGCGCGTGCGGGTTGACCTCGACGAGGACGAGCTCGAGGGCGTGATTGCGGTGCGGCTTCGAGCCATCATTGCGGAGCACGCGGCGCAGCGCGAGTGGCGGGCGCGCCTCGCGACGCTTGCGCAAGAGGTCGCGTTCCCGTTCGAGACGATGCGGCCGCACCAGGCCGAGATGATCCGCCGCGTCGAGGAGGCGCTGGCATCGCGCGCGCACCTGCTCGTCTCGGCGCCGACGGGCATCGGCAAAACGGCCGCCGTGCTCTGGCCCGCTGTGCGGTTCGCGATGCGCCAGGGCTTGCGCGTCTTCTTCCTGACCTCGAAGACGACGCAGCAGCACCTCGTCGTCGAGACGCTCCGCAAGATGCAGCCCAACGGCGAGGGGTTCGTCGCGCTGCACCTGCGCGCGCGTGAGAAGCTGTGCGCCAACGACGTGTACTTCTGCCACCCGGAGTTCTGCCGGT
The DNA here is from genome assembly GCA_965369835.1 of uncultured bacterium. Classification (GTDB taxonomy): domain Bacteria; phylum Auribacterota; class JABMQX01; order JAFGEW01; family JAFGEW01; genus CBDUSE01. The sequence continues at coordinate 31,496 of CBDUSE010000005.1, forward strand.
TTGCGCGGGGCTACTATGAACGATTGGCGAGGTCTACGGCGCTCGACGACCTCGCGGCGCTCGGCGTCATTACGCCCGAGGACTGCTACGATCGCGCCGTCGAGGAACTCCTCTGCCCGTTCGAGCTCGCGCTCGACGTGTCGCTTCGCGCGGACGTGATCGTGTGCGACTATAATTATGTGTTCGACCCGGCGGTGTATCTGCGCCGCTTCTTCCTCGAGCGGCGGTACGACGACACGATCCTGATCGTGGACGAGGCGCACAACCTCTACGCGCGCGGGCGCGAGTATTACTCGCCCGAGCTGCACCGGGCGAGCTTGCGCCAGGCGATCGAGTTGGCCGAGCAGTCGCGGGCGCCGGTGCTGCAGCGGCTGGCGGCGTGGTGCGAGGCGGTTGACGCGGAGCTGGTTGAGATCTCGCACCGGAGCGCCGATGGGGGGGTTGTCCACGAGGAGGCGGGGGTACAAAAGTATCTCGTCGAGCCGGACGTGGCGTTTTTCGACAGGCAGCAAGCGCTGCTCGACGACATCATCGTCGAGTACGCCGAGCATTGCCGCGTCACCGCCACGCTCGGGCCGAACGATCTCGTGCGTGAGCTCTTCTTTGCCTATATCGCTTTCAACAACGTGCTGCAGCTCGGCGGCGACGAGTTCTCGTATATCTGGGACACGACGCAGGGAAGCGGGGCGCTCAAGATCCTGTGCAAGGACCCGTCCGACAGGCTCAGCGTGCGGCTCGACGGCTCTTTTGCAGCGGTCGGCATGTCGGCCACGCTCGTGCCGCTCACGTTCTACCGCGACGTGCTTGGTTTCGATCGCGACCGCACGCAGCTCGCCACACTCCCGTCCCCGTTTCCGAAAGAGCACCGCCGCGTGCTCGTCGCGGCAAACGTCTCGACGCGGTATCGGCATCGCCCCCGCTCGTACGAGCCGGTCGCGCGGCTCGTCGAGCAGGCCGCCGCGGCAAGGCCGGGCAACTACTTCGTTTTCTTCCCGAGCTTCGAGTACCTCAACGCAGTGGCGCCGTACCTCGCGCCCGAAGGCTTGACGGTGCTCCGGCAGGAGCGCTCGATGTCGGAACGCGCGCGGGTCGAGTTGCTCGAACGGTTACGCAACGAACGGCGGGGCCATCTCGTGCTCGCCGTGCAGGGCGGGATTTTCGCGGAAGGGGTGGACTACCCCGGCGGGATGCTGATCGGCGTGATCGTCGTTGGACCGGGGCTGCCGCGCGTCTCGTTCGAGCAGCAACTGATGCGACAGTACTTCGCGGAACGCTACGAGATGGGTTTTGAGTACGCCTACCTCTACGTTGGTATGAACCGGGTGATCCAGTCGGTCGGTCGGCTGATCCGTTCCGAGCGCGACACGGGCATGGCGGTACTCATTGGTCAGCGGTTCGCGACGCCGCCGTACGCGGAGCTTTTCCCGCCGGACTGGTACGACCGTTCGCCGACTGAGCTCATCTCGCGCGACGTTGCCGGTGACGCGGCGACGTTCTGGCGCGAGATAGATGCCGAGGCGGCGCTACGTGGTGACGAGGCGTAGCTTGCCGGAATAGCGGCGGCGCAGCTCCGCACGCAGCAAGGCGCGGACCTCGTCGCTGATCTCGATCTTGCCGTCAACGACCCGCCGCGCCTCATCGCGCGCAAGGCGCATGAGCTCGATGTCGCTGAACGGGTCACCGATGCGCAGCTCCGGCAGGCCGCTCTGGCGCGTACCGAAGAACTCGCCGCACCCGCGCATACGGAGGTCTTCCTCGGCAAGCTGAAAGCCGTCCAAAATGGACTCGATAATGCGGAGCCGCTCTCGCGCGGCGTCTGTGCGGGGCGTGTCTACGAGCAGGCAGTACGACTGGTGTGCGCCACGCCCGACGCGGCCACGGAGCTGGTGGAGCTGCGCGAGGCCGAACCGGCTCGCGTTCTCGATGAGCATGACGGTTGCGTTCGGCACGTCCACGCCGACCTCGATGACCGTGGTGGAGACGAGCACGTCGAGCTCGCCGCGCGCGAACCGCTGCATCACGGCGTTTTTCTCATCGGCCGGCATCGGACCGTAAAGGAGGCCGACGCGGTAGTTGCGCAGTACGTCGCTGCTGAGCTTCGCGTGCATCGCCTTTGCGGCCTTGAGCTCAAGCGCGGGGTTCTCCTCAATGATCGGGTAGACCATGTACGCCTGGCGTCCGGTGTCGAGTTCGCGACGCACGAGGGCGAACGCCTTCGCGATCTGGCTGTTACGGAGCCACCGAGTTTCGACCGGCTTTCGTCCGGGTGGCATCTCGTCGAGCACCGAGACATCCATGTCGCCGTAGAGCGTGAGCGAGAGCGTGCGCGGGATCGGCGTGGCGCTCAGGGCGAGCACGTCGGGATGCTCGGCTTTGCTGAGCAGGCGGAGCCGCTGCATGACGCCGAACTTGTGCTGCTCGTCAACGACGACGAGGCTGAGGTTGGCGAATGCGACCCGTTTCTGGAACAGGGCGTGGGTGCCGACGACAAGATCAATCTCGCCCACTTGCATGCCGTCGTTGATGCGACGCCGTTCCGCCGTGGGGAGGTCGCTGATGAGGAGCGCGGTGCGCACGGGGATCCCCTCGAAGTATCGGGCGATCTTGGCGGCGTGCTGGCGCGCGAGCACCTCGGTGGGCGCCATGATCGCCGCTTGCATGCCGGCGTCGCACGCGCGCAGCACGGCCCCGATGGCGAGGACGGTCTTACCCGAGCCGACGTCGCCCTCGAGCAGCCGGTTCATCGGATACGGCCGCTCGAGGTCGCGCGCAATTTCGCCAGCGACCCGCTGCTGGGCTGCCGTGAGCCTGAATGGAAGACGCTCGAGGAAACGCTTCGCATAGCCGTCGTCGCGAACGGGTGGCCGCGTCTTTGTAAGGCCTCGTACTGTGCGGCGGCGAAGCGCGATGCCGAGCTGGAGCACAAAGAACTCCTCGAAGATCAGCCGGCGGCGCGCCGCATCGAGCGCCTCGAAGGTTTTTGGGAAATGCACCTGGCGAACGGCGTCCGCGAATGCGGGCAGCTCGTGGCGTTCGACAAGCTCCGGGGGGAGCGAATCGGGCAGCGCATCCGTCGCGTCGCGCACGAGGGTGAACATGATCCGCCGCAGCACCTTTTGCGGCAGGCCCTCGGTGAGCGGATAAACGGGCACGATTCGGCGTAGGTGGATCGCGTCCTCCTCGTCGCCGCCAAGCACTTCCCACTCGGGCTGGGCGATTTGCAGCTCGTCTTTCGTGTTGCGCCGCAGCGTGCCCGCCACGACGAGGCGGTCGCCGCGCGTGAACTGGTCGCGCAGGTATGGCTGGTTGAACCAAGCAAGCGAGAGCGCGCCCGTGCCGTCGTCGAGCCGCACGGTCACTACGCTCCTGCGCCAGGTGAAGCGCTTGCGCCTGACGGAGGTGATCGTGCCGATCGCGGTGACCTCGTCGCCCTCGCGGCACTCGCCGATCGGCGTGATTGTGCGCCGGTCCTTGTAGGTGCGGGGGCAGTGCCAGAGCGCGTCGCGCACCGTTCGGACGCCGAGGCGCTCGAGCAGCCGGGCCCGGGCCGGACCGACGCCCTTGACGTCGTGAATGGGTTGGTCGAGCGAGGCGGTAGTCATGCACCCGCACACAGCGGTGATGAACGAGATTTGGTGGGAGTTTAGCGCGTGGCGGCGAGGCCGGTCTAGCCGTTTTGCTCGCCGTCGTCGAGGCCCAGGATCTTCTGAGTGGTCTTGAAATGCAGTTTCGCCACCTTCGTGAGCTGTTGGATGCCGCGCTGCTCGATGAACAGGCGACCCTGTTTAAGCACCTTCGCCGACGCGCCCTTGGGGAGCTCGATATTGAACGTCTCGCTCAGCTTCTTGAGGCGGGTGAGGAACTTGGCGCGTGCGACGATCGAGGCAGCCGCGACCACCACGTCGCTCTCCGCGCCGTGCATCTGCTCGAGCTCGATGCTGCGGCCCTTCTTCATGAGCGCGTTGCGCACGAGCGACTTGTCGCCGAACTGGTCGAGGACAACCTTGCGGCACGGGACCTCCGAGAGGATATTCTCGATGACGCGCGCATGACCCCAGGCGAGGATCTTGTTCAGGTTGCCCATGCCGTCGTAGAGCACGTTGTATTTCTCGGGGCCGATGATGACGATTTTCGTTGTGAGTTTCGTGCTGATGATGGTCGCGAGCTTGAGGGCGCGCTGGTCGGAGGTCTTCTTGCTCTCCCGGATCTTCAGCTCGTGGAGGATCTTGACGCCCGAGGCGTCCGCGTGTACGCCGGCGATGACGAGCGGGCCGAAGTAATCGCCCTTGCCGCTTTCGTCCACGCCGATGCGCTCCTCGATCGAGAGGTTCTCGTCGAGGAGGTGCTCGTAGTCGAACTTGATCTCCTTGATCAGTTGCGGCTCGAGGTAGAAGCGCACGAAGTCGGCCGTGCCCTTGCCCTGCACGAGCAGCTTGCCGTTTGTGTAGGCGGTGAGGCTGACGTTGTTGCTCGAGGCGGCGAAGTGGCTGTACTTGACTCGGCGAAATGTGTACCCCTTCGCTTCGAGGTATTGCCGCAGCTCACCAAGCTGCTCGCGCGTGAGCGACGTGATGTAGTTGTTTACTGTCTCGACCTCACTCACCATGACCCCACAGAGGTAAGGATGGCACGCTTGCTCGATGCCTTATGATACTGGCTCGACGTGGGCGCTGTCAAGCGGGATTTCCGCCGCTCGCGCGGGCGAGTCATCTGCGCTCGACGAAACGGGGCGATCACGAACTGCCCACCGGCCCCCGACAACGACTCACATGGTCGTGCCGGGCAGAGATTCGTTGATGGCGATGAGCTGGTTCGGGTCCTCGATGAGTGTCGAGCGAATGGGGATCGGCCGGCGCAGCTTCGCCGTGTCAACGTGGCGCGGAATCGTGATGGCTACCGTGCTTCCTTTGTCCTTGACAGTGCTGAAGGCGATCGTGCCGCCGTGGAGCTCGATTGTGCGCTTGGCGACGGAGAGGCCGATGCCCGAGCCGGTCCGCTTGGTCGTGAAGCCCACCTTAAAAACCTCCCCAGCCTGCTCAGGTGCCAGGCCGGCGCCGGTGTCGGTGACCGTGACGGCAATCGCCTCCGGCCGCTCGGACGTCGGCGCGAGCAGCGCCGTCGTGCAGGTGACCGTGCCGGCCTCGCCGAGCGCCTCGGTGGCGTTGAGCAGGATGTTGCTCAGCGCCTCGGCCAGCGCGGCTTGGTCGGCGAGGATGGCGGGGATTCGCTCGTCGAAGTCGGTGGTGAACTCGATCCCCGTGCCGACGCGGCTGCGGAAGGACTCGACGAGCTCGCCGAGCAACACGTTGACGCTCACTTCCTCGATGCTGCGCTCGTCGCTCTTCATCGTCATCAGGTACGTGGCCATCTGCTTGAAAAGCCCTTCGTGATCGGCGACGATCCGGTCGAGCCGCTGCCGGCATTCCACGTCGCCCTTGAGCTTCCGGACGAGGTGGCGCAGCCTGGCGCCGAGGGCGCCGAGTGCGTTCTTGATCCGGTGGCCGCGCCGGTAGAGGACCTCGTAAACCTGTGCGCGGCCGATGTCGGTGAGCACAGCGATATACTTGGCTGCGCGCTGAGGATCGTTCGTCACGCAGCGGATGAGGCACTCCTGCGCCTCGCCCCACCAGGCGCAGCTCGCGTAGACGACGGCGAGGTTGTAGAAGGCGTCCACGTCGCCGGGGTTGATGGCGATCGCCTGCCGCAGGTCGGCGATGGCATTTTCCTGCTCGTCGAGATAGAAGTGAACGATGCCGCGGTTGTAGTAGGCGCGCGAGTCGCCGTGGTAGCGTTCGATCGCCTCGCTGAATGCTTCGATCGCGGCGGGATAGTCGCGCTCGTCGCGCGCGATCAGGCCGAGCACGAAGTGCGGGGCCGCGTTCGCGGGATTGAGTTCGGCCGCCCGGCGCAGCGCGGCCTTCGCTTGGTCGAAATCCCCCTCCTTGTAATGGGCGACGCCGAGGTTGTGATAGGCGCCAGCCGACTCCGGCTCGTGCTCGAGCACCTTGCGGAACGCCTGCACGGCGGTGGCGAAGTCGCCGCGCTGGATCGAGTAGTTGCCGAGCATGACGAGGTGCTGGGCGTCGTGTTGGTTCGGCGTGTCGGGCATCGGCGGCCTCCGCAGAAAAGCTTCTCGTGAAGCTTACAGCATTTTACGGAGGCGTTCGATTGATAAGTTCTTGCCCGGGCAGACCGTGTAGCCTTTGACGACGTCGCGGTGGCCGATCACGTTGCGCGACGGGATGTTGTACCGGCGCTGGAGCCGGCGCACGAGCGCGACGAGCGTGCGCATCTGGGCGTCGGTTGGGTGGGTCTCCTCGAAGTTGCCGACGAGGCAGATGCCGATGCCGGTCCGGTTCATGCGGTTCTCTGGCGATTTGGCGTGCGCGCCCGCAAGTTGCTTCGCCCAACGTGGGCCGGCCTCGATGAAGCCGTCGGGCGTGGCGCTGCCGTTGCCGATGACGAAGTGGTAGCCGAGGCCGTTGCGCCAGCCGCGCACGTTGGCGTGAAAGTCGTTGATACTGCGTGCGCTGCCTGAGGCGGCAGCGCTGTGGTGCACGACGATGTAGCGCCAGCGGCGAGGCCGAACGCCCGGTGGGACCTGCGTGAACGCGACGACGCGCTGCTTGAGCGACTCCGGCAGACGCGCGTCGGGCTTCA
>CBDUSE010000006.1:0-37830 GCA_965369835.1 uncultured bacterium
ACGCGGCTCGTCGGGGAACACCGCACGTGCATCCGCTGTGAGAAATGCGGGCTAGGGCCACGAGAAGGGCGGAGCGGCACCCCCTGGGCTGGCACTGAGAAGGTGCCACGGTCCACGGAACTTGTGTACCCGATCGGTTTCCGGGTATCCTGCCCGCAGGGCAGATGGACCGTTCGAGAAGGCACACATGACGCGGAAAGAGCTCAACCTGGCGATCTTCGAGGGCACGGCCGACCGGGTGCTGTGGCAGCCACGGCTCGAGACGTGGATCGGCCACCACATGCAGCGCGGGACGCTCCCCAAGCGATTCCAGGGGATGACGGCGCTCGAGATCTACGACGAGCTCGGGTGCTCGGTACGGTACGAGGCGAGCCGGGGCATCGAGCGCATCGAGCCGCGCGAGGAGATCGTCTACGTCGAGGAACGGCACGCCGACAAGACGGTCCAGCGCGTCCGCACACCGCTGGGCGAGCTGACCACGGTGTACCGGGACATCTGGGAGGGCGACCGGCGAGTGAACCACCGGATCGTCGAATGGCCCGTCAAGACGGTGGAGGATCTCCGCGTCCTGGCCAACCTCATGGGCCGCGAGCAGTTCCGGGCGGACCACGAAGCGTTCAAGGAAGCGGCGAGCCGGGTCGGCCATCGCGCGGAGCCGACGATCTTCCTCTCGAGCTCGGGCTTCACCGAGCTGATCAAGGAGTATTGCGGCCTGGCCGACACGTTCTACTTCCTCTACGACCACCCGGCCGAAGTGGAGGCCTACCTCGAGGCGTGCGACCGCCGCGACGACCGGCTGATTGACGCGGCACTCGAGCTGCCTTGCCGTATCTTCAACCTCGGCGACCACGCGACGAACGAGTTCACGCCGCCGCCGATCCTGAAAAAATACCTCATGCCGCGCTGGCAGCGGATCGCCGACCGGCTGCACGCGGCCGGGCGCTTCGTATGCTCGCACTGGGACGGCAACTCCGTGACGATGCTCCCCTTCGCGCGCCAGACGCGGCTCGACGGGCTCGAGGCGCTCACGCCGGCGCCGATGGGCGACATGACGCTCGAGCAGATCAAGGAAGCCGTCGGCGACGAGATGGTGGTACTCGACCTGCTGCGGGCGATTGACTTCCTGCCCGGCTTTCCTGTCGAGTCACTGCTCGATTTCGCCCGCCGAGTTATTGACATGTTCGCGCCGAAGCTTATTCTTGGAATCTCTGACGAGATATCGGAGGTCGGCGAGATCGACAAGGTCGAGGCCGTCTCGGAACTGGTGAACGATATCTGCGGGCTCGCGACCTGATTGCGCGGGGGCCGCTGTCACGACGTACTACTTGAGGGGAAGGGATGGCCATGCGCTCTGCTGCAACAGCCTGCGTGATCCTGGTTCTCGGTCTCCCGTGTCCGCTCGTCGCGGACGAGGTCATCTTCAAGAACGGCGACCGCTTGACCGGCACGGTCGTGGGCCTTGCCGAAGGGAAGCTTACGATTGACTCGTGGTCAGCGGGCACCGTGACGGTCGAGATGGCGAAGGTCCGGACACTTTCGACCGACGAGCCGATCGAGATGCACTTCCGCGACGGGACCGTCGTCCGGCAGCGGGTGGCGCCGTCGGACGAGGGACGGTTCGCCATCGAGCGCGAGGGCGTGCTGGAACCGCAGGTCTTTGCAATTGCCGATGTCGTCATGATGAACCCACCTCCGAAGCCAAGGGCACAGTGGAAGGGCGATGTCACCGCAGGCCTCACGCTCACGCGCAGCAACACCGACACTGAACACGCGAACATAAGCGTTGGCCTCGTCCGAGACGGCGATGGAGATAGAATCACCTTCGATGCCGCCCTCCTGTATGGCCGGCAGGAGGATCCCGAAACCGGAGACCGCACGACCACCGAGAACTCATGGTCTGCCGAGGCGAAATATGACTACTTCCTTTCCGAGCGGCTATTCCTATATACCAATAGCCGCGTTGAGCAGGACGACATTCTACAGCTCGACCTCAGGCTTATTGCCGGCACGGGCATCGGCCGTGAATGGATCGAGAAGGAGAATTTCAGCTTCCGTACCGAGGGAGGCCTGTCATGGCTCTATGAAGATTTCTTGGATGAAACGGAGACGAACGAACAGATCACGGCGCGATTGGCCTATCACCTCGCCAAGACGTGTACCGACACAATCGAGATCTCACACGAACTCGCATGGTATCCCGCACTCGAGGACTTCAACGACTACTTCCTCACCGCGGAGATTGATGTACGCGTCTCGCTTACAGAGTTGATGTTCGGCGATTTCAAGGTTGTGTTCGACTACGATTCTACTCCGGCTGCTGATGTTGACGAGGCGAGCCTGAAAAGCATTCTCGGGCTCGGCCTGAGATTCTAACGCCCGGAATCGAAAAACATCTGGAACTCAAAGCAGGCATTCCGCGACAATGAACGAGAAAGAAATCCGACTCGGTGTAATCGGCTGCGGCGGTTTCGGACTGTTCGCATTACAACACTTTACGCAAGTCCCCGGCGTGAAGCTTGTGGGAATGGCTGGAACCCATCGCGAAGCGGCATACGCGGCGGCAAAGCGTTTCGGCATCCCCGATATTATCGAAGTTGAAGCGCTCGTCGAGCAATCCGATATCAACCTCATCTATATCGCCACCCCACCCTTCCTCCACTCGCCGCAGGCGATGCTCGCGCTCAACGCCGGCAAACACGTCATATGCGAGAAGCCGCTTGCCTTGGACCTCGAGGAGGCGGACAAAATGATTGCGCTTGCCTGCGAGCGCAATCTCCTCGTTATCGCCAATCTCATGCAGCGCTATAATCCCATGTTCGAGACAGTGCGGCGGCTGATCGACTCAAGAATTCTCGGCGAGCTGCTCCACGGCTATTTTGAGAACTACGCGAACGACGAACATCTGCCGGCGGAGCACTGGTTCTGGGATCGCACAAAGAGCGGCGGCATTTTTGTCGAACACGGCGTGCATTTCTTCGACCTCTTCGCCGGCTGGCTCGGCAAGGGCCGGGTCGTCGCTGCGCAAAGCACACTGCGGCCCGGCACGGCGATCGAGGAGCAAGTCCATTGCACCGTGCAGTACGGCGAGCACGTCCTCGTGAACTTCTACCATGGCTTCCACCAACCCGCCCGGCTTGACAGGCAGGATATGCGCCTCGTGTTCGAGCGCGGCGACGTGACGCTCTACGAATGGGTACCGACGCGTGTGCGCATCCACGCGATCGCCGACGAACAAGGTACGCGCGAGCTCTGCGACCTCTTTCCCGGCGCGCGGCTTGACGTGACGACGATCTACTTGCCGGACGACCGCGCATGCCGGGGCAGGCACAAGCCCCTCGACGTATACCAAATGCTCGATCTGACGTGTGGCGAAGGCAACCGGAAAATGCACCGCTACGGCGAGCTGCTGCGCTCCATGCTCGCCGACCAGATCAAATGGATCCAAGATCCGAACCATGTGCGGCAGATCACCGAGGAGAACGGACGCGCCTCGCTCGCCATGGCCCTCTCCGCTGATCAGTTGGCACAGGCCTGATTTCACCACAGAGAACACAGAGATCACAGAGATGAAGGAACACCTGAACGGCATCACTCAGGAGATCATCGGCGCGGCGATGGCTGTTCATCGTGAGCTTGGACCGGGGTTGCTGGAGTCGGCCTACGAGAGCTGTCTGGCGTACGAACTGGTTGAGCGTGGACTTGCCATTGAGCGGCAGAAAGGGCTTCCGGTTCGATACAAGGGCATTCTGATCGACTGCGGCTACAGGATTGACGTACTCGTCGAGGATTTGGTTGTTGTCGAGCTTAAGGCGGTCGAGAAGCTGGAACGGATCCACGAGGCCCAGCTCCTTTCGTATCTCAGGCTGTCGGATCGTCCGCTGGGGCTTCTGATCAACTTCAACGTGCCATTGCTCAAGAACGGCATCAGGCGATTGGCGAATGCAAGCCTGGAATAGACATCCTCTGTGCGCTCTGTGTTCTCTGTGGTGAATGGAGAGGAATGGCAATGCGACGGGCTGGCTGCGCGTGTCTCCTCCGCCCGCAAGACGTGCGGGCGTCGCGAGAGGATCTAGAGGTCGTCGGCGTGTTTAACCCGGGGGCGATTGCGTTCGGGGATGGCGTTGTGCTGATGGTACGGGTCGCCGAGCGGCCGAAGGAGCAGCGACCGGGCTTCACGGCGTTGCCGCGCTGGGAGCCTGGATCGGGCGTGGTGGTGGACTGGGTTCCCGACGAGGAGCTTGAGCCGCTCGATCCCCGCATCGTGCGTCGCAAACGCGACGGGCTTGTTCGCCTAACGTTTATTTCGCATATACGGGTAATGCGAAGCAAGGACGGTCGCTCGATTGATTCGGAAAGCGGAAGTTTTGTCCCGGAAGGCGAGTACGAGGCGTTCGGCGTCGAAGACCCGCGAATCACGTGTATCAGCAACGTCTTCTACATTACGTACGTCGCCGTTTCACGGCACGGGGCGGCAACAGCTTTGGCTTCGACGAAGGACTTCTGCGAATTCGAGCGGCACGGCATCATCTTTTACCCAGAAAACAAGGACGTGGTTCTTTTCCCCGATAAAATTAACGGTGAGTACGTGGCCCTGCACCGGCCAAATACCGCCACGCCGTTCACCATGCCCGAGATGTGGCTTGCGCGTTCGCCCGACCTCATTCACTGGGGCCGGCAAGAGCATTTCCACGGCGGCGCCTCAACGTGGGAAGCCGGGCGAATCGGCGCGGGCACGCCCCCGGTTAGAACACCGGAGGGGTGGCTGGAAATCTACCACGGCAACTCCAAAGCACACGGCCAACCCGGCGTCGGCGCCTACTCGGCGGGCGCCCTGCTGCTCGACCTCGATGATCCTCAGCGGGTGATCGCGCGGTCATCCGAGCCGATCCTTGTGCCTGAAACCGATTTCGAACGCAAGGGATTTATGCCGAACGTCGTTTTCCCCACCGGCATCGTTGATCGCGACGAGACCTACCTCGTCTACTACGGCGCGGCCGACGCGGCTACGGCTGTCGTCGAGTTCTCGCGAAGCGAGCTCCTAGGCTCGCTTCGATGATACGGGCCCCACGCCCCTGACTCAGCCCTCCAGCCCATGAGGGGCACGCTTGGACCGCTCCACGTCAGAACAGGTTTGACATCCCGGCGGTGTCGTGGTTTACGTACTGCCTATCTTGTGGACGAATGGAACGGAGCTAACGCAACCATGGACGCACAACCCAGATTCCGCCTCACACAATTGAAGAGGTATCTTGAACTCATCGAGAGCAAGATCGTCCGCGAGACACTAACCGCCGACGACATCCGGCTGCTGGAACCGGCAGAGCCATGCTTTGACGCACCACCCGACGACGGCAATTGGCTGCCGATCGCCCTCCGAGGCGAATGGGGCGGCAAGCAGCAGTGGGCCTGGTTCCGCGCCAGGATGTCCATTCCAGCGCACTGGAAGGGGCAGGCGATCGAACTCCGGCTTCGCCACCGCCCTGTCTATCTCGAACGGCCGCACGACGACAACACCCCCGCCGGACCGGAAGGGCAGGTGTTCATTGACGGCCGGCGCGTCGGGGCAATTGACAAACAACATCATCGCATCCGCTTCCCGTTCAAGCCCGGCAAGACCTACGACGTACGGGCGGTCTTCTTTGCGGCCCGCTGCGCATGCCGGCACGTGCTCGAGGTCTTTGGCCTTGCGTGGGTTGATGTCGGGACCGAGAAGCTCTTCCACGATCTACGCGTGACGCTGGACGTCATCAATCACCTCGAAGAGGGATCGCCCTCGCGCGAGAAGCTCATACAGGCAGTGGATGCGGCCGTGCACACAATAGATGTCCGGGCGAACGTCGGCAGGGTAACCGTCCCGCTTGACGAGCAGCGCGATCCGGCAGGCGAATTGTTCTACGCTTCCGTCCCGGCCGCTCAAAAAGCTTACGATGAAGCGAGGGCAAAGGTGCAACCTGCAGCCGACGTCCCTGAGGTCGTATCTGTCGGCCACGCGCACATTGACCTCGCGTGGCTCTGGCCTTTCACGCAAACCCGGCACAAGTGCGTGCGCACGTGGGCGACGCAGTGCCGTTTACTGGAGCAGTACCCAGACTGGGTGTTCAACCAGTCCAGCCCGCAAGTGTACGCGTGGATCGAGCAGGATGCGCCAGAGCTCTTCGCGAAGATTCGTGAGCTGATCGCGACCGGGCGCTGGGAGGCCGACGGCGCGACATGGGTCGAGATGGACACCAACATCACAAGCGGCGAGTCGCTCGTGCGCCAACTCCTCTACGGCAAGCGGTATTTCTCCGAGAAGCTCGGCATCGAGAGCCGCATGCTCTGGCTGCCGGACGTGTTCGGCTACTCGGCCGCATTGCCGCAACTCCTGAAGCTAGCCGGCGTTGAGGGGTTCGTCACCAGCAAGATCAGTTGGAACCAGTTCAACCGCTTCCCGCACGATACGTTCCGTTGGCGTGGCCTTGACGGGACGGAAATCCCGACGCACTTCATCACCGGCCCCTGCCTGGGCTACGAGCCGATTACCACGTACAACACGATGATGTCGGTCGAGGAGGTCAAACGCAGTTGGGACGATTACCAGCAAAAGGCCCTGTTGCTTGAGCCGCTCGTGGCGTTTGGCTATGGCGACGGCGGCGGCGGGCCGAAGGAGGAGATCGTCGAGAGCGCGCAGCGCCTCGCCTCGATGCCGCCGGTCGAGGGAATACCAAAGGTCAAGTTCGGCAAGGCCGGAGAGCTGCTGCAGCGAATCGCGTCGCAGGCCGAGCGCCTGCCGGTGTGGGACGGCGAATTATACCTCGAATACCATCGCGGCACCTACACGACGCAGGCGTGGCTCAAGCGGGCGAACCGGAAAAACGAGATCAGGCTCCACAATCTCGAATGGCTCGCATCGCTGGCCGAGGAACATGGCTACACGCCGGACAAGGCACAACTCGACGCGATGTGGCAGGAACTGCTCCTCATGCAGTTCCACGACATTCTGCCCGGCACGTCGGTCGGGGAGGTGTACGACGAGGTCCGTACCATGCAGGCCCGGATCGCCGAACAGGCCGAGGCGATGACCGCCGACGCAGCGGTCGTGCTTTGCAACAAGATTGACACGTCCGGATGCCGCAAGCCGGTGGTGCTCTTCAACACACTCTCGTGGGACCGGTGCGAGCCGGTGCAGCTACCGGACGGCACAAGGCGTGACGACGTAACCGTGCCCGCGGGCGGCTGGACCGTCGTGGATGCCGCAAAACCGCCGGTCCGAGACAAGGCGGCCGAACTGGCGGTCAGCAAGGACGGTCGCGAGATGACCAACCGGTACTGGCGCCTGCGTCTCGACGAGCAGGGCCGTATTGTGGAGTTGTACGACAGGCTCAACGACCGGCAGGTGCTGCCCGAGGGCGCCGTCGCCAACGCGTGGCAGGTCTTCGACGACCGCCCAGAGGCCTGGGACGCCTGGGACATTGAACCATATTACCAGGAGCATCCGCTTCCGGGACCGGAGATCGTCTCCATCAAGCCGGTCGAGCAAGACAGCGTGCGCGTTGCCGTCGAGGTGAAGTGGCAGATGCCGCTGCTCGGCAAGGGCCCGCGAACAACGATCATGCAGCGGATCGTATTGCATGCGAGCCTTCCGCGCATTGACTTCGAGACACAGATTGACTGGCACGAGCACAACCAGTTACTCAAGGTCGCTTTTCCCGTCGAGGTCCGCGCTACCGAGGCGACGTACCAGATCCAGTTCGGCCACGTCCGCCGGCCGACTCACCGGAACACGTCGTGGGACCTTGCCCGCTTCGAAGTGTGTGCCCACCAGTTCATGGACCTCGCCGAGCACGGCTACGGCGTGTCGCTACTCAACGATTGCAAGTACGGTCACGACGCGCACGACGGCGTGATGCGCCTGACGTGCATCAAGAGCCCCCTGTCGCCGCACAGGAAGGCCGACCAGGGCCTGCACGAGTTCACCTACGCCCTGCTGCCGCACGCGGGCACGTTCCAGCAGGCCCATGTGATCCGCGCCGCCACGGAGTTGAACGTGCCGCTCATCGCCTGGGCGGTCGAGCCGTCGCCCGGCACGCTGCCGGCTTCCTCGCGGTTCGTCCAGTGCGACAACGACGCCGTCGTCGTCGAGACGCTCAAACCGGCGGAGGACGGCGACGGCCTGGTCGCGCGCCTCTACGAGTCGCACGGCTCGCACGCGAAGGCGACGTTGACGTTCGCCGGCGCGGTGAAATCCGTCCGGCATGTGGACCTGCTCGAGCAGCCGCTCAGCGACGACATCGGGCTCGAGCATGAAGGTGCCCGCGTGTCGCTGCGCCTCCGGCCGTTCCAGGTCGTCACGCTGCGAATCACCCGCAGATTCCCACGGGCCGGATCTCGCGCTTTCTCACAGCCTCCTGCTTGACATCGTGTCCAGGGTCCGCTATCGAGCCTGAGACAACTACCCAGCCAATTGACCGGCTAATCGGCGGGCTCATTGAGATGGGGACACCAACATTTGAGGAAAGGCTTATGAATCCGCCGCGTGCTGAGTATCCACGCCCGCAGTTTGTGCGCAGCGAGTGGCTCTGCCTGAACGGCGAGTGGCAGTTCGAGATTGACGCCGGCGACAGCGGCCTCGAGCGTGGCCTGCTCGAGCAGGAACTGAGCAACCGGATCGTCGTGCCGTTCTGTCCCGAAGCGCCGCTCTCGGGCATCCACAACACCGACATCATGAACGCGGTGTGGTACCGCCGCAGGGTGACGATTCCGGAGGCGTGGTCGGGCCGGCGCGTGCTGCTGCACTTCCAGGCCGTGGACCACGACACGACGGTCTGGGTCAACGGCGTCGAGGTTGGCCGGCATCGCGGCGGCTTCACGCCGTTCACGTGCGATCTCGACAGCGTCGCCTCGCCCGGCGAGACGATGACGATCGTCGTCCGCGCCCGCGACGACAACAAGGCGCCGCAGCCGCGAGGCAAGCAGGTGCGCGAATATGCGAACCGGGGCTGCGTCTACACGCGCACGACGGGCATCTGGCAGACGGTCTGGTTGGAACCCGTGCCGGACTGCTCGCTGCTGCGGCCTCGGCTGACGCCGGACGTGGCGAACGGCGCGATCCGGCTCGAGCAGCCGATCCGCGGCAGGCAGCCCGGACTCAGAATGCGCGCGACGATCAGCGACGAGGACGGCGAGGTATGCTCGGTAAGCTGCGCGGCCGACGCTGACTTCGCGTCGCTTCTCGATCTCGTGATTCCCCCAAAAAACCGGCGGCTCTGGTCGCCGCGCGATCCGCACCTCTACGACATCGAGATCGAGCTGCTCGACGCGGAGGGCAAGACGGTTGACGCCGCGAAGAGCTACGCCGGCCTGCGCAGCGTGACGATCGAGGGCAAGGCGATCAAGATCAACGGCGAGGTCGTCTTCCAGCGCCTCGTGCTCGACCAGGGCTACTATCCCGACGGCGTCATGACGGCCCCGAGCGACGAGGCGCTGCGCCGCGACATCGAGTTAAGTCTTGCCGCCGGCTTCAACGGCGCCCGGCTGCACCAAAAGGTCTTCGAGGAACGGTTCCTCTACCACGCGGACCGCCTCGGCTACCTCGTCTGGGGCGAGTTCGCCGACTGGGGCGCCTCCGGCTTCGGCCCCGATGACGACCATCACAGGTACGGGCCGACCTACATCACGCAGTGGCTCGAGGTGCTCGAGCGTGACTTCTCGCACCCGTGCATCATCGGCTGGTGCCCGATGAACGAGACCGAACAGCTCCTCACGGACAAGATCACGCAGCTCGACGACGCGATGCGCGGGATGTTCCTCGCGGCGAAAGCGATGGACTCGACCCGACCCGTCCTCGATACCTCGGGCTACTCGCACCGCGTTTCCGAGTCGGACGTGTACGATTCGCACGACTACGAGCAGGACCCTGCGAAGTTCAAAGCAAACCACGAGGGCCTCGCGCAAGGCAAACCGCTGGTCAACTCGATGAAAGGACAGCCCATCTCGATCGCCTACCGCGGCCAGCCGTACTTCGTGAGCGAATTCGGCGGCCCCTGGTGGTACATTGACACCGAGGCAGCCGAGGATGCGTGGGGCTACGGCGAACGGCTCAAGACGGTCGAGGAGTTCTACAAGCGCGTTAAAGACCTGTGCGACGTGCTGCTCGACAACCCGCACATGTTCGGCTACGCCTACACGCAGCTCACCGACGTCTATCAGGAACAGAACGGCATCTACACGTTCGATCGCCGCGAGAAGTTCGACGTCGAGCCGATCCGAAAAGCGCAGCAGCGTCAGGCGGCAATCGAGAAACTCCATTCCGGTTCATAAAGGGAAATTCGCCGTGAACACTACATCCCCGAGTCCCGTTGATACCCGCAAGAGCCCGTGCGCACGCCTGCGTACGCTTCCATACGGGAGCGTCTCACTCGACGACGGTTTCTTGTCGAGAATGCAGATTGCCACGCGCGAGGTGGGCCTCGATCACGGGTATCGGATGATCGAGAAGTCCGGAACCCTCGAGAACTTCCGGCTCGCCGCAACTGGGGCCATTGGCGAATACAACATGCCGCAGTGGCGCGACCACGACCTGTACAAGTGGCTTGAGTCCGCCGCGTACGAAATCAGGAACGACCCAAGCGGGCAATTGCACAATAAAACCGACAAAGCGATCGAAGCAATCGCGGCGGCGCAGGCCGAAGACGGCTACCTCCACACCTACCATCAGATCGTTGCGCCGGAGGAACGCTGGACCGACCTTGGGCGCAACCACGAGCTCTTCTGCGCGGGGCACCTGATCGAGGCGGCGCTCGCCTTCTATCGCGTTATAGGCGACGACAGGTTGCTCAAGATTGCACGCCGCTTTGCCGACCTCATCGCTTCGGTCTTTGGGCCTGACAAGAAGCCCGGCGCACCGGGACATCCGGAGGTCGAGCTTGCGCTCGTCGAGCTCTACCGCGCCACGGGCGAGCGCTCTTACCTGGACCTTGCCCGATTTTTCATCAACCAGCGCGGCCACGGAGCTGTCGGCAAAGGCTGGTACAACAACCCGAAGTATCACCAGGACCATGTGCCCGTGCGCGAGGCCACCGCCATTGAAGGCCACGCGGTACGCGCGCTCTACCTGACGGCCGGTATTACGGACGTCTACCTCGAGACCGGCGAGCAGGCCCTGCTCGACGCCCTGATGCGGCAGTGGCATGATATGACCGCGAGCAAGTTCTTCATTACCGGCGGTGTCGGCTCGAGACACGAATGGGAAGCGTTTGGCGAGCCGTACGAGCTGCCGAACGACCGGTGCTACTGCGAGACATGCGCGGCGGTCGGCAGCATCATGTGGAACTGGCGTCTACTGCTGCTTACGGGCGATGGCCGCTTTGCGAACGTGATCGAGCGGACGCTGTATAACGGCTTGCTGAGCGGTGTCTCGCTCGACGGCCGGACGTATTTCTACGACAACGTCCTGCTGAGCCGGGGCGGGATCGAGCGAAAGGAATGGTTCGACTGCGCCTGCTGTCCGCCCAACGTGACCCGCGTCATCGCGTATCTCCCTCACTATTTTGCCACCGGCGATGCAAGCGGCCTCCAGATTCATCAGTACGCGCCCATGACAATACACGTTGAGCTCGAGTCCAGGCGCGAAGTGCGATTGCGTTTGGAGACGGGCTACCCGTGGCAGGGTCTGGTAAAGATGGCCATCGAGCAAACGGACAGCTCGTCGTGGACATTGCAATTGCGCATCCCGGCCTGGTGCAAGAATGCCTCCCTGCGAATTAATGGCAAATCATTACAGCCCGGGATCAAGCAAGATTACGTCAGCATCGTGCGTATGTGGCAGGAAGGCGATACCGTCGAGCTTGAGCTGCCGATGCCGCCACACTTCGTCGAGGCGCATCCCCGCACCGACGCGACGCGCGGTAGCGTAGCGATCCGGCGCGGCCCGATCGTCTATTGCATCGAGGCGTGCGACCAAGATGCGTCGGTCAACATCATGGACGTGCAGGTTGATGAAACGGCGCCGCTCGAAGCAACGTGGCGGGACGACCTGCTCGGTGGCGTGATGACCGTGGAAGCCGCGGGGTACGCCCTCGACGTGAGCGCGTGGAGCAACCAGCTCTATAAGCCGCTGGGCAGCGCCGGCGATTTGCCGCACAGGCCGGTGCGCTTAACGGCCATTCCGTACTACGCGTGGGCCGACCGCGGCCCCCATGCCATGCGCGTCTGGATTCCTCGCACCAGCTCCTGATTCGCCCAACACAATCAACGCCGACGCCCGGCGGAAACGACCAGGAGCTAATACCGGTCTAAGCCGCACAACTGCGGATGCTGGTTGGGGAATAGAATTGCTATCAACTTGCGAGCATCGCCCGTGACTTTTATCCCGGCGGCTTCGACGATCTCGCCCGGCTCGTTGGCACCAATGATGAGCTGCGCGATATGTTCTCCGCCGCGTATAGTGTGCTTTGACCTCGTCGCCGCCGCAATCTCAACACGCGAACGATCAATGGCGAGTGCCACCCTCTCGCGCCTATCCGCGATCATCAGTTCGCCTCGCCAATCAGCCACGTGCGACTTCTTGAGTCGCCGCGACAGCTCCTTTATAAGCTTGCCCAGCGAAGACCGCAGGTTCAGTGTTCGGATCATCGGCCCGCCGCTCCGTTTGAAGTACGTCTCGGCACGCGAGTTCCCTTGCCGGAGTCGCCGGCAAAGAAGGCTATGATAGGGCAGCGTGGTGAATCGCACCTCCTTGCACCGCCATCGCCTCGCAAGCATCGCGAGCATGCGGAGCACCTCCTCCGGATCGCCGCACTGCTCGATGCAATCCACGGCGTCACAACGTCGCTTCGCGACAACATAGCCGGCGGCTTTCCCGTGCGCGTCGTTCCAACGATAACTGCGCCATTGATCGCCCTGCGCAATGCGAAGAAAAGTCGGCCGCACAGCCGTCCCCGTGAATCGGGCGTATTGGCGGTTATACAGCCTTGCGATGTCACCCCAGCGGCGCAACGCGAATTTCTTGAGGGAAACGGTCGGCCGCTCCGAAGGCATATCGGATAGTTGAACGCAATAGCATCCGTCCGCCCATGCGTTCACGTAGCCAAAGCGGTCGTAGTAATCGTCAATGCCGAACAGCATCGTCATGTCATATCCCGCGTCGCGCATCGCGTTGATGCTTGCCCATGCCGTTTGCTCCATCAAGCCGCGTTTCCGGTAGTCGGCGTGCGTGGCGACGCACGTGACGCCGCCGAGCCGGACGCGCGCGCTGCCGATCCGCATGGTGTAGGGGATCACGCCCCAGTGCGTCACGATCCGCCCATCGAGCAGCCCAATCCGCGACGCCTCCCAGTCGTACGGGCCGTAGAACAGGGTGTTGCGTGCAGAATCGCGCATGTAGAAATAGCCGGCCGGTTCCGAGAAGACCTTACCGATCAGCTCGATCATCTCCCCGGCATGTTCCCGCCTGCTAGGAGAGATTATTTCCATCATCTCGCCCTCCTGTGTTCCTGAAAAACGAAGAGTACGATCAGGAAATGCGGAAGTCCACACCCTTGTCAACGGCGCTGCGCCGATTCCGTCCAGAACGGCCATGTATGCCAAAGCCCGCTCCGCTTGCGTTGGCCCGGTGAAGGACCGAGGCGCCGAAGAATGGTTTGGCGTCGGGGAGCTTTGGTGTATGCTGGCGATGTCGGACGCTGGCACAGCCTTGAGCTTGTGGCGTCCCCCCTGTCACCGGTGACATAGCGATCACAAGGGCCGGTTCAAATCGGCCCGCGCGCCATCCGACTTGCAGCAGCAAAGGGAAACGCGCCAATGAACATTGTCTGTTTTGGAGACTCGATCACGCACGCGGCGGGCTTCGCCGAGCGCGATCGCTGGCCCACCATTCTGCAGGCCAAACTCGACGAGTGGCGCCCGGACACATTTGCGGTCTATAATCGCGGCGTGGGCGGCCATACAAGTGCGCAGGGCCTCGGCCGTTTCGGCACGGACATCCTTCCGCTCCTTCCGGCCGTGGTACTTGTCGAGTTCGGACTGAACGACTGTTACGTCCCTGCGTGGTCAAAGAAGCCGCGCACGGGGCTGAGCGAGTTCAAAGCCAACCTGCGCGAGATCCACCGCGCCGTCCGCGCACATAACGGGGAATGTGTTTTCATTGTAAACCACACCATTGGCCGGCTTGGCGGGAAGGGCGGAGACAGCAAGTCGCGCAACGCCAACCTCGTCGCGTACAATGCCGCCGTCAAGCAAGTAGCCAAAGACCTCGAAGCGCCGATGATTGATCTGCCCGCGATGATGAAAAGACGCAGAATGGTTTTGAAACGGTTTGTCTGCGAGGACAACGTGCACCTTAGCGCCGAGGGCAATCACCTTTACGCAGATATAGTGTTCGACGCACTCACGACGATACTCAAGTGACGATGGCCAGGGCGAAGCGGGTTTTGCCACGACTCGCGCTGATTGCCGTGCTGCTCGGCGGCACAGGGCTTCGCCTCGACTTCGCGCGTCGCGCCGTCGCGTTCGCGGGGGACCAGAACACGGTGGCGCTCATGGCGCTGCACATCTCACAAGGCCGGGACTTCCCCCTCTACTTCTACGGTCAACGGTACATGGGGGCGCTTGGCGCCTACGTCATCGCCGCGGTCTTCAGCCTGACCGGCCCGTCTGATCTCGCGGTCAGCCTGGGAATGGTCCTCTTCTCGTTGCTGTGGCTGTTTTCCCTCTACCTGCTGTTCGGCCGGCTCGTGAACAGATGGGCAGGCGTGATCGCTGCTGCGGTCGCGGCATTCGGCCCACCGGCGCTCATCGAGATATCCGTCCAGCCGTGGATCGGTTACGTGCCCACGTTCGCCTACGGCACGCTCATTCTCTACTTCGGCGTGCGACTCGTTGACGGCGAGCTGTCGTCGCGTGTCGAGCGCGGCTGTCTGATTGGGATGGGCTTCCTCGCCGGTCTGTCAATCTGGACGAACCCCCTTTGCCTCCCCTACCTCATCGTCGGCTTCGCTTTGCTCGTCGGGCATTTGGTCCGCACGCGCTTGGCGCGTGGGACCATGCGCAAGCTCGCCGCAGCGTCCGTCGTGTTCCTCATCGCTCTCAGTCCTGCTATTGTGACCGGCCTGAGGTACGGGCTCGCGGAACTGTACGGTTTTCGACCATCGAAGCTGGCGCTCGTCCCCGCCGTGACTCGGATGGTGTTCACTCGCTACATCCCGGAGCTGTTCCAGACCAACGCCGCCATCCCTTCGCCGGTCCGCCTGCTTGTCGCCGCGTGCTACGTGGCGCCGCTTGCCGCGATCGTCGCCGGCCTTGCCACGGCTATCGTGCGGCGAGACCGGCGGGTCGTGCGCGCCGCGCTGCTGCCCGTCGTGTTCGTGCTTGTGTACCTGCCGTTCTATCTGACCAACCCTCTTGCCGAGAAATACAACCCCAGATACTTCCTCATGTTCTACTTGGTGGTTGCCGCCGCCTTCGCGTTTCCGCTTGTGTTCCGGCGCACCTGGCTGACATGGGCAACCGCAGGGCTCGTCGCCATCGTCGCCGCGACCAACATCGCCTCGTGCGGGATAGTGGCCCGTGGCGAGCGGGCGGAGCGTGTCGCTGCTCGCCGTGAAGCGCACGGCGAGATCGTGGCGGCGGTGCAGGCCGAGGGCTTGCGCCACGTCATGCATGACACCGATGAGTGGCACGCGCTGACGTGGGCGGCGCGTGACCGGGTCATGTTCGTCAAGCCGTGGGGTGAGCGGTACTATCCGTACCTCGCCGGCGCAATCGCAGACGACAACGCCGGTTTCTGCAGGCCGGGAGCCGAGGCACGGATTTTTGAGGAGACTTTGAGGACCGTCAGGATCCCGGCTCCCGACACGTTCACCGTGAGGGGGTGGACCGTCTTCCACAATCTTGCCCTGCCCAGAACGCGATTCAATCTTGTGAGCCCCCTCGAGGTCTCCACGCGATCCGGGGGCAGTACGGCTGCCAGCACGTTCGCTCTCACGGACCACGATGAGGAGACACTCCTTGGCAGCGAATACGCCGCGAACACCGGGCTGACCATTGACCTCGGCGAGGAAACGCCGGTGGCGGGCATTCGTTTCGTCGCGCCGAACGAATGGGATTACCCGTCGGGATACACGATCTCCGTTTCGAATGACGGGTCGCTGTGGTCTGAGATTCAGCACACTGAGAAACGGGCCGCGACCGCCTGCATCTATGGCAACCGGCTCTTCCATCGAGGCCGGCACACGGTCATGGAATGCCGATTCCCAACGGCCCTCGTGCGGTACATCAAGGTCCATGGTATGCTCGCGCCGGCCGACCACTACGAGGTCTGGCGCTTCAGCGAAGTGTACGTGTACCGCGATGCCGGCAACGGCGCCCTTCCCGACGAGCAGGAAGCGAGCGACATCGCGCGAATGCTTCGTGATGCGGGCGCCACCTTCGCTGTGTGCGACCCGTGGCTGAGCGCCAAGATCGGCGCGCGGTCCGACACGGACCTTGCCGTGCTTCCTTATTACTCGAACCGCCACCCGCACACGCACGTTTCGCGCGTTGTACCGATACGGCGCGACGTCGCCGTTGTCGTCGAGAACGCCCACGCCAAACAGGCCGAGAAGCTCCTAATGGACGCCACGCTCAGCGACGCGGCGATAGAAGCCCACCACTCGGCGAACTACACCGCCTACATCATCGTGGACTCCCCCACCGAGTACGAATCGTTCCCAGGCTTGAAGTGGAACGGCTTCACGCTCGTCCGCACGGCGCGCATCGCCACCGCCGCCTGGTACCACGAACACGGAATCGAACTCGAACGCTCGGGGCGACGCGATAAGGCAGAGCGGTATTTCCAGCGCTCATTTGAGACTTACGAGGGTATCCGCGAGAACCTTGAGAAGCTGGAAACGACCGACGACCAGGCCCACAAAGCGCTTGAGAAGCTCACACCTGAGATCGCCACACACTGCCGCTTCCCGTACGGCATCTCGCTCGTCGGCTACACGCTGAGCCCATCGCCACTCGTGCCCGGCGAAACCGCGACACTGCGCCTCGTGTGGGAACTCGAAGGCAAAATCCCCTATGACTACCTACCGGTCTTCGTCCATTTCGTCGCCGGCAACGAGATCCGCTTCCAGGCCGACCACAACGTGACGTTCCCGCTCGCGCCCCGCACGATCGTCCCACGCTGCCTCGTCCTCGATGAGCACACGTTCACGGTGCCGCCGGATTGCCCTTCCGGCGAAGTGACAATCAAGCTCGGCGCGCTCACGTGGTGGGATTCCAGCCGCCGCCTCAAGCCGCGCACAAAGCTGCCGCATCGTGACCGCGCGGTCGAGATCGGCGCAGCGAGCGTTCGAGGCCGCTCGACCTCAGCGCCCGAGAACGAACGGGGCAAGTGAGAAGGCCTGGGCCCCGGCCTTCGATCTCTTGCATCTACCGCCGCCGGGATCCGAGCAGGTCCTTGCGGTTCTCGTGGATCTTGGCGATCGCGTCGGTCAGCAGATGTGCCCGCGACGGTGGGGTACCGTAGACTGACCAGTTGGTCAGGATTGCCCGATCTCGCCAAAGGCTTTCGCACACTGGCAGCTTCCAGCGCGACGGCGTGATCGCCTTGAGGTAGCGGGCGTTCAGGTGGTGGCGCTTCTTGGTGTGGGGCGAGTAGAACTCGCTGTGGCTCAGCGGTGTGTACGTGGTCGTGAACTCGCGGCCAACCTCGGCCGAGAGCGCCTTGCGGAATGTCGGCCCATCGAGGCCGTCAAACGCCTCCTTGTCGTAGAGAAACACGAATCCGTAGCCGCACTGCCGCGTGATGTGCTTGTTGCGTCGCAGCGGTCTGACGCCGGGCGCGTCGGCGACAGCCTTGTCGAGCGCAAGACCATTGCGGTCTATGATCGGCGCGTTCACCTTCATCGCGGCAAGCTGGCCCCGCAGGACGGCCGCCTGAAAAGCCGTCATGCGATAGTTGCCGCTGTGGACCTTCGTGCCCTTCTTGTATTCGCGGCCGCACGAGCGCTGGCTCACGACCTTCCAGTAATACCGCTCACTCTGCATCAGCAAAGCGCCGCCTTCGGCGCTCTTCATCAACTTGGTGCTCTGAAAGCTAAATGAGCCGAAATCGCCCAACGTGCCGGCACCGCGCTCGTCCCACCTCGAGCCGTGCGTATGGGCGCAGTCCTCGATCACGTGGAGCCGATGCTTCTTCGCGATACGCATCAGTTTGTCCATGTCGGCCATTCGATGATAAAGATGGACCGGAATGATCGCACGCGTCCGGGGCGTGATGGCCGCTTCCACCTTTTTCGGGTCAATGCACAACGTCTCGGGGTCAACGTCCACGAGAATGGGCACCGCGTTGACGTCGCAGACGACGCTCGCCGTCGCCTGCCACGTCAGGCCCGGCACGATGACCTCGTCGCCGGCGCCGATGTCCAGGGTTTCGAGCGCAAGCTGCAGCGTGTGTGTGCCGTTGGTCAGCAGCGCGCAGTACTTCGAGTCGCTGAACGCGGCCCACTCCTCCTGGAACTTCGACGCCATCGACGGCTCCTCGGGCCAATCGTCCCACACGCCGCTGTCGTATGCTTCCAGCAGATATCGTCGCTCAAGATCGGCCCGCGTGATGAGCTCGCTCTCCCCCATGAAGTCCGTTTTCGAGATAGGCGTGCCGCCGAGACAGGCCAACTTCGACATTATTGTGCCCCCTGCCCCTATGAATCTTATTCAGGAATTGCGCTACTGTGCAGTTCGATGAGGCAGACATCAGGCTCGGCAAGCCGAGCCCACGCGCGAATCTCGCGGCCGACGTGGCCGTAGCCGGCCATCCAATGGTGGCCGATGCCTTCGTCATGAATCCAGTCGAGAATCGCCGGTACCGGCTGCGCAAAACGAACACGCAACGGGTTGCCGGGGAAAACCATTTCGGTTGAGACGGCATCACCCTCGAGCAGCGCGACCTGGTAGTCGTTGCCCTGCGGCATCAAGTTGAGCAAGGTCACGGGACCCGTTCTGGCCGGGAAAAGAGCGCAGACTCCCTGGTGCATCAGACGGACCGGTGCAAGGGTGATATCCTTCGGGTCTTCCGCGAGGCTGAACGAGGCCGAACCGCAGTGAGACAATACCACAGTGCCGTCCTGCAACGGCTCCAGCCAGTCCGTGTTGTGGGTCGGCTCGCCCGTCAGCAGCGTGAGCATGAGCTGGCCGACGGCGCCGTTGACGTCGCCCTCGCAGCCGAGCGGAATCCCCTCGTCGGCCAGCAGCGAAGCGGCCAAGCAGACCCGGCCCATCAGATGGGGATAGCAGCCGATCGTCAACGCGTCGAGCCGATGCTCAATGACAAGGTCCTTCACCGCGGCGTACATCTTCATCGAGTCGAGGCCGTCGGCATCGGAGACCTCGCAGGCGGCGCTGCGGCTCACGACGTCCTGCCACCGTTGCCTCGCCTGCTCGTCGGGGATGTCCTGCGCGCTGCTCAGCAGGTGCGGCAGGTCGAGGGCGACGACCCGCGGACCGACGGCCTTCTTA
Source organism: uncultured bacterium (assembly GCA_965369835.1). Lineage (GTDB taxonomy): Bacteria > Auribacterota > JABMQX01 > JAFGEW01 > JAFGEW01 > CBDUSE01. The sequence goes on from CBDUSE010000006.1 coordinate 19,480, forward strand.
AGTGCGAATTCGTTCGCCGCGACTTCGGTCATCCCGGCGACGCGATGGCCTGCGAGACCGACCCGCGCGCGCCGCAACCTATGTTTCAGCGCGGTTGCTCGAAGGAAGCCTTGCGCTCGTCGTCGAGCCTCGTCAGATTCGAGTGTACCGTGCACGCAGAAATACGCCGCGTCGAGCTGCTTGAGATAGGCAGTGAGCTGCTGGTTGCCGCACAGCGCGCCGGTTTCGATGCCCGGCAGCGACCAGAGCAGGACGGGCAGGCTGCATTCCTCGAGCAGGTCGAGCACGAGGTAGTCCTCGTACCAGCTTACCGCCGCGAACGCCACGGCGTGAACGTGCGCCTCGGCTAGCTTCCTGCCCGCCTCGACCGCCTTGTCCGGCGCGTCAACCGACCCCAGCTTGATGACTTCGCACCCGAAACCCTCGAGCAGCTTTGCCAGCGCCTCGGCGGCCTCCGCGGCTCGATCGGCTCCAACCTCCAACGTGCTCGACAGCGACGCGACACCAACGCGCGGAGTCAGGATTCTCGGTTTGGATAACACAGCCGGCTCTCCCCTAGCAGCACTCCTTCCATGCTTCGATCATCTGCGCCACGCCGTCCCACGGCGTGTCCGGAAAGACCGAGTCCACGGGGTGCAGGATGAAGCGGTTCGTCGGACCCAGGATGTCAATGGCACGCTTCACTTCGTCGCGAATGCGCGCCGGATCGCCCGAGGCGAGCGTCAGCGCGTTCGTGCCACCGACCATCGTCATGCGGTCCCCGAACAGCTCCCTTGCCTTTTCGAGCGTGATCGTATCCTGGACCGGATCGACGAAGTAGAGAAGATCAACGCCGGCGTCGGCCAGCCGCGAGCCCAGGATCTCCACACCGGTGGTCATCACGTAGCCGAACGCGCGGCCGTGCTTGTGGGCGAGTGCCGCCAGCTCGGCCAGGTGCGGAAAAACGAACCGGTCAAAGAGGTCGGGCGACCAGAAATCGGTCGACGAATACCAGCCGCGCTGGCAGACCATATCCACGCCGGGAGTGGTGGCCGCCAGCTCGGTCCGGGCGTAGTCGGTGGCGGCGATCGTGTCCACGAGCCGGTCGAAGGTGTCCGGCGCCTCCAGGGCCATCATGATCGCGCCTTCGATGCCCGCGAACCAGACGGCCGCGTCCATGCCGAAGGCGGTCCACGCTTGCACGAGCAACCCCTTCTCGTCGGCGAACTCCTTGATCGCGGCCACGCGATCGGCAAACCAGGCACGCTGCTCGTCGTTCGGCGGCATGAACACGTGCGCGACACGCTCGACGTCGGACGGGCTGCTCACAGCATGCTCAACGGCGCGCGGGATGTTGTAGTCCTCGACGAGCGGCACCGCCTCCGGCTGCACGGGCCACCCCTCCCCTTCGTCACCCGTCTTCCTGACCGCGTGACGCAAGGGGCCCGACGGCGTCTCGTAGTCGCGCACCATGACCGGATATCGCTCGTCGCCGCCGCGGCCGCCGGCCGGAATAACCGAATCGTGCCAGGCGACCTCCGGATCGTGGCTCCATGGCACGGAGACATCCAACACGTCGTCAACGCCGACGGAGAGCCAGGCCTCTGCTCGCTTGAACTCGTCTTCCAGCTCCCAGGGCTGTGGCAGGGCGTGTAGGTGCTCGAGCCTCTTGGAGTACCAGTGGCTTACCGGTGCGCCGTTGGTCTCCCACCGCAGATGTTCCGGAGCCCGGAAGCCGAAGCACCAGGTCGTCAGAGGCACGTGATCGGCAGGCTTGCCGTGGATCGCTGCGAGTATCCTTTCTTTGGAGGTCACGACGCCGGGCACCTCCCCGGTCGGATGCCGGCCTGGTCCGGCCCACCCACCGTTTTGCAGATCGGGCCGCGCGCAGGCCTCTACGAGCGACCCGGAAAGGAAGAAGAAGAATGGGGTGAGTGAGGGGACTCGAACCCCCGACCCTCAGAACCACAATCTGATGCTCTAACCACCTGAGCTACACTCACCACCGATGCTGCGCGCGCTACTTATGCCGCGCGGCACTCGATCCGCCGCGCGTTCGGCGAGGCGGGGCGCTACGGAGCGACCGTTATCGTAATAGTATCGCCTTTGAACTTCAAGTCCGAGACAGCACCCAGGACCTTTTCGTTGGCCCTGTTGTCCGCCTCGAGGATGCTGTGCCAGAGCCGCTTGGCCGTCATCTCTATCAGCAGCGTCGGGTACGGCAGCTTGCCCAGTCGCGCGCCGAAAAAGCCCTTCGGCGTAAAGACTACTTTCCCATCCTTGATCTCGACTGTACCGAAGTACTGAAACCGCATGAGGCGGCCGAAGAGCTTCACATCAATCACCCAGTTCAGCTCGCCGCCGTCCTCGATCAGCACCCACGAGTCAACGAGCTGGAAGGACTTCCCCTTCGACTCGGTCGCAGCAATCAGGCTGGCGAGGTAGGAGTTGACCGCCCGCTCCGTTGTTGTCTTCGTCACCGCCCTTTTGTGGTTTATGCCGGTCAGCAGTTCTGCCCGCATCGCCTTGAACCGCGTGACGAGCTTGCCGCTGGTCTCCGGCTGGTCCACCTCGGGGCGCTGGAGCGCTAGGTAAAAACCGTACACGACGGCGGCGAGAAAAACGAGGCGAAGCACATTGAAGATGATCCTTCTGACTCGCTTCTTCGCGTCCAGCTTGTCCTTGGAGACGATGCCCGTGACTTGCTCGAACGTCTCGGATGTGACCGAGTCGAGTTCAAGCTTCGCCCCGCAGGACCGACAAAAAATCGCCCCCAGCCGGTTTGCAGTCCCACATTCAGGACATTGCATCATAGTAGCGGATCCTTCTTGTGTATGACTTCCTGGTCGCCAAGACGGTTGATGGGGAGAACGTACACTCGAAGTGGCCGGATGTCAATGGGGAGTCCCGAAACTGCCGAGCGCCGATGCGATCACCGCTGGCCCTGATGCAGCAAGGAATAGTCATTGGGACGACCGGCGTGCCGCCGAGCCGGATGCGCCAGCGACCTGACCTCAGGCCGCTGCCCATTCTCAGGCGGACGGCTATTTCCAGATGATCAGGCCGGTGTTCAACGGGTAGCAGAGGTCATCGTGGCTCGGGACCACGCGGACCGAGAAGCCGTGCTGGCCGCTGCTCCGACACACGATGCTGCCGACAAACTCGCGCACGCCGTCCCCGCCCGCCTTGTCCGGGGCCATCGGGATCACGTCCGCGTCGGTGATGTTGCCGTCCTGGTCGAGCATCCCCTCGAAGATCTGCACCGCCACCTGCTCCGGCTTGAGCGCCCCGAGCCGCACCCGCGCACGCACCTTCAGTCCCGAGCCGACCGGCAGCTCCTCGACGGACTCGGTCTCGACGCTCTCGATCTGCAGGCTCGGCCACTCCGCATTGAGCAGTGCCATGTATGCGGCCAGCTCGCGCGCCTTGCTGAGGTTTTCGCTCACCAGACGTTTGTAGCGCTTCGCCGCGGGCACGTAGAAGCGCTCGGCGTACTCGTGGACCATTCGGTTCGTATTGAACATCGGGCAGATTGTGCGCATGGCCGTTTTCATCCGCTCGATCCAGCGGCGCGGCAGGTCGTCGGGCCCGCGGTCGTAGAACATCGGGACCACTTCCTTCTCGAGCATGTCGTAGACGGCGCGGCTCTCGATCTCGTCCTGGTACTCATAGTCGCCGCCGTAGTCTTCGCCGAGCCCGATCGCCCATCCGTTCTCGTTGTTGAAGCCCTCGACCCACCAGCCGTCGGGAATGCTCATATTGATGCCGCCGTTGGCGGTGACCTTCATCCCGCTGGTGCCGCTCGCTTCCATGGGCCGGCGCGGCGTATTGAGCCACAGGTCCACGCCCTGGACGATGTAGCGTGCCACATTCACGTCGTAGTTCTCGAGGAACACGATGTGCCGCGGATGGCGGCGGGCGAGCTGGGCGATCTGGCGGATCAACTCCTTACCGCTATTGTCCTTCGGGTGTGCCTTACCCGCGAAGATGATCTGCACCGGACGCTCCTTGTCCGTAAGCAGGCGCGCGAGGCGCTCGGGGTCGCGCAGCAGGAGCGTCGCGCGCTTGTAGGCGGCGAAGCGGCGCGCGAAGCCGATCGTGAGCGCGTCCGGATCGAGCGCTTCATCGGCCTGGGCGACCTCCCCCGGCGGAGCGCCCCGCCCTTTGAGTTGGTCGCGCAGTCGGCGCCGCGCGAACGCCACGAGCCGCTCGCGGCGCCGCTCGTGCGTGCGCCACAGCTCACCGTCGGGGATCTGCTCGACGCGCTCCCAGACGCTCTGGTCGGCGGGCGACTCGATCCACTTCGGCCCAAGGTACCGGTCGTAAAGCCCGACCATCTCGTGCGAGATCCACGAGCGGGTGTGAATCCCGTTCGTGATCGAGGTGATCGGTACCTCCTCGAGCGGCACCCCGTCCCACACCCACGTCCACATGCGGCGCGAGACCTCACCATGCAGCTTGCTCACGCCGTTCGAGTAGGTCGCGGACTTCAGCGCCAGCACCGTCATGCAGAACGGCTCGTCCTTATCGCCGGCGTTTTGCCGGCCCAGCGCGAGGAACGCGTTGCGGCTGAGCCCAAGGGCCGGGTAGTACTTGGCGAAATACTTCTCCATCAGTTGCGGCGAGAACATATCGTTGCCGGCGGGCACGGGCGTGTGCGTCGTAAACGCGTTCCCGGCGGCGACGGCCTCGCGCGCCTCGGCGAACGTGGCCTTCTGCTCCTGCATGAGGATCCGCGTGCGCTCGAGCGTGAGGAACGCCGAATGCCCTTCGTTCATGTGGCAGACCGCCGGCTCGATGCCGAGCGCTTTGAGCGCCCGGATGCCCCCGATCCCGAGCATCACCTCCTGCCGGATCCGCTCCTCGCTGCCGGTATCACCGCCGTAGAGACGCGCGGTGATCTCCCGGTCCTCGGGCCGGTTCTCATCAATGTTCGCGTCGAGCAGGTATAACATCACCCGCCCGACGGCCACCTGCCAGATCTGCGCCTGCACGGTGCCGGCAGGATACTCCAGGGCGATCATGAGCGGCTTGCCGCTCGAGTCCCGGACGAGCGAGACCGGCATGTTGAAAAAGTCGTTGTCCGGGTAGTACTCCTGCTGCCATCCCTCCGCGTTCAGGTACTGGCGGAAGTAGCCTTCACGATACAGCAGCCCCACCCCGACAAGCGGCACGCCGAGATCGCTTGCCGATTTCGTGTGGTCTCCAGCGAGAACACCAAGGCCGCCCGAATAGATCGGCACGCTTTCGGACAGACCAAACTCGAGCGAGAAATAGGCGACCTTTGCCTCGTTTACGTCCGGATGCGCCAAGCTGAACCAGGTGGCGCTGCTCATGTAGTCGGCGAACTGGACGTACGCCCGCTCCATGTGCGCCAGGAACCCGTCGTCCGCAGCAAGCTGCTCGAGCTGCTCAGGTGAAATGATACCCAGCATCGCCACCGGGTTGTGATAGACCTGCTCCCACAGGTCCCGGTCCATGCGACGGAACAGATCGATCGCCTCCGGGTTCCAGCACCACCAGAGGTTGTAGGCGAGGTCCCAGAGCTGCTTGAGCTTGTCCGGCAAGGAAGGAATAACAACGAACTTGTGAGCAGGCTTCATGGCTCCACCCGTAACTACGTCCGCGTGAGAATAAAGTCCCCGGCGCACCCGCCGAAGACCGGGCCGGCAGATCACGACCGCCAGCGCGGCAAGTGTCCCCCAAACCGCCCGACAAGTAAAGGATAATGTGGAGGCGCCGCTCGGAATGAGTGATGATGCGCTTCCACGCCACCGCCGCAACTTCTGTGCCCAGGCATCTGGCGCGCTTGACCGCCTCAGGCAGGCCATCGGCGCTTGGATGGAGATCGCTCTTGGTTCCAGTCCCTGTAGACCGAGCCGCATTTCGAGGCGCTTGCGCGCCGACTGCAGCGCTTCGTTCTCGTGCTTGGCGTCCCTATTGCGCCCAGGCAGGCATTGCCTTCATGTAGTCGGCAGCGCGGGCCATGGCCTTGGTGTCATCCAGGCCCGGTTGCCAGCTCTTGAGCCATTGGGCGATGCCGTTCTGTACCTCTTCCCTCGACTTGAGGTTCCCCGCCTCGTCACTGCAATACTTACAGTAGTCGTCCGCCGGCCCTTTGAAATCCGGTATCCCCAACGGAGCTGCACACGAATGACAAAACTTCTCCATTGCTCTCCTCCTCTCGTTATCAACACTGTATTTCGACACCCGGAGATATGAAATGGCAGCGGACACGGCGCCGTCAAGCACTATCAGGCTGCTGAAAAAGACTGACGCCAACAGAATCGTCGAGCCCCAAAAGGGGCGTTTGGTAGCAGCCACGGGCGCATGCACGCCGGAGCTCCTGTGAAGGCGGGCGAGCCCGTGGAACAGGGCGACAGCGAGAACAGAGCCCCATTGGGGGCGACTCAACACAGTGTGGCGCTGGGTTCAATCGCCCCTCTCGGGGCTCGGGTTTTCTTGGGGCAGCCGATACCACGGGCTTGTCCTCCTTCGTTTAAGCTACGGAGGACTGGCGCCCGTGGCTACTCCCAGTCGCCGCTGCGCGGCTCTCGGCGGGACCAGGGGGCCCTGGCATACATCGCATCGCCGCTGAGGCGGCTCTCGGCGGGGCTGGCAGAAAAAGGATCTTCCGGGGCAGACGGCTCGGCTGAGGTTGCCGAAGGCAAAGGTATCTCTGCGCTCGGGGCTCTGGCTTTTTTCAGCAGCCTGCTATTCCCTGCGATTTCTACGCCTTCCCATCCCCCGTCCTGTCCTCCGTCTCGTCCTACGGAGCCTTGGCGAAGTAGGAAGTTTTAGTGAAGGAGGATGCGCGAGATTCTTTTATTCCTCTCGCAGAGGCGGAGAGATCGCAGAGGAGCGAGGGCGACCCCTGCTTCGCCAAGGCTACGCAGGGCAAGGCCGCTCTGCAACTGCCTCGGACCGGGGAGGTTGCGGCGAAGTACCAGGAGCTCGTGATTTGGCCTACCATAATGTAGGCCATTTTTGCTCCCAGTCGCACTTTCTCCTTGCCATCGGGGGGCAATTCTGGTATTATAATGCTGATTCATTCATCAAGGGGTTCGATGTACTTCTGACGACAACCACATGCAGAATCTCAGCTTGTGGCGATCCTGATGTGGTTGTCTCACAGACATACCACAAGATGTTGTGTTATGGCTTGTCTGTGGTATTTGTGGCAGGGGAGCTTGGATCCTATCAGGGGGGATTCGTTGGCTCCATCTTGAGCTGAGCCGGTTAGGGTGTCGCCCGGCTGGACGGGCGAGCCGAGCCGGTCTCGGTCGAGCGCGTGCGGGGAAAGGGTTCGCGTCCTGAGAGCCTCAGGGAAGGAGGACGCGCTGGCGTGTTGCGGCGCAAGCCCATCGTCGCGACTGTGCAGCACGTTCCGGGGTTCGGGCTCGAGGGCGGCGCCGACGCGCCTGCGACGGGCAAGGCCCGTCAGTGGCGAGCGGCACGAGAGCGACTGCCCGTAGTTATGACACAGGCGGGGTCGCTGATGACTTGCTGGTGTAGGGGCCGGCAACTCATTGGGCGATGGGAGATTGGTCAATGCTGGTGTCCAGCCCGCGTATCCGCGCGAACCTGCGCGGAATTGCCAGGATGATTGCGTCCAACCCTTCCGACCACGACGATCTTCTTCAGGAGATGCTGATCCATCTGTGGAAAAACGAAGTCTCGAATCCTGGCCAGACTGAGAGCTGGTACCTGCAGAGCTGCAAGTACTACGGAATGGACTGCCTGAAGCGCGGCAAGAGCGTGGACAGCAAGCACCGCGCGGGCTGCGTCCTCGTCTCGATGGATGAAGAGGTCTCCGACAATACGCCGGCTGTTGAGCCGGCGGACGAGCATGACTTCCGAGACCAGCTCTTCACCGGCGACGTCCTCATGCTCCTCAGGCAGCGCCTGACCATCGCGCAGCAGATGCTCCTCGATGCGTTCGCCGGCGGCGCAAGCGTCTCCGAGATCTCCGAGGCTCTCGGATGCTCTCACCAGTACGTGAGCAAGCAGCGCAAGAAGATCGCCCTCGCGCTTGCCGGTGTGCTCACGTAGCCACACTCCCGCCACACCCGACTTCCCTGACGAGAAGCCTACCCGCGCGCTTGCATCAGCTCTTATGCTCGGCCTCTCTGCGTGCAGGTGAAGGCGGGCGAAGGCGTGCCTCGGGGAAGAGATCCAAAGAGAAGTGCTTAGCGAACCATGCCCGCAAAGGTCCGGAACCAGCGAAGTGGGAGCGCCGCGACAGCCGAGCCGTCCTCATCGTGGACCTGGCGGCATGCTTCGCAGGCGAGGTCAATCAAGCGGTCCTCGCCGACCGATGCGGCGAGGCAGTACGTGACGTCGTTCTCGCGCCAGAAGGCCATCCGAAGTCCCTCGTAATCGGCTGCGTAGAAAGCCATCTCGTCCCGTGCATGCTTGTCGAGGCGCCAGATGGCCGGGCGCGTCTTCGGAATGATGAAGAAGGAGATCAACCCCTCGTCCCCTCGGTACTTGATGAACGCCATCAGGTGGCCGCAGAGGCGGCACTTGCGAGCGCCCAGGAGCGCGAACGTGTCGTCAAACCGCGGCACCGGCACGGGGAAGCCGACCGCGTTGGCTGTCTCGTTGGCCACGGACTTGTAGTCCCCCTCGATCCGGACCGGGAAGCGGTCAACGTCCGTGTGGTGGGCGTAGACGTCCCGAATGAAGGGGGTAACGCGATGTCCGCTATAGAGCGTGAGGACAACGGTGAGGGCGATCCCGAGCGCGACCGCTCCGACGGCGCTTGCGAAGGCGGGGCTCCGAGTCAAGAGCCACCTCACGGATATCCTCGCCGGCTTCGGCTCGGCGTCGCGGGAGGCGGTGCCCTCGAAAAGCGTTGCGCGGACACGCTGCTCGAGCTGCGCGGGGGCTGCGCAACGGGACATGTGCATCCGGACGGCGCGCTTGATTGCGCGTTGAGCGGCCACGCGCCGCTGAACCGTCGGATCGCCCTCGATCCGCTCGGCCACTTTGCGGGCGTCCGCTTCGGGCAGCTCGCCGTCCACGAACGCGGTGAGAAGATCAGGGTTGTCGTGCTCGCTTGTGCTCACTGTGTTGGTTTCACTATCCCGCGTTTCCGGGCGAAGTCATAGAGCTTGCTCTGCAGGAACTTTCTCGATCGCGAAAGGCGCGAACGGACCGTTCCGATCGGGCAATCCATAACCTCGGCGATCTCCTGGTAGCTGAACCCTTCGACATCGGAAAGGATCGTCGCCATCCTAAACTCGAACGGCAACTGGTCGAGGGCTTCCTTGACGTCATCCTCGACCAGTTCGTCGAACGCTTTCTCTATGTCATCGCCCTCCCCCAGGGGGAATTCGGGCGGCGGTTCAGCCTGAAGCGTGGCCTCGACTTCCTCGAAATCAATCTTAACCGGCTCCTTCAAGCGTTTGCGAAAGGTGTTGATGAAGTTGTTCTTCATGATCTTGAACAACCACGCCTTGCAATGAGTTCCCTTCTTGAACTTGTCGAAAAAGCGGTAGGCCTTGACGAAGGTCTCCTGCACAAGGTCCTGGGCGTCAGCGACGTTGCGCGTCATCTGCACGGCGCTGTTATAAAGGAGGTCCAGGTGCACGAGCGCCTCCTCTTCAAACTCCTTGCGCCGTTCGGCCTCGGTCCGCTGAGTCACAGAAAAACACCTCGGGTTTCTTGTTCCAGGCGTGAAGATACGAACCCCACTCCCGCCACGGCTTTTCTAGGCCTCGCCGACACCCAGTGTCAATATGAATCGGTCTCTGCCTTGACAAACGGCCGCTTCGGGAGTATAGAATGGACGTGAATTCCGTACACGAGGAAGAGATGTACCGGATCGTGTCGAGGTTCTACGCCGCGTGCGCTGCGCCCACAAGGCGGTTCCGACGTGTGTTGTGCGCGGTGTGCCTCGGCAGCGCCATCCTGCTTATCGTCGCCGGCGTGCGGCTTGTGGATCCGCTTCAAAACGCCCCGATCCTCCTGGCCCTGTGCGGCGTGTCGTTCGTTCTACTCACACTGTCGCTCCGGCTCGCCCTCAACGACGTGCGTGACGTGCGCGAGCACTACCGCCGGAGTAGGCGCGAGCTGTTCGTCACCACCTTTTCCGACGAAGAGTTCCAGCGCAAGGTACGCGAGAAGCGCGCCAAGCTCCGGGAAACCAAGGCCGCCAAGGAGTAGCAGCCTGCCGGACCCAGCGTACGCCGAGCTTCGTCTTCCTCCATCCTGCGAACGCCCCTCGGCAATTCCTCTTGCGACCTGCTCCCGCTCGGTCTACGATTCGACCCGGTGTTGAGGTGACCACGAGGCGCTGATGCGACGACCTATGGTGCACATTGCGCGGCTCGACGGGGCGCACGACCTGCCGCTGCCGGCTTACAAGACCCAGCACGCGAGCGGGATGGACATGTGTGCCGCGGTCACGGAGCCGCTCGTGATCGCTCCCGGCGAGCGGGCGCTGGTGCCGACCGGCTTTGCCGTGGCGGTGCCTGCGGGCTACGAGGCGCAGGTCCGGCCCCGCAGCGGCCTGGCGATCGCACACGGCATCACGGTGCTCAACTCGCCGGGCACGATTGACGCTGACTACCGTGGCGAGGTCAAGCTCATCGTCATCAACCACGGCGCCGAACCATTCACCGTCGAGCGCGGGCTGCGACTTGCGCAGATGGTCATCCAGCCGGTCGCGCAGGCGGCGCTGGTCGAGGTGGAGAGTCTCGATGAGACGCAGCGCAGCGCGGGCGGTTTCGGCCCTACGGGACGCTGAGCGATGCGGCGGCGCCCGACGACCCGACTCCTCGCAATCGTTTTCGTCACTTGTGCAACCGGATTCTTGAATGCGGCTGCATTCCTGCCCGCGGCTGAAAAAAGCCGGGGCGTCTATGAGGACCCGCTGGGCCGTTACCGCTTTTCGTTCAAGGGAAAGTGGCGCGTAGCGGAAAACGAGGAGGACCCGGCGGCGCCCGACCACTTCTACCTCGTGAAGCGCGGCACAGTCGCGGCGGAACTCATCATCACCTCGCGCCCGTTTCCCGCGTCGTCGCGGCTGAGCGACTTCGTTGACGCCGAAGTCGAGGCGCTGGACGCCGATCCCAAGGTGCACAGGGCCAGCCTGAAAAAAGACCTCACGGTTTCGGGGCGGCCGGCGGTGCGATTGATCGCGCGGCTCGTCGAGAGCGATAAACGACGGCCCCGCCGCGAGACGCTCATGGTGCAGTACTGGTTCACCAAAGTAGGGAAGCTCTGGTCGCTACTCGTCCTGACGACGCCGGCCGAGGAGCAGCACTCGAAGGTGGTCTCCGAGATCGAGAGCACGCTGGTGTCGAGCTTCAAGGCGCTCGAGCCGGACGAGGTGGCCCAGGCGATCATGAGCTCGAAGAAGGTGGCGCGGCTCGAGAGCGGGCTCGCCGAGCTCACCGTGCCGGAGCGCTGGACGCTGCTCAAGGTCGAGGAGGACCTCGTCGCGGCCGAGTTCGAGACGGGGCGGCTCTATCTCTTTGTCGTGACCGACCACGAGTACGGCGACACGCTCAAGCAGGTGGCCCACGGTTTCCTCGAGAACCACGCCGCACTCGAGGCGCCCGCGATCCAGCTCGAGGGCGACTGCGACATTCGGGGCGAGCCGGGCTACTACATCATTTTCGAGGGGGTGAAGGACCGGCGGCCGTTCAGGGTGCAGCTCATCGCGCTCACGAGCGGGTCGAACGCGTTTTTCCTCTACGGGATTTGCGAAGTGGATGCGTGGCGACGAGCGCGCCCGTGGATCACGGCGGTGCAGTACACGATTAATCTGATTGAGGAAGAGCCCGCCTCTTTGCCGGGCCCCACCGATGAGAATCCGGACTGAGAACCGTTGCGTAGCAGGCGGTCGAAAACGTTTGACACGTCGGAGACGGCTCTGGTAGCGTCGCGCGAGTTTTGCTGCGTATTGACCTATCTACCGCGCACTCGGAGGAGAACCCGATGGCTTTAGAGAAAGATTCCTCGCGTTTGAGTGGAAACGGGAGCGGCAACGGCGCCTCGAGCGCGCGGTTTTCCCGTGCCGGGCTCCATCTGGCCGTCAAGCTGCTTCCGTACGTTCCCGACAAGCTGCTCCTGAAGGTCACGAGCCGGTGGTCGTCGAGGCTCCGGTATCCGGGCGGCCGGGAATGGATCGAACGTCTCGTCCTCTTCGTCAAGGAGATCTTTGCCACCAAGGCGAAGCCCGTGCGCAAGAAGGTCCTCGAGAACTTCCTCATCAACGAGTTGGTGGTCGGCACGAGGATCCGGCACGAGATCAAAGCACAGGAGGGATGGTTGCCGCCGGTGGCGGTGGTGATCAGCCCCATCATGACGTGCAATCTCAAATGCTATGGGTGCTATGCCAACTCGTACGCCAAGGACGTCGGGCTGACCGTCGAGACGCTCAGCGACGTGATCCGCCAGTGCAAAGAGCTCGGCATGTACTTCATCACGATCTCGGGCGGCGAGCCGTTCTTCATGAAGGGGATCATGGACGTGTTCGCCGAGCACGACGACGTCTACTTCCAGGTCTACACCAACGGCACGCTCATTACCGACGAGCGCGCGAAGCGGCTCGTCGAGCTCGGCAACGTGATGCCGTGCATCAGCGTCGAGGGCTTTGAGGAAGAAACCGACGCCCGCCGCGGCAAGGGTACCTTCGCGAAGGTCGTGGCCGCGATGGACGCGCTCAAGCGGTACGGCGCAGTCTTTGCCTACTCGGTGACGGCGACCCGCGAGAACAACGAGTTCGTCGTCAGCGACGAGTTCGTTGATTTCTTCATCGAGAAGGGTTGCTCGATCGGCTGGTACTTCCACTACATGCCCGTGGGCAAGGCGCCGAACCTCGAGCTGATGCCGACGCCCGAGCAGCGAATGTGGCGGCTCGAGCGGATCAACGAGCTCAGGCGCACCAAGCAACTCGTCATCAGCGACTTCTGGAACGACGGGCCGCTCGTCGGCGGCTGCATCGCCGGGGGCCGCTGCTATTTCCATATCAACGTGCACGGCGACGTCGAGGCGTGCGTGTTCAACCACTTCGCCGCCGACAATATCTACGAGACGCCGCTGCGCGAGGCCCTGCAGAGCCCGTTCTTCAAAGGCTTCCAGCAATGCCAGAAGAGCCAGGTCAACGCGCTGTGCACGTGCATGGTGATTGATCGCGCCGAGGAGATGAAGGCGCTCGTCGCCCGCACCGGCGCATACCCGACCCACGAAGGGGCCGACATTACGCACAACGAGATGCTGCACGATCTGAAGCTCTACGCCGAGGCGTACAAGGCGCTCACGATTCCGTGGTGCGCACAGCACACCGGCGCCTGGTGGGACGAGACCGGGGAAGGACAAGAGAAGGAAGAGCCCGTCGGGGCCACCGCTGAGTAGCAGCTTTCAGTCGGATTGGGAATCACTCGGACCGTCGCTGCCGGCAAGGTGTTGCCGATTGCCGACGTTCTTTTTTTCTCACGCAAAGGCGCTGAGGAGCCGGGGGCCGCTGCTTCGCCAAGGCTACGCAGGGCAGGCCCGCCCGCCACTCGCGACAAGCGACCCTGCCATGTCAATCTGTGTCATCTGTGCAATCTGTGGCTACTTCTTCGCTCTGTGCCCTCTGTGGCTACTTCTTCGGCCTGACTTCCTGCATCCGCACCGCCCCGCACGCGGGGCAAACCCACTTACGCTTCTTGTGGAAGCTGCGCTTCTCCTCGCGCATCGGCCTGCCGCACCGCCGGCACATCATCGCTCCCACCCCAAAGAAACGGCCTCGGGTGACCCCACACTCACTCCGACCCCGATCCATCGCCAACCCACCCTCCCCCAGTGCGCCAGAGAGGACAAGAGTTGTTTATGAAATCCGCCGAATGCGAGCTGCTGCGACAAGTCTTGCTTGGCGTCGAGTTGAAGGTCCGACTTGAAGTCAACGACAGTACTCATGGGGCCGCGCCTGATAACCATCTTGCTGACTTCTTGACAAGACATCGCACTGTGCTAGGCTCTGCAATGTTGAGAGTCCATCAAGGCGACACACCGGTGCTCTGTATTGCTAACCAGCCAGTTATGAGGCACCTACACAAAGACAGAGCGCATTCAGCCAACTGAGATTCTGCCTAGACAAAGATCCTAGCATGGTGTATGTTAGACGATGTAGCTACCAAGGATCTGCCTGAACACAGGGGGCTTGAGCTTCGTGCCACCAGTTCACACACCCGTTAATCTGGCCATCATCGTCTGCGATAGTATCATCGAGGACCGAGGAACAGGCAAGAAGACGCTTGTCGGTATCTTCAACCGGCTCGGTTCCAAGAAGTTCCCGTGCCGGCACCCAGCTCTTTCCATTTTCGTCTCTCTTACAAACGGACAAGGACACTACCAAGCACAACTTCAGTGTGTTGACGCGCGGAAGGATAAGCCAATCATAGGGCTGGAGGGGGGAATTGAGTTTGAGGACCCTAAGGCAGTTATTGAGTTAGGCTTCAACATAGACGGAATGGTTTTCCCCGGGCCCGGAATCTACGAGTTTCAATTCCTCTGTGACGGGGTGCTTATCGGACAGCGTCCCTTCGAAGTGCGCGATATGGGGAAGGAAGAATGAAGACCATCACAAGAGAACCCGAACTACAAGTTCACTCCCGGGATCTCAAGGAGCCGCTGCCTGTGGCAGAGGGAACACGCCTTCACCATACTTACTTCGCCTTCAGCGTGGAAGTCCCAGAGCTGTTCGAGACCGAGCTTGTGGAAGTGCCGGATGACCGCTTGTTCCAGCATGTGGTCCTCTCTGGATCATTGGACTGGCTTGCGGAACCTGGCGAGGATGTATATTCACTAGAAGATGGTGAGGCGCTGTGAATGGCCGCTCGATCAAGAGAGGCGACATACTGCTAATTGAGTTTCCTCATTCGGATCTGAGAGGCACGGCCGTTCGGCCTGCTCTCGTTCTGTCCAACGATCAGCACAATGCGGCAAATGCCGACCTTGTGTGCTTGATGATAAGCTCTCAGGTCGGTAAAGCTCGCGCCGATGACCTTGTGCTTTCTTCAACCGATCCGGATTTCCAGCAAACCGGCCTACGCTACGACTCAGTCTTTCGTGTTTCACGGCTTCAAGCGCTCGAGAAGACCATCGTGCAGCGATATCTTGGAAGAGCGTCAGATCGGGTTCTTGGTGAAGTCGGAAAGGGCGTCGCCAAGCTCCTGGAACTGGAAACGACGAGTTGTTTCCTTTTCTTCCTCTTCGGGTCACGGCAGGCTCGAGAAAGACGACCGTGATTGCGCGTTCAACGAGCTCGTCCGGGAGCCCGGACTAGATGTTCCGGAGTTCAAGTTCGCGGGACACCGTACCCAATTCGCTCTCAATATCTCCCATCCCGAACATGCCGCACTGTGCGCGAAATCGCGCATGGTGTCCGTGAGGATCAGGTCACCTGATGCCGAGCCAGCCCTGGATGATGGGCGCGAGCTTGACGGTGAGGCCGGCGACGACGATGCTGACCATGCTCACGAGTTTTATGAGAATGTTGAGGGACGGGCCGGAGGTGTCCTTGAACGGGTCGCCGACCGTGTCGCCGACGACGGCCGCCTTATGGTTGTCGCTCCCCTTGCCGCCGAGCTGGCCGGTCTCGATGTACTTCTTCGCGTTGTCCCATGCGCCGCCGGCGTTGGCCATGAAGACGGCGAGCGCGAACCCGCACGTCAGCCCGCCGGCCAGCAGCCCGAGCACGCCGGCCGGGCCGAGGATCACGCCGACGACTACCGGGGTTGTGATCGCCAGCAGCGATGGAAAGATCATCTCCTTCTGCGCGCCGATCGTCGAGATCTCGACGCAACGCGCGTAGTCGGGCTGCTCAGTCCCTTCCATGATGCCCGGCTTCTCGCGAAACTGCCGCCGCACCTCCTCGACCATCGCGCCCGCCGCACGGCCGACCGCCTTCATCGTGAGCGCGCAGAAGACGAACGCGAGCAGCACCCCCGCAAAGAGCCCGACAAGCACAAGCGGGTTCATCAACGTCACGTTGTAATCGGTCATGAAGTCCGTGAAACCCATCGCTTCGATCTCGGCCCGTGTCTTCTCGAGGCCCGGCACAAGGGCTGCCTTGGCCGTGCCGGCCACGCGCATCAGGCCGATCTTGATCTCCTCGATGTACGCGGCGAGCAGCGCGAGCGCCGTGAGCGCCGCTGAGCCGATGGCGAAGCCCTTGCCGGTCGCCGCGGTCGTGTTGCCGAGGCTGTCGAGCGCGTCCGTGCGCTTGCGCACTTCGGGGCCGAGCTTGCTCATCTCGGCGTTGCCGCCGGCGTTATCGGCGATCGGGCCGTAGGCGTCGGTCGCCAGCGTAAACCCGAGCGTCGAGAGCATGCCGACCGCCGCGAGGCCGATGCCGTAGAGGCCCTGGTTGAGGCCGCCCTCGCGGAAGCCCCCGGCGAGACCGAAGGCGAGCAGGATGCCGATGCTGATCGTGAGGATCGGGATCCACGTCGAGAGCATGCCGGTAGCGGTCCCTTCGATGATGACCGTTGCCGGCCCCGTGCGCGTCTGCTCGGCGATGCCGCGCGTCGGCTTGAAGTCCATCGAGGTGTAGTACTCGGTGCCCTTGCCGATGATGAGGCCGGCCACAAGGCCGACGACGATGGCGCCCCACACGCCCCAGAACTCGAGGCCCAGCAGCAACCACACGGCAAGGAACGAGGCGACCAGGATACCGGCCGAACTCGACCACAGGCCGATGTTCAGCGCGCCCATCAGTTGCTTCATGGACGCTCCTTCCTTGGTGCGCACGAGGTAGGCGCCCATGATCGAAAGGAGGATGCCGAGGCCCGCGATCACCATCGGCACGACGACGCCGTTGAAGCCGAGCTTCGCCGCCGTCGCCAGCGCCGCCGTCGCCAGGATCGAGCCGCAGTAGCTCTCGTACAGGTCGGCGCCCATGCCGGCGACGTCGCCGACGTTGTCGCCCACGTTGTCGGCGATGGTTGCCGGGTTGCGCGGGTCGTCCTCGGGGATGCCTGCCTCGACCTTGCCGACGAGGTCGGCGCCCACGTCGGCCGCCTTGGTGTAGATGCCGCCGCCGACGCGGGCAAACAGCGCCTGCGTGCTCGCGCCCATGCCGAAGCAGAGCATGATGACCGTGATCTCACTCAGATCGAGCGTCCCCCACCCCAGCGCCGGCACGAGCGCCTTGAGCGCCACGAACCAGAGCGTGATATCGAGCAGGCCGAAGCCCACAACGATGAGGCCCATCACCGCGCCGCTCCGGAACGCCACACGCAGCCCGCGGTCGAGCGAGTTGCGCGCCGCCTCCGTCGTCCGCGCCGAGGCGTACGTTGCCGTCTTCATGCCGAGCCAGCCGCACAGCCCGGAGAAGAACCCGCCCGTGAGAAACGCGAACGGGACGATCTTGTGCTGCACGCCCAGCACGAAGGCCAGGAACGCCAGGAACAGGCACAGGCAGACGAATACGAGAGCGACGGTCTTGTACTGGCGCCTCAGGTAGGCGTTCGCCCCCTCGCGCACGTGCTGGGCGATCTTGCGCATCGTCTCGTTCCCCTCGCTCTCCTTCATCATGCCCTTGAAGAAGACGAAGGCAAACACCAGCGCCACCAAAGAGCACACGAGCGCGATGCCCCAGGCCACCCAGCCCTTCATGTCGCTCGATCCGTTTTCGGCCGCAGCCGCCTCGCCGCCCGGCCCTTCGGCGCCGACGGCCTCAGCCCGCAGCGCCGCCCCGATCACGACGACGGCGAGCGCGGCCAGCACCAGCGCGAACGGCAGCACCTTCAGCATTCTCTTTCCCATGAGTCCTTCCTAATGCCGCAGGGTCTTCGATCAGAATCTGACGACCGTTTCCCCAGGACGCAATGAAGCGGAGGAGCAGGCCTCTAAGCCGAATTCTGTCCGGCGTGACATTGCTGAAGCAATGCCCGTGCCGGGATGGTCATTCATCTGGCACGGTTGTCTCCAACCGCCTCATGCGGCCCACCTGGGGCAGGGCGAGCAACCCTATCGCCCCGATTTGGCCTTGCTCCGGATGGGGTTTGGCCTGCCGCGACGGTCTCCCGCCGCGCGGTGCGCTCTTACCGCACCATTTCACCCTTACCAACCCGAATCGGTCACCCGATTCGGGCGGCGGTATGTTTTCTGTGCCACTTTCCGTCGCCTTGCGGCGCCCGGGCGTTACCCGGCATCCTGCTCTGTGGAGTTCGGACTTTCCTCCATCCGACTGCGCCGCACCAGCGGTGCAGTCGGCGGCGACCATCCGGCCTGCTCCTCCGCACAATGAAATTATGAAAAGAGTACGGCTACGCTCCGGCGACCCGTCGTCACGCTCGACGAGAAGCGCCAGGTCAAGCGGGCGTCCGCTACCAGGCGTTACGTCGCTTACGACGCGGCCTCCTCGGAGGC